>NZ_JAQZAA010000088.1:0-43396 GCF_028640875.1 Pseudomonas sp. SBT1-2 | reverse complement strand
TAGTCCACGCCCATGCCGTAGGCGCCGCTGTGCTCGCGCACCAGGTCCATCACCGCGTCGTAGGTTTCCTTGTGCGCCCAGTCGCGCTGGAATTCGAGCAGCACTTGCTGCCAGGTCACCGGCACCGCGCCGGCCTGGATCATGCGCTGTACCGACATGTCATGGGCTTCCTGGCTGGTGCCGCCGGAAGCGTCGGTGACGATGTACACCTCGTAGCCTTCGGCCAGGGCTTCCAGGGCCGGGAAGTTCAGGCAGACCTCGGTCCACAGCGCGGCCATGATCAGTTTCTTGCGCCCGGTGGCCTTGACCGCTTCCACCAGCTTCTTGTCTTCCCAGGAGTTCATCGAGGTGCGCTCGATCGGCTGGTGATCCGGGAACACGCTGAGCAGTTCCGGCCAGATGTAGCCGCTGAAGCTCTCGGTTTCCACCGAAGTGAAGATGGTCGGCACGTTGAAGATCTTCGCCGCCTTGGCCAGGCCCACGGTGTTGTTCTTCAGGGTCTGGCGGTCGATCGACTGCACGCCGAAGGACATCTGTGGCTGGTGGTCGATCAGGATAAGGGCGGAGTTGCTTGGGTTGAGCAGTTCACGGATAGACATGGCGCGTTCCTTTTGATGTCGAGTAGGTTCAAACGTTGAGTTGCACAATTCGGGAGCTCGGCGCGGGTTCCGCTGGGGAGGCTTTGCTGCCGGCTTGGTGGCTAATTTAGGGGCCAAAACAAAAAGGGACAATCCAGCAAAACCGAGAATCATTGATTCCAAAACAGGGACAATTCAAGAACTGCCGCAACGCCCACCGCGAACGGCATCTGCAGCCTGCCTGCCCGCGCAAACGGCCGAATGCAGCACAGCCGTACAATCCCCGCGCCCTGTAATAGGCAACCATGCTTCGCCTCGATCCGATGGCCACGCCGAGCGGACGCCGATTGACCGAAGGCATACCGGCAGTTGCCGGAACCGCGGCCAGCCGCGTCCTGGGCCACCCACCTTGACGCGGGACATAAGCATGCTGCTTGCCTCGAAACACCTCACCGCCCCCGGGCCGCTGCGCCTGCGCCTGAAGCCGCTGTGGCTGCTCGCCTTGCTCAGCGGCGGCGCCCCGGCGCTGGCGGCACAGGGCGCGCAAGACACCCCCGGCTTCCTCGAGGGGGCGAGTCTTGAAGTGCTCAGCCGCAACTTCTACCTCAACAACGACTATCGCTCCCCGACCCCGGCCGGCAAGAGCTACAAGCAGGAATGGGCCCAGGGCTTCATCGCCTCGTTCGAGTCCGGCTTCACCCCCGGCACCATCGGCGTGGGGGTCGATGCCCACGGCTTCCTGGGCTTGAAACTGGACGGTGGCAAAGGGCATTCCGGGACGGGCCTGTTGCCGCTGGATCATGACGGGCGCAGCGAAGACAGCTACTCCAGCGCCGGCGGCGCGCTGAAGTTCAAGGCTTCGCGGACCACCCTGGCGCTCGGTGAAATGACCGTGGCGACCCCGGTGTTCGACACCGCCGACAAACGCCTGCAACCGGAATACGCCAGCGGCCTGCTGCTCTCCAGCCGGGAGCTCGAGGGGCTCGACCTGCAGGCCGGTCACTTCAACGCCTTCAAGAACCAGGACGCCTCGACCGCCAAGGGCGACTTTTCCGGCTACGGGGCAACCACCCGCCACGCCAGCATCGACTTCATCGGCGCCGACCTGTTCGCCGGCCAGGCGCTGGGCGGCGCCCTCTACGCCTCGGAGCTGAGCGACACCTGGCGCCAGTACTACGCCAACCTGCATGCCAGCCTTGGCCAGCTGTTCCTCGACGGCAACCTGTACCGCACCCGCGACCAGGGCCAGGCCGTGGCCGGCGCCATCGACACCACGGCCTACAGCCTCTCCGGCAAGTACCGGATCGACGCCCAGGCATTCACCCTGGCCTATCAGAAAATCCACGGCGACACGCCCTTCGACTTCGTCGGCGGCGACTCCATCTACCTCGCCAACTCGATCAAATACGCCGACTTCAACGGCCCCGGCGAACGCTCCTGGCAGGCGCGCTACGACCTCGACCTGGGCGCCCTGGGCATTCCCGGCCTGAGCTTCATGGCCCGCTATGTGAGCGGCCGTGGCATCGACGGCAGCCACGCGCCCCAGGGCGGCGCCTACAACCCCTTCGACAGCGCCAGCGGCACCTACAGCCCGCAACAGGGCCGGGGCGGACGCCACTGGGAACGCGACCTGGACCTGCACTACATCGTGCAGTCGGGCCCGGCCAAGGACCTGTCGCTGCAACTGTCCCACGTCAGCCACCGGGCCAATGCCGCCCAGGCCGGCGACGACATCGACAGGCTGTACATCGTCATTCAGTACCCGCTCAAGCTCGGGCCGTTCTGATCCTGCGCGGCGGGCCGAGCCTGCTCGGACCATGCGCCGGGAAGCGCCGTTGGCAGCAGCCACATGACGGCTAACCCAAGGCATGGGCCACCTGCGCGTCTGCCACCGTCGCGTCCCGCAACACCCGCGCCAGCAAGGCGCCGGGCTGGGCGCCCGAGACCCGGGTGTCGCCGATGCGAAAGGCCGGCAGCACCCCGCCCGACCAGTCCGCGGCATCGCATTTGTGGCGCTGCAACGCGGCCAGTCCTTCACCACCGCGCAGGTAGTCGAGCAGCCGCTCCTGCTCGCGCTTGCCGTCCCCGCCCAGCTCCGCGAGCACCCGCGCATCGCCGATATCGCGGCCCTCGCAGAAATAGGCACGGAAGATCCGCGCGAACAGCGCGGCGCAGTCGCCACCGCGCGCGGCCCGCTCGAGCATCAGGCTATGCGCCGGGTCGCTGTCGACCAGGCGCTCGATTCGCTCGAAGGCAAAATGCAGCCCCAGCGCCTGGCCGGCCCGGGTGATCTGCGCTTCGAACAACCGGCTGCGCGCCAGGCTGCCGAACCGGCGCCGGGCGTACTCGCCCTGCTCGATGCGGCTGGTGGGAAGGTCGAACGCGCAGCGGCTCGGCACATAGACGATCGGCCGTGGCCGGTGCGCGGCCGCCATGGCCTGGCGCAGGTTCAGCTCGCCGATCCAGCACCAGGGATTGATGAAGTCGTACGCCAGATGAATGACGTTACCCATAGCGACCACCTTGCTTCTACCCATGATGGCCAGACTCTAGGCGCGCACTTGCCGGACGAGTAGCCACAGGGCGCGCAACGCTGTCTTGCTCGAGACCCGAGCGAGGCTCAGGCGGCGAGGATTTCCTCGAGGAACTCGATAAACACATTGATGCGGCTGGAGCCGCGATGGTTGGGCAGGTACAGCGCGTTGATGCAGGTGCTGGCGGTGCCGGGATTGACCTCGTACCGCTCCAGCACGCGGGTCAGGCGGCCCTGGCCGACATCGTCGCGCACCAGCCAGTCGGCCAGCAGCGCCACGCCGCCACCGGCCAGCGCCGCCTCGCGCAGGATGTCGGCGTTGTTGCTCTGCAAGCGGCCCTGCACCCCCAGGCGCTGGGGCTCTTCGTCGCCCTGGAAGGTCCAGTCCTGGTGCACGCCGCCATAGTCGAAGCGCAGGCACTGGTGCTCCAGCAGGTCGCTCGGCTGGCGCGGCAGGCCGGTGCGTGCCAGGTAGTCGGGGCTGGCCACGACCCAACGCTGGAAGTCGCCGATCTTCTTGCTGACGATGTCATCGCTGACCACCGAGGAGCCGAGGCGCACCGAGACATCGATGCGCTCGCTGATCAGGTCGCTGACCCGGTCGCTCAACGACAGGCTGATCTCCAGGCCCGGATGGCGTTCGAGCAGGCGCCCCAGGTGCGGGGCGATGATGCGCCGGCCGAACTCCACCGGGACGCTGGCCCGCAGATGCCCCTGGGCCTCGCTGCCACGGTCGGCGACGCTGGCGTCGGCTTCGTCGATGGCCTCGAGAATCGCCACGGCCTTGTCGAAATAGGCCTGCCCGGCGAGCGTGACACTGGTGTTGCGCGTGGTGCGATTGAGCAGGCTGGCGCCCAGCTCGCTTTCCAGCCCCGCCACCTGCCGCGTCACCGACGACGTCGACAGGCCGAGCTTGCGCGCCGCCGATGAGTAGCCGCCACAGCGCACGGTTTCAACGAACATCTTCAGCGCCAGCAACTTGTCCATAAGCCGATTCCGCGAGCGAAAATTGAAGCCAGGGACTATGCCTGAGCACGCACCGAGTGTCTTGTACGGTTGTGCTCAAGCACCGTGGCCTGCGCCTGCTCCTTCGCCCCGGACCCTCAGCCCTGGCGGTAGTGACGGAGCAGAAACAGCAGCAGCGCCAAGCCAGGGACCGCGGCAATCGAGGTCGCCGACAGGCTCCACCCCACCTGCTCATACAGCGGGCTGGCCACCAGCGAACCCAGGGCGCCGCCGACGAAGATGCTGGTCATGTACACCGCATTCAGGCGCGCCCGGCTGTGCGGGTCGATGGCGTACACCTCACGCTGGCCAAGCACCATGTTCAGCTGCACGGCAAAATCCAGCAGCACCGCGCACACCACCAGCCACAGGTAGCCACTGCCCGGCAGCGCCCCTATCAGCAGGGACAGCGGTGCCAGCAACAAGGCTACGAGAGTGCCGCGCTGGCCATGCCCGGCGTCGGCCAGCCGGCCGGCAATCGGCGCCGCGACCGCCCCCACCGCGCCCACCAGGGCGAACACCGCCACCTGTGCCTGGCTGAAGCCGTGCTGGCGAATCAACTCGATGGGCACGATGGTCCAGAACAGGCTGAAGCTGGCGAACAACAAGCCCTGGTACAAGGAGCGCTCACGCAGGCCGGCATGACGGCGCGCAAGGGCGAAGACCGAGCCGATCAACTCGCCATAGGAGGACTGATGCGTCGGCATGCGCCGTGGCAGGGCAACGGCCATCACGCAGGCGATCACCGCCATCAGGCCCGCGGCGCTGAAGAACACCCCGCGCCAGCCGAACGCCTGGGCCAGCAGGCTCGACAGCGGGCGCGACAACAGAATGCCCAGCAGCAGCCCGCTCATGATGTTGCCGACCACCCGCCCGCGACTTTCCTCGGGCGCCATGTGCGCGGCCAACGGCACCAGAATCTGCACCGCCACCGAAGTCAGGCCGATGAGCAACGACAGCGCCAGGAACAGCGAAGGTGACTCAGTAAAGCCCGCGGCGATCAGGCACAGGCTCACGGCGAGCGTGAACCCCACCACCAGGCGGCGGTTTTCCATCAGGTCGGCCAGGGGCACCAACAGCAGCAGGCCCGCGGCGTAGCCGAGCTGGGTCAGCGAGACAATCAGGCTGGCATGGGCGTTCGACAGGCCGATCTGCGGGGCGATCAGCTCGACGATCGGCTGGGCGTAGTAAAGGTTGGCGACGACCGCGCCGCAACAGAAGGCCAGCAAGGCCACCAGGGCGCCAGAGAGGGTGGCGGGCCGCTCGCCCTTCAGCGCCGTGCGGGCCGTCGTTGCAAAGTTGCCGGTAGGCATGATGAAACCTCGTTCGCGTGGAGAAAAGTTTCGCCAAGGCTAGGCGCGACGCTCAATCGGGAGAATCCACCGCCGGGGCAATTGAGCGATGCGCATCACGCAACGATCCCGGCGTTGCCGATGGCGCAAAAGGTCTTTGCGCGGTTTGCCAATACCGCCGTCCACCCCCCTTCTCTACCCTTGGGCACTTGCCACGGGGCGGTCCGTCACCGCTCTCCTCAGTGGCTCAAGGAGACTTCCATGACCTCGACTGCATCACTGTCCGCCCGCGCGGATTCCACGGACCAATGAAGGGTGACCTGATGAACGCCAGGCAGTTGTGGCTGGGCGCCGTGGTGCTCGCCACGGCAGGCGCGATAGGCGCCGCGCTGTTGATGTGGCGCCCGGCGATCGCGCCGGCCGAACCGCCACAACGCTTCGATGCCGCCCAGGTGCAACGCGGCGCGCGGGTCGCCGAAGCCGGCGATTGCGCGGTGTGCCATACCCGCCCCGGCGGCCGCTACCTGGCCGGTGGGCTGGCGCTGGTAACGCCCTTTGGCACGCTCTACAGCACCAACATCACCCCGGACGCCGGGACCGGGATTGGCCAATGGTCATTACCGGCCTTCGAGCGGGCGATGCGCGAAGGGGTCGCCCGCGACGGGCACTTGCTGTATCCGGCCTTCCCTTACGCCTACTACCGGCGCATGACGGA
The DNA here is from genome assembly GCF_028640875.1 of Pseudomonas sp. SBT1-2. Taxonomy (NCBI): domain Bacteria; kingdom Pseudomonadati; phylum Pseudomonadota; class Gammaproteobacteria; order Pseudomonadales; family Pseudomonadaceae; genus Pseudomonas; species Pseudomonas sp. SBT1-2. The sequence goes on along the minus strand of NZ_JAQZAA010000088.1, from coordinate 37,273 downwards.
CGGGGACATCGCGGACCTCTACGCCTATCTGATGAGCGGCCCCGCCGTGCATGCGCCGGCCATGCAGAACCGGATGAACTTCCCGATGAACATCCGCCCGCTGGTGTCGTTCTGGAACCTGCTGTTCCTGCACGCGGAGCCCTTGGCGCCCGTGGCGCAGCAGTCCGCAACCTGGAACCGTGGCCGCTATCTGGTCGAAGGCCCCGGCCACTGCGCCGGCTGCCATTCTCCGCTCAACCCGCTGGGCGCCGAGCAGTCCGCCCAGCATCTTGCCGGCGGCAGGGTGGACGGCTGGCAGGCGCCGTCCCTGCTGGGCCTGGCCGACCGCGCCGCGCCCTGGAGCCGCGAGCAACTGGCGGGCTACCTGCGGGCGGAGGTGGTCGAGGGCCATGGCACCGCCGCCGGGCCGATGCGCCCGGTCAGCCTCAGCCTGGGCAACATGCCGGGTAGCGACGCCGAGGCGATTGCCGACTACCTGCTGAGCCTCGAGGACTCCGCTCCCGCCGCACCCGCTGCAGCCACCGCGCGCCCTACCGAGGTGGTCGAGCAGGCGCCTGGCGCCCAGCTGTTCCAGAGCGCCTGCGCCGGTTGCCATGGCCCGGCCGCGCCGATGCGCCAGATCGATGGGCGCCCGGCCCTGGAGCGGACGTCGGCGCTGCATGCCTCAAGCGCGCGCAACTTTCTCAAGACCGTGCTCGAAGGCGTGCCTGCCACCCCGGGGTTGCCCGGCCCGGTCATGCCGCCCTTCGCCGCCAGCCTGGACAACCAGCAGCTGGCGGCGCTGGCCTCGTTCCTGCGCGAACAGGCCAGCCCGGGCCAGCCGTGGGCCGACCTTTCTTCCACCCTTCACGAATTACGCCAGGAGGCGCAATGACCCACATGACCCTCAACGTCAACGGCTCGCCCCATGCGCTGGAGCTGGAGCCCGACATGCCGTTGCTGTATGCGCTGCGCAATCACCTGGGGCTCAACGGCGCCAAGTACGGTTGCGGCCTGGGACAATGCGGAGCCTGCACCGTGCTGGTGGATGACCAGCCGGTCTTTTCCTGCCTGACGCCCTGCAGCGGCCTGGAAGGCAAGGCCGTCCGCACGGTGGAGAGCCTGGGTACGGCGGAGCGCCCGGGGCCTTTGCAAAAAGCCTTTATCGAGGCCCAGGCCGCCCAGTGCGGCTACTGCATCGCCGGCATGCTGATGCGCGCCCAGGCGTTGCTGGAGCGCGACCCTCATCCGGACGAAGCCACCATTCGCGAGCATATGGCGAGCAACCTGTGCCGCTGCGGCACCCACCTGCGGATCATCGATGCCATCGGCCGCGTGGCCAGGCAAGAGCGGAGCGCCCCATGACCCGGCACCATGAAGTCGACCAGGGACGCCGCGCGTTCCTGCGCGGTGGCGCGCTGGTGCTGGCGTTCACCCTGGTCCCGGCGGCGCGCCAGGCGCTGGCCGACAGCGAAGTCGATACCCTCGGCACGGTAGTACTGGCGCCCGATCTGCCGGGCAGCCTGCGCACCAATCCCTACCTCGATGCCTGGATCCGCGTCGCGGCCGAAGGCGTCACCGTCTACACCGGCAAGGCCGAATTGGGGACGGGGGTGAAAACCGCGCTGTTGCAGATTGCCGCCGAACGCCTGGACCTCGCGCCAGGCGCGATCACCCTGCTCAGCGCGGACACCGCCCTGACGCCCAACGAAGGCTACACCGCCGGCAGCCACAGCATTTTCGACAGCGGCACGGCCCTGTTCAACGCCGCGGCCCAGGTCCGGCAATTGCTGCTGGCGTCGGCCGCGCGCAGCTGGGCCGTGGACGCCGCGCTGCTGACGACGCACGAGGGCCAGATCCAGGGCCCGGCCGGGCAACGCATGCCTTATGCCGAGGCGGTCAAGGGCGTGGACCTGCACCACTATGCGCAGGCGCAATCGCCCTCGATGCCACCGTCTGCGTTCAAGCTGATCGGCCATTCGCTGCCGCGCCTGGATATCCCGGCCAAGGTCAGTGGCGGCGCCGCGTTCGTCCAGGACCTGCGCCTGCCGGGCATGCTGCACGCCCGGGTGATCCGCCCGCCCCGCCCTGGCTGCCGCCTGGAAGCCTTCGATGCCGAGGCGATCAAGGCCCTGCCCGGCGTGGTGCGGGTGGTGCAGGACGGCAACTACCTGGCGGTGGTCGCCCGGGATGAGTGGCAAGCCATCAAGGCGATGCGCAGCGGCTATGAGCAGGCCCGCTGGAGCGCTGGAGAGGCGATCCCCGAAGCGCGGGACATCCACGCGCTACTGACCCGCCTGCCCGCGCGCCGCTACCCGATCAGCCATGAAGGCAACCCGGCGGCCGGCGCCCGCGCCAGCTATCGCGCGCGGTTCAGCAAGCAGTACCTGATGCACGGTTCCATCGGCCCGTCCTGCGCCGTGGCCTGGTTCAAGGACGGCGTGCTCACGGTCTGGACCCACACCCAGGGGGTCTACCCGCTGCGCGCGGGGATTGCCGAGATGGTCGGGCTGGCGCCGGAGCGGGTGCGCTGCATCCATACCGAGGGTTCCGGGTGCTACGGCCACAACGGCGCGGACGATGCGGCGGCCGATGCCGCGTTGATCGCGATGCGGCTCGCCGGCACGCCGGTGCGGGTGCAGTGGATGCGCGAGCAGGAAAACCTCTGGGAGCCCTACAGCAGCGCCATGCTCACCGAGGTCCAGGCCAGCCTCGATGCCCAGGGCCGATTGCAGGACTGGGCCTATGAGCTGTGGACCACGCCGCACAACGAACGCATCGTCAATGCCGGCCGCTTGATTCCCGCGCGGCTGTTGGCCCGGCCGTTCGTTTCCGCGCCGTCGATCCCCATCGCCCAGCCCGAAGGGGATGGCGATCGCAATGCCGTGCCGCTGTACAGCCTGGCGTCCACCCGCATCGACATGAACTTCGTCACCCGCATGCCGTTTCGCACCTCCGCCATGCGCTCGCTGGGGGCCCACATCAATATCTTCGCCATCGAAGCCTGCATCGATGAACTGGCCGCCCGGGCCGGCGCCGATCCGGTGGCCTTGCGCCTCGCCCACCTGAGCGACCCGCGGGCACGGGCGGTGGTCGAACGGGTGCGGGACGCCAGCGGCTGGCCGCACAAGGGCAAGGAACCCGGCGCGGGCATCGGCTTCGCGTTTGCCCGCTACAAAAACATCATGGGCTACTGCGCCATCGCCGTCTTGCTGCGGGTGCATCCGCAGACCGGCGAGGTGCAGCTCGATCGAGTGGTCACGGCAGTGGACGTGGGCCAGATCGTCAACCCCGATGGCCTGCGCAACCAGGTGGAAGGCGGCATCGTGCAGTCCGCCAGCTGGACCCTGTTCGAGAAGGTCGGCTACGACCCGGGTGGCGTGCGCAGCTACGACTGGAGCGGTTATCCGATCCTGCGTTTTCCACAGTTGCCCCGGCAGGTCGAGGTGCATCTGCTCGATCAGCCGGGACAGGCGTTCCTCGGCGCCGCCGAGATCGTCCAGGGCCCCATGGCCGCCGCCATCGGCAATGCCGTGGCCAATGCCACCGGCCGGCGCTGGCTGAACCTGCCGCTGACCCGCTCCGAGCAGCCGGCCTAGCCTGGAATCCGGCCGCCATTTCGGTGGCGGTCCTTTCGCACGCTGCCAATGTCTCGAGGATCGAGCGGGCCAATCGCCGCGCTCACCGTCGGCGCCCGCTCGCCGCGCCATGCATCCGTTGCCCTTCAGGGCGTTGCGTTTCACGCAATGCAGCGTAGAGCGGCGGCTGGATTATCAGCCACGGCCCGGCGGATTAGGTTAGTACCCAACAAAGACACGCAAACCGGCAATCACCTGTTGTTCAACCAGGCACCGTCCGCCTGAGCACCCACGGCATCCCGATCGATGCCCTCATAAGGAAATACCCATGACCCAGCACCTGTTCCAACCCCTTGCGGTCGGCCCCTACACCCTGGCTCACCGCGTGGCCATGGCCCCCCTGACCCGCTCCCGCGCCGGCCAGCCGGGCGACCTGCCGACCGCCATGAACGCCGAGTATTACCGGCAGCGCGCGAGTGCCGCGCTGATCGTTACCGAGGCCACGCAGATTTCCCGCCAGGGCCAGGGCTACGCCTGGACCCCGGGGATCTACAGCGATGCCCAGGTGGCGGCCTGGCGTCAGGTGAGCAGCCAAGTGCACGAAGCCGGCGGGCTGATTTTCATGCAGCTGTGGCATGTGGGGCGTGTCTCTCACCCGAGCTTCCAGCCCGACAACGCCCTGCCGGTGGCGCCCAGCGCCCTGCCGGTTCCAGGCAAGACCTTTATCGTCGACGACGAGGGCAACGGCGTCTGGGGCGATGTGCCGGTGCCGCGCGCCCTGCAAGTGGCGGAGATCGCCCAGATCGTCGACGACTATCGGCGCGCGGCGCGCAACGCCCTGAAAGCCGGCATGGACGGCGTGGAAATCCACGCGGGCAACGGCTACCTGCTCGACCAGTTCATCAACAGCAACAGCAACCAGCGCACGGACCAGTACGGCGGCAGCGTGGAAAATCGCGCCCGGCTGTTGCTGGAAGTCGTGGCAGCCGTCGCCGATGAAGTGGGCGCCGAACGCGTGGCGGTACGCCTTACCCCCATGGGGCGCTTCATGGGCATGGGCGACGCAACGCCCGAGGCCACTTTCGGCCATATCGTCCGCGCCCTGAACCGCTGGCCCCTGGCCTATCTGCACCTTGTGGAACCGGCCGTGGTCGGCACCGTCAAGGACGAGAACTTCGACCCGCACTGGGACGCGATCATCGGACAACTGCGCACGGAGTGGAACGGCGTGCTGATGCTCGCCGGCGGCTACGATCCGCAATCGGCGGAGCAGGCCCTGGCCGCCAACCGCGCCGACCTGATTGCCTTTGGTCGCCCCTTCCTGGCCAACCCCGACCTGCCCCGGCGGATCCGCGACGGGCTGGCGCTGAATGCCCCCGACCCAAGCACCTTCTTTGGCGGCGACCAGCGTGGATACACCGACTACCCCGTTCATCCATAAGGAGCGATCCCGGTAACCCCGCTCCCGGGCTTATCGAATCGGCCGCGCTTGCGGGGGCGGCCGATACCCGGCGTGCAAAGGGCCGCTTCGGCTTATCGGGGTTCCTCGGGGCCGGTTCCGCCCGCCGGGCCGGACGCGATAGCCTGCCGCAGCGTTTCCAGTGTCGCGGGCTTGAACAGAATCTGGTCCATCCCGGCGGCCATGCATCGCTCCACCGCACTCGCCTCGATACTGGCCGTCAGGGCAATGATGCGACAGCGTGGCAGGCTGCTGTGGGATTCCTCCCAGCGGATCCGCCTGGCGAGTTCGAAGCCGTCCATCCTCGGCATCATGCCATCCGTGAGCACGATGTCGAAGTCCGCGCTCAGCCAGCGCTTGAAGGCCTCCTGCCCATCTTCCGCGACCACCACTCGATGCCCCAGGGTTTCCAGCTGGGTGTTGAGGGTCACGCGATTGAAGGCATTATCTTCGGCCAGCAAGATGGACAACGGAGGCACTTCGGCAGAATCGGTCGGGTCCTGCTGCGCCGCTTCGCCCTCGACAGCGGCTGGAGGGTCACAGATGGGCAGGCTCAATTCGAGGCTGAAGCAGGATCCTTTGCCAGGTTCGCTACGCGGCTTGATCTGGCCCCCCATCAATTGCACCAGGCGGCGGCTGATGTTCAGCCCCAGGCCGCTTCCGGACGCCTGCCCCGCGCCTGGCACGCCCACCTGGGAGAAGGGTTTGAACAGCTTGTCCATGTCTTCGGCGCCAATGCCGATGCCCGTGTCGATGACATCGAGGTCCAGGCGCAAGCTGTGCCCTTCACGACGGGTGCGGGCCTGGAGGATGACGCCTCCGCGCTCGGTGAACTTGATGGCGTTGCTGAGCAGGTTGAACAGCACCTGCTTGAAATGCAGCGGGTCCAGCAGCACCCATGCCTGCAGATCGCCTTCGACCTTGACGTCCAGGGTGAGGCCTTTTTGTCGCGCCATGCCAGTGACAACCGAGGCGACGCCTTCGATCTGCTGGTTGATGAGCACCGGCTCAGGAAACGAATCGATCTTTCCGGACTCGATGCGAGCAATATCCAGCACATTGCCCAGCAGCGACAGAAGCCCCTGGGCCGCTTCCTGGGCCACGGACAGGGATACGCTGTCGGCCTCCCCCTGTTTCGCCCGCAACAGCGCGAGCTCCTGCATGCCGATGATCGCGTTCAGCGGCGTGCGTATCTCATGGCTCATCGTCGACAGGAAGACACTCTTGGCCTGGTTGGCGGCCTCGGCGCGCTCCTCGGCGGCCCGGGTCCTGCGGACCTGGCGTCGCAGGTAGAACGCCCAGATCAGCGAGATGGCGATCAGGGTCGCGAAGAGGCCGCCCAGCTGGAGAATCTTGTCGCGATGGTCGCGCCAGAAGTCGCTCCCGCCCCTGGCGAAGCGCGGCGCCCAGGCCTGGACTATGTCCGCGACCTCTTCCGGCGTGATTGCCAGCTGCGCCTTCTCCAGGATGCTGCGCAACTCCGGCTGGTGCTTCGCCACCCCGATGCCGATGGGCGTGGAGATGTTCTGCAGGATCCCGGTGACCTGGATGCGATTGTCGAAATACTGGGCCGATAGATAGCGACCGGTGTAGTCGCTGCTCAGGTACACCTCGCTCTGCCCCGAATCGACCGAGCGCATGGCCTCGAGGAACGTGGGGTATACCTTGAGCTGAATCGCCGGATAGTCGCGTCTTATCGTATCGATGAAAAAGTAGCCCTCACCCGTCGCCAGGGTCTTCCCATTCAGATCGGCAAGCCCGGTGAAACGCCGGCCGGCGTGACGACCAGCACTGGTCGCGGTCATCAATACGGTGGAGCTGCGCAGGTACGGCGACAAGACATCCAGTGGCGTCTCGAACAGCTCGGACTGAGGCATGGCCGGGGTCAGAAGCGCGCGCCCCTCGGCGATGAGCCTGTTGGTTTCGAGGGTGTTTGGCGTGCCCAGGTAGGCGAACTTCAGGCCACTGCGCTGGCTGATCAATTCCAGGTAGTCGCGGCCAATGCCGGTGACGCTGCGGTCCCGTCCCAGCTCGCCCAGCGCCCCGAGCGAGTAATTGATGGCCACGGGGACCTGCGGGTGGCTGTCCAGCCAGCGCTGTTCCGCGGGCGTCAGCTTCACGCGCGCTTCGTCGATGCTCAAGCGGCGGCCGGCGCTCCAGCTGCGCAGGATGTCTTCCCCATAGCGCCTGGATATCCTCGGTATCGCCCGGTCGATGATGCCCCTCAGCGTCTCGTCTCCCGGACGCAGCAGGAAGCGGAAGCCCTGGCTGTCGACGGGAGCGAAGTTGTCGATGCGCAGGCCCAGCAGGTAATGGGTTTGCATCAGGTAATGCGAGGACAGGGCATCCCCCAACACCGCGTCGACGTCCCCCAGCACCAGCGCTTCGAGCGCGCGTTGAGGCGAATCGAAAAACTCCACCTGGCTATGGGGGTAGGCCTCCCGTACCGCCTGTTCCTGAAGATAGCCAACGGTCATTCCCAGCACGGTACCGGCCTGGTTGGGGTCGAAGGGCTGGGCCTGCGACGTCACCAGCACCGGGCGGTCGGGCAGGTAGGCCTCGCTGAGCAGCAGGCCATTTTCCCGGCCTTCAACGTCGCTGCCCGCGCCCAGCAGGTCGATCTCGTCACTGCGCAAGGCCGCCAGTGCGGATGCCCGCGACGAGTAGGCGCGCACCTGGGGCGGCCGTTCGAACATCAGGGCCAGGTAGTCGGCGGTGATGCCCTGGTAGCGATCGCCATAGAACACCGACAGGGGCGGATAATCGAGAAGCACCACCCCGACCCTGAGCGGCCCTCGCCCCTCCAGCCACTGCCGCGCCTTGGCGTCCAGCCAGGGGTGACTGCTTGTGGTCATGCGACCGGACAACGTGATGTCTTGCGCATGAACCGGAAATATCGGTGAAAGAAAACCCAGCAACAGAATGCCAATAGCTGCGAGGGACCTCAGTAGCATGGGGAACCTTCCTTGAGGTACTTGCGAAACCTGGGGCGGCGGACGCGACCCGGCAGGCAGCCCCTGGGAAGTCGTCGACAGTCTTGGGTATTTGCCGGGAATTTTAGGCCTTAGTGGCGCGCAGCGACATAGAAACCAGCAGACAGCGGGTACGGCTGCGTTTGTTTTCTGTCATACACGATAGCCGCGGCATTGCAGTCCCCCCCATTGCGAGAGGCTGCGCCGTCAAGGCACAGCCCCCCGCCGCAAGCTCATGGCCTCAGGACAACTCGTATTGCTGACGGTTGTTCAATACCCGTTGAGCCTGTTCGCGGTCCAGGTCGCCGACCTTATCGGCCACCACCACGGTGGCCACGCAATTGCCAATCAGGTTGCCCGCCGCGCGTGCCATGCCGATAAACCAGTCGATCGACAACACCAGCACCAGGCCGATCACCGGAATGCTGGGGACTGCGCTCAGGGTCGCCGCCAGGATCACGATGGCCGAGCCCGGCACGCCGTGCGCGCCCTTGGAGGTCACGAGCGACACCCCGAGCACCAGCAGCAGGTCACCTATCGACAAGGGGGTATTGGTGGCCTGGGCAATGAAGACCACCGCCAGGGTCAGGTAGATCGAGAAGGCATCGAGGTTGAACGAATAGCCGGTGGGCACCACCAGCCCCACCACCGATTTTTTTACGCCCAGGACTTCCAGCTTGCGCATGATCTGCGGTAGCACCGAGTCCGAGGAGGCGGTGGCCAGGACGATGGTCAGTTCCTCGCGCAGGTAGGCAATGAACTTGAACACGTTGATCCCGGCATAACGCAACACCGCCCCCAGGATCACGAACACGAAGATCAGGATCGAGGCGTAGAACAGCACGACCAGGGAAATCAGCTGCTTCATCGAACCGACACCGTACTTGCCAACGGTGTAGGCCACCGCCCCTAGCACGCCCAAGGGCGCCAGCCGCACGATCAGCCCCATGGCCTTGAACAGCACCTTGGAAATATCGTCGATGAACGAGGTCACGCGCTCCGCACTTTTACCCCCCACCAATGCCAGGCTGATGCCGAACAGCAAGGCAAAGAACAGCACCTGCAATACATCGTTGCGGGCCAATGCATCGATTGAAGTGGTGGGAATGATGTTCAGGATGAACGAACCGATGCCGCTGCCCTGGAGCTTGTGGGCATTCTCCGAATAACTGCTCATGGCCCCGGCATCCAGGGTCGTGGTGTCGATGTTCATGCCATGCCCGGGCCCGAACACGAACGCCAGCAGGATGCCGAGAGCCAGGGCGATGGTGGTCATGATCTCGAAGTAGATCAGCGCCACGCCCCCTACCCGCCCGACGTTTTTCAGGTCGCCCGTACCGGCGATCCCGTGCACCACCACACAAAAGACGATGGGTGCGACGATCATCGAAATCAGCTTGAGAAAACCGTCGCTGAGCACTTTCAGCTTTACCGCGAAATCAGGCACCAGTACGCCGAGCACAATCCCCAGCAACAGGGCCAGCAACACCTGCGAAAAGAGTGATCCATACCAGGCCCTGGCCGGTGGTTTGACTGCGCTCGCAGCATTTGAGTCGTGGTTCATGATGTTTCTCCGTCAAGAATCAACCGAGTCCCTGGCGGGTCGACAACGCTGTCGACCCGCGGACTGCCCCCTCTTCAGCGACTCAGGTCGACGTCTGCCCGGTTGAATATCGGGTGGCCGAACCACAGCGAAGCCGCTTGAAGAATGCATCGTGCATAGCAGCCCCCATGCCACTTCCCGCGGAAAATCATGGATTTATCATTTACCGATCGAAAAACAAGGTCTTACAGGTCTGACCAGCCAAGGAAGCTGTGCGACTCGTCAGTTTTCTCCAGACTCGCAATCGTGCGCAGGTGGAGGCCCATGCCTCAAGACAGCGCAATCTCCCCCGCCGCCCGGGCCATGGAAGCGTGCACGAACGCTCTGAAATGGGGAGTTCAAGCCGTGAGCAGGACTGCTCGGCAACAAGGATGGCAGATGGATGAGCCCCTTCATCGAGACCCGATCCAGCTTGCAGCAGGTATCCCGGCGGCGGCCAGCGTCGCTGGCGGCAGGTTAGCAACAACCCTGGCGGGTTGTCGGCCGACGTACCTGACCGTACACCGCCAGGCAATGCACCTGGCTGACCCAATGGCTGGGCACGGGCGTCCAGGACCGAGGGTCGTTGCCGGCCTCATCGGTCGGTTGAATCACCTCGCCCTCCAGCAGCGGGCGATAACCTGGCGGTGATGTAGGCCGACCGCCAATAACGCTGCCCGCCACCAGGCCTGGGGCACCATCCGAAGGTTGTTGCGTAGAGCGCTTCGAATCCATATCGCTGAACTCCTGTGGGGTGAGGTTCAAGCGCGAAGCAAAACGCGCGCCACAGACTTGCTCAGGCAGGTGCGAAAACTAATGCGACGAGACATAGACAGATGGCGTAGACGGCGCAGGCAACGCATAGGTCGCCTTCATCCATTCGATCTCCGCCTGGGGCGTTCGGCCGAAGAAGCGTTTGAACTCGCGGCTGAATTGCGAGGCGCTTTCGTAGCCTACGTTGAAGGCCGCCGTCGAAGCGCTCATGGCGTTGCGCAGCATCAGCAGTCGCGCCTGGTGCAAGCGCGTCGACTTCAGGTACTGCATCGGAGAGGCGTTCGTCACGCTGCGAAAGTGCAGGTGAAAGCTGGGCACGCTCATGCTCGCTTCCCGGGCCAGGGACTCCACGTCCAGGCGCTCCTGGTAGCAACTGTGGATCTTGCGGATCGCGCGAGTGACCTTGCCGAAGTGCCCCTGGCGATTGAGCGCGACACGCATCGAGCCGCCCTGCTCGCCCGTCAGGATGCGGTAATAGATTTCCCGCACCAGCGACGGCCCGAGTATCTGCGCATCACCTGGAGTACTCATCGCCTCGAGAAAACGCAGTGTCGAGGCGCGCAGCAGATCGTCCATCGGCGAGGCATACATCCCCTTGGGCTGGGCGTCGCTGGGCCCGAGGGCTTCATCCACTTGCAGCATCAACTCGCTGGCCACCTGCAAGTCGAGACGCATGTAGACCGCCAGCATGGGCTCTGCCTCGCTGGCTTCGGTCTCCATGGTGAACGGCACTGGGACCGACACCACCAGGTAATGCTGGGCGTCATAGACGTAGACGTCATCCCCCAGATAGCCACGCTTGCACCCTTGGCACAGGATGACGATGCCCGGGTCATACAAAACCGGGGTACGGGTCAGGGGCCGGTTCGAACGCAGGAAGCGGATATCCTCCAGCGCGCTGAGGTTGTAGCCCTCGATCGGCGCCAGCTTTTCCATCAGTTGCACCATGCGCGAGGTCTGTGAGTCGGCCTGATTCATTGACGGCCCCTTGGCTGACCGTTCAACCATCGGTCGAACGGCTCAGCGCTTCCCATTGATCGATCTCATTGGCCGCCTGCTCCAGTCTGGAACGCACCAGGCTCAAGGCATCGCTGCCCAGCAGCAGGTGTGCGGGTGGCGCCGGACTGGCGATGACCTGCAGCATCGCTTGCGCGGCTTTGCGCGGGTCGCCGGGCTGTTTGCCGCTTTTCTCTTCGCGGGCTTTGCGCACCGGGTCGAAACTGGCGTCATAGTCGGCAATGCTCCGTGGAGTGCGCTGCATCGAACGACCGGCCCAGTCCGTGCGAAACGAGCCTGGCGCCACGGCGGTCACGAAGATATTGAACGGCCGCAATTCTTTGCTCAGCGTATCGGAGATGCCTTCGAGCGCAAACTTGCTCCCGCAGTAGTAGGCGATACCCGGCATGGTGATGGTGCCGCCCATGGAGGTGATATTGAGAATGTGGCCGGCACGCCGCTTGCGAAAATAAGGCAGGAACGCCTTGGTGACCGCGACCGCGCCGAACACATTGACGTCGAACTGGCGACGCAGCTCCTCCAGCGGCGACTCTTCGAAGATGCCCTCATGACCGTAGCCGGCGTTGTTGACCAAGACATCGACCGGGCCATGAGCGGCTTCGACAGCCGCGACCAGGCTGTCGATCCGCTCGAAGTCAGTGACATCCAGAATCACCCCATGGGCACGATCCACGGAAAGCGCCTGAAACGCCTGCAAGGCCGCTTCATTGCGCACAGTGCCGATAACCCGATGCCCCGCGGCAAGCGCTTCCCGCGCCAGCGCATTGCCAAAGCCGCTGCTGACACCCGTGATAAATAGGGTTTTTATGCTGTTCATGGCGAGCTCCGATAGAGAGGGACGAGGCGGCCATGCTATCCAGGGAAAACCCGGTCACCTATGCCGGTTTGTCTTTGAGCATTGCCTATTCCTATCAGGGCCAGTAGTTAAGTGGGTACGCGTTTAACCACACAACATGTGTTGGTGAACGAGCCCCTTGAAACACAGGACACCGTTTCCCCCTTACCATAAGGGATAGGCAAACGACTGTGTTTATGACTACCAGCAAAGACAAAAGCATCGAAGTGCTCGGCCAGGAGCGGCGAGGAGAAATTAACCATGGTGCGCCAGAGCCTGGAGCCTGGGCAAAGCGTCTCGGTGGTGGCCCGGCGCAACGGCATCAATCCCAACCAACTGTTCCACTGGCGCAAGCTCTACCAGGACGGCAGCCTTTCGGCAGTCAGTGCCGGTGAAGCGGTGGTGCCTGCTTCCGAGCTGGCCGATGCCCTCAAGCAGATCCGCGAACTGCAACGGATGCTGGGCAAGAAGACCATGGAGGCTGAAATCCTCAAGGAAGCGGTGGAGATCGCCCGCTCGCGAAAATGGATTGCGCACTCACCCTTGTTGCCGGGGGACGACCAGTGAAAGCGGTCAGTGAGAGTCTCGGTGTGGCGCGCTCGCAATTGACGGCTCGGCTCAAACAGCCCACTCCGGGGGCGCAGCCGCGTCGTCGCCGGACGCTCAACGATGCGGCCCTGGTCGAGCGGATCAAGCAGGCCGTCGGCGCATTGCCCAGCTATGGCTATCGCCGGGTCTGGGGCCTTTTGCGTCGACAGCATGAGCAGCAGGCCCAGCCACCGATCAACGTGAAGCGGGTATACCGCGTCATGCGAGACCACGACCTGTTGCTGGAGCGCCGGCGCAAGCAGCCGGGGGTGGCGCGGCGTCATGAAGGTCGCGTCGCGGTGGACACGAGCAACACCCGCTGGTGTTCGGATGGCTTCGAGTTTCGCTGCGAGGACGGCGAAAAACTGCGTGTAACCTTCGCTCTGGATTGCTGCGACCGTGAGGCCATCAGTTGGGTGGCCAGCCCAAATGGCTACAGTGGCGACGATGTTCGAGATGTGATGCTGGAAGCTATCGAGCAACGCTTTGGTGACCAGCTACCGACATCGCCGGTGCAATGGCTGAGCGATAACGGCTCGGCCTATACCGCTGGACAGACCCGGGGCTTTGCCCGGCAGATCGGCCTGCTGCCCCTGACAACTCCGGTGTGCAGCCCGCAGAGCAACGGCATGGCGGAGAGCTTCGTGAAGACTATGAAGCGTGACTACATCCGTCACATGCCCAAGCCCGATCGAGCGACGGCCCTGCGTAACCTGACCATCGCCTTCGAGCATTACAACGAGGAACATCCGCACAGCGCACTGAACTACCGCTCACCTCGGGAGTTCAGGCGCCTGGCTGAGGCATCAACTTAACGGGGTGCCGGTGTCCGGTTTGATAGGGGCAAGTCCAGTTGGCTGTACGTCTCCCTGAAAAACAGTTCAAACAGAGAACGAATGGAAGGGCCCAACCCAAAACTGAATCAACCCAAGCAGCACCGCCTAAGTTCGGGGTGACAGGAAGCAGTTAGCAGCATAGTGACTCTTTATCGCGGGCCGACCAGCAACAACTAGTAAGCAATACATCTGTTTCATCCCTCTCCGTCATGAAGACATCCATACCTCAAAACAAAAGGGGCAACATAGAGTAAGAACCTAACCCCTACTCTATGTTGCCCCCCAAGAAAGGTCGGCTCTCGCACTAGCAGTTGGAGGCTACGAAATAACCCTCGTGGCAAACCGCCCCGACTCGAGAGCACTCACCGGGGAGAAACCAGCCGTCTTTTTAAACGTCATGTTGTGCACGAAGTTTTTCATGGCATCGGAAGGGTCAATAGCCTCCACGTTGAGAGTATCAATAGTGGAACGAGAGAACGCCACGCTGAGGACTGGCTGCTCCTCCATGTGGCCCGTTGAGCTATTGAGCACGTTGTCCAATGCAGTAACGATCACCAAATCGTCCGGCAGGATTGCCAGAAGTTCGCGCCCCACACGCAAAGCGCAGCTGCAGACATAGTCTTGGTGAAGTTCGTTAAACCGGCCTAAGGGCATGGTCTTGGTCGACAGCTTGCCACTCTTAAGCAGGGATTTGACCTCCGTCGGAATCACGTGGGAACCATGAATCGACAACTGGGCCTCCAGGATGCCGCTTTCATGGACAATCATCTGAATGGCTGATCCGAGATGTGAGATTTCTGCGAAGGGCTCGAACGCTTCGATGGCATCAAGCTTCGCCTGACGATCATTCTCCAGGATACGCTTGGCGAGATCTCGCTCCTCCGCCCAATCAGAGTGAGCGACTTTCCACTCTTCCAACTCTGCTTGGTACCGATTCTCGTCCTCCATCTGGGCAGTCCCGATCTTTATGACAAGTGCTTCTCGCTGACGAGTATCCAACTTGAACAGGCGAGCCCAGAAATTCGGTCGATAGGTTGCGCTGGCATGTATAGCAGCTTGCTCGAACGTGCCGTTCTTCTGAGGTTTCTTAGGCTCGGGCTTGGAGAGAAGTTGCTTCCATTTGATGGGCTCGCCACATTCCTTGTGCATGGAGAGGAGAACCTCAAGGTGATTTTCATACACCTCAACTTCGTGCGCTGCTTGCTCAAGAGCCTCCATGCGAGAGAACTCTTTGCTTTGCCGCTCCAGTTCACGCTGCCGACGATGAGCGTTGCGCTCAGCTCGTCGTGCTGATGCCTGCAGTGAACGCACAGTCCCTTTCCACCCCATCTCTACTCTCCCTAGTTTGATCAGGCAAATGGAGGGGCCCCTCGCAGCGCGCCCCCTCTTACAATGAGTGCTATTAGTATTCGCGTTTTTGGCGAATCGCTTTCTCGATCCTCAATCGGCCTGCATGAGCAAGTTTGCTAACACCCGCCTCTTTAGCAACTGCATAGACCAACGTTTCGCCCTCATGGCCTCTTAGAGCCATCTCTTCAGCGAGAGCAGACAACTCTGGAAGGCAAATCTCAGCAAGCCCTCGAGTGGAGTCATCGTCACCCGCTCTACGGAACACGACACTGTTGTCTGTTTCGAGATGAGCAGGCCAGAAAAAGGACCCAATCTGCTCTTCCTCGTGCGATCTGAACCGCGCACGAGCGATCTGATCAACGCGATCACGTATACGTGAGCCCGTGCGAACCCAACCATGTGCCCGAGCAATACGCCTCGCTAGCTCAGTGTCCAGTACCGGCCCTTCTTCAGACACCACGTAAGCAATCATCTGCTCCAGCGTGGGCGTGTAGCTCGGATCAAAGAAACGATCTGGATCGACACCTTCGACTGCTTGGCTTGGGTCTGTTTCCCTGTATAGCGGATAATTCTGCACAGGGGTAAACGCAACCACTTCTTCAGCAACGCTCAATGTCGCCGCCTTGGCATATTTCAACTCCGGTAGTGCGCCTTCAAGGTCATTGGCAACGGGGGTGGTCTCTTCCGCCATTACAATACTTACCTGATCTACAACCTCAATGACCTTGGCAACAGCTGCGTCTATTTTCAGTCGCTCTGCCTCTTGCGCAGCATCAATGACCGCCTGCTTGGCACGCGATTCAGCCAGGATTTCATTCAAGCGCTGATGAACCTTCTCAGCCGTCCCGACGGCATCAACCCACCAATCCGTTGACCAAATCCGTACGATCTCCCAACCCAACCCCCGCAGCACGAATTCACGGAGCTTGTCACGATCTCGAGCTGTGGCACTACGGTGATAGGTGGCGCCATCACACTCCACTCCAGCAAGGAACCGACCAGGTGCGTCTGGATGAACGATACCCAAGTCAATACGGAACGAAGATACGCCAATCTGCGTGTGTACTTGCCAGCCCTTCTTTGCAAGCGCGGCTGCGACTGCTTCCTCGAACGGACTATCAAAGCCACCAACACTCCCAAAATTCGCCTCCGCCAGGGCTCGAGGACCACGCTCAGCGAATTCCAGGAAGTGTTTCAAGTCACGCACACCTAGCGCCTGTGTGCGAGCCAGATCAATGTGCTCTGGACGTAAGGTAGAGAACACCACCAGCTCCTGACGGGCGCGAGTGATGGCTACGTTCAAGCGACGCTCGCCACCGGGACGGTTCATCGGCCCGAAGTTCATGGACAGAACGCCCGCAGCATCTTTCCCGTACGTGGTCGAAAAGTAGATGATGTCTCGCTCATCACCCTGAACGCTTTCCAGGTTCTTGACAAACACTGGTTCAAGCTCGGACTCAGAGAAGTAAGAGTCCAGCGAAGGATCCTTTCGGCATGCCTCATCCAGCATGTCCATGATGAGTTTCTGCTGCTCGCCATTGAAGGTTACAACCCCCAGGGTCCGTCTGCTTTCACGGAACGTTGGTGACTGAAGACGAGTGATCAGATCGGCAACCAAAGCTCGTGCTTCAATCAAGTTTGTTCTCGACCCGCCTTTGTCATAGACACCCGCAACTGAGCAAAGCCTTACCGCTTTATCAGCTGTAAACGGCGACGGGAAGGTCACCAACTTAGACTGGTAGTAGCGCTGATTCGAGAAGGCGATCAGGCTTTCATGACGACTACGGTAGTGCCAGTTGAGATTACGCATTGGGAGATTCGCACTAATACACTCGTCCAGGATGCTCTCCAAATCAGCCTCAACATCCTCGTCATCAGCCGTCGACTCAGCTCGGTCAAAGAAGGACGTCGGAGGAAGTTGCTTGGGATCACCTACCATCACCACCTGACGCCCTCGAGCCATTGCACCGATAGCGTCCCAAACAGGAATCTGAGAGGCCTCATCGAAGATCACGAGGTCAAATGGACTGGAAGCGGGAGGCAGGTATTGGGCGATGGATAGCGGACTCATCAGCAAGCACGGCGTCAGCTTGGTCAGCGCCTCCGGTGCACGATTCATTAGCTCGCGCAATGGGATGTGCTTCGTCTTCTTGCCCATCTCGTGACGCAACAGCCCCCATTCCGAAGAACGACTCACGCTGTCTTGGCTTGGAAGATCCGCGCACAAACGAGCACGAAGCCAATCCTTGGTCAACTCTGTGAACTTATCATCCAATGTCCGGAAATCGCGAATGCGCTGCTCGTGCTCGACGCTGACGAATGTCCGGATCACTTCCTCGTTGTCCACCGTGGTGTTCAGCCACCAGCGAGCATAGTTAACTTCCAGCACGCGACGGACTTTGCCTGAGGAGATAGCACCGGTTTCCATCGCTTGAACAATCGGTGCCAAGCCAACGGCATATGCCTCGTCGCGAACTTTCCGCCAGGCACACCATGCTTTGAGTCGTGATTCGGACGAGACAACAATTTCGCAGTTTTGCTTGAGCTCACTCAGCCCCAGATCAACTGCTTCGTTGATACCCGACTCAGTGAAGTGCCCTACTGCCATCAAGTGTTCTGACCGGCCGCCTAACTGCTCAAGCTTCTCGCGAAGACTGACGCCCGCAATAGCAATGGCACCCTCTGGCTCTAGTAATGCGTTGCCATCCCCCAGCAGAGTGTGAAGCGGCGATTTATAGCCAGCGACTTGCTCAGGATTGAGCGCTAGTTTGGCAATCGCGATGGCCAGCCGGCCCTGGAACTCAATCGCCTGTCGAGCAGGCTCGACCTTTGTCTTCAAATCGTTCCAGAGTGGAATAACTTCACGCAGGTCGACCAGTTCCGACAGCTCTCGTTCAATCGCCGACCTTTGTTTCAGTAACTCGAGGTCGCCTTTCAAAGAGGATCCGCAGCCCCCTTCCTCCACTTGAGGGTGATCATCAACCAGACGGCCACGCTCCTCAATGTCACGTCGTTCAGCTTGGAAGCGTAGCGCTGCAGCCAGCAACTCGGTGTCGGAGTGCAGGCCTTTCCAAAGTTCAGCAGTATCAGCACTCAGATCTGCCAGCTCGCCGAGATCAATGTCGAAACGAGTGATGGTACGCAGCCGGGCGAGCTCTGCCTTCAAAGCTTCACCAAGGTGACCTTGCTCAATCAGCTGGAACTCCTCATCCACCCAAGTGGCATCATCTTTCTGATGCCTGATGGCCTCCTGTAGTTTGATTGCCGCTGCGAGGTGGGCCGCTTCGGATTTCGCACCTTGCCAAACAGCAACGCACTCATGACCCGGTTCCAGTTCATCAATCGCTCTGCGTACCGAGCGGATCTCAGTCCATGTGGTGAGATCCTTACCAATATCTGCTTCATCGGTGGCGGTCTGAGTCGAGGTCATTACTCCGGTAATCCTGCGCTTGCCGAACCAAGACTTAGGCCAGAAAGCCTCCTCTGCTTCTTTCCACTCGCGCTGCAGGAGCTCTACATCTAGAGCCTCAATTGCGTCTCCATATTTAACTGTTAGCTGCTGCTTGAGACCGTCAATCCGACTCAGCATCTCCAACGCTTGATGGAGTACCTCTGTGACGGTTTGCGGCCAGGCTGGGCCCAGCTCTGCAAAGGTCGCGCGACGTTGCTTCAGAAGGTCGATACCACGTTTGACTTCAGAAACAACGCGGGAAGACCAAATAGGTGAGAGCCTGGCATTGATGTCACGATGCTGTTCGACCCAGGCGCAACCGTCACTCAGCCGCTGAGACAATGAGCGGGCATCTGGCCGCAAAGCGAAGCGCCAATCCTGGCCGGCAGCCGTAGGTAGCACTTGCGAGAGTATCGACAGCCCCTCAAGGGTAGAAGGTGTGTATGCCGTAGCAGGCAGTCCGGACAACTCGACGAAGCGATCGGCAGATCGCTGTGTTTCAAGGACAGCGGGAAGTACATCACGGGCCGCCTGTACGAATTGCTGCTGCCAATAAGGCGACCACTCCGCCTGGCCAACAGCCGACAAGGCGTTGCCAGTTAACTGACCATAACCCACGTCTTGAGCATTAACCTCAAGACGGTCGCCCAGCTCTCGGAGCTCAAGCATGGCTTTCTGGTCATGTACCTCAGGGGATGCCCAGCCGAGTGGAGCTACTGGCTCATCAGTACCTGATGTAACCACACCAATCGCATCGTAAATTGAGTAACCGTTGCGATGCCGGCGGTGCAGACGCTCGACATAAATATTGAGGCCATCTCGAAGCGAGGCGAGTCGCTGCGCTTCCACTTCCCACGCAGCAGAGTCGACCTGCCCCTTCGCTTCCCAAGCGGACTGCAATTGAGCCAGAACATCAGTCTTTCGAGCCTTACTGGAATGAAGCTCGAGGCAAAACTCACCGAGGCCAATCTCACGTAGACGCCTATATACAACATCCAGAGCTGCAATTTTCTCTGACACAAAAAGTACACGCCGCCCCTGTGCTATCGACTGAGCGATCATGTTGGAAATTGTCTGACTTTTACCGGTACCCGGCGGACCTATAAGAACGAAGTCCTTACCCTTTGCTGCGCCCATCACTGCAGCAAGCTGGGATGAGTCCGATGGCAGCGGGCAGAACACATCGGTTGGGCCATAGTCGCGATCCAGCGACTCAGCTTCGGGGAAAGGAGTGTCGGAGATGAACGAATCTCGCGGCGTATCGAGCAGGTGCTGGACAACAGGACTCTGCCGAAGGTGTTCTGCGTTCTCGGCAAGATCTTTCCACATGAGATACTTGGCGAAAGAGAACATCGAGAGCACGACGTCCTCACTCAGTTCCCATCCAGCGATGTCCTTGATCGCATGACCGACCTTTTTCCAGATGCCTGCGATGTCCAGGCCCGAATCATCCCGCGGCAGCTCGTGCTCTAGCGATCCAAGACCAAGCTCGAAGTCCTGACGCAACATCTCAATCAGCGTCGGGTTAAAGCGTGGTTCGTCATCATGCAGCACCATGGTGAAACCGGAACGAGCGCTCTTGCGCTCCAGGGTTACTGGTACTAAGACCAAGGGCGCTCGATACTTCTGGCCAGCCCTATCCTCTCGCGTCCAGCTCAGGAAACCGATGGCCAGAAACAAGGTGTTGGAACCGCCTTCCTGTAACGCGGTTCGAGCGCTTCGATAGAGTTCGGTAAGTCGAACATCCATCTCCGTGGCAGTCAGTGCCACAAACACCTCTTTGCGTTTCAGGGCATCCTCAGCATGACGGCGACGAACATCCTCTCGTTCGCGCTGCTCATAGAGCGCACGCTCGCGCGGGTCTGCTCCATCCATGAGATCAGGCCTGGTCAACAGTTTCAATGCCTGTCCACTGGAGAGAATGTCCTCCAGCGCTCCTGGATCAGGAGACTCAAGTTTCAGCGCCCGCTTACCCATTTTGAAGTTGAGCAAGTTGTTTCGGAGTGAAAGATCTAGGAGTTTGCGCTGCCACCGACCTAGGCGATCTGCCGGGTCAAGCTTGGACAGATCCTCAACCTGAACCTCTCCGTTATCGTCCGAAATGTCGAGGCCTTCCTCGACCAACAATAATGAGTTTTCATCTGACTCAGCAATAGCTGCACGCGCTATCTGCGCCTCTGAACTGGCTAGCGGCTTGATGCGTTGCAAACGAGCGCGACGAATATCCAACAGCATTTCAAAGTCGCTTTCGGTGTCTTCAGCTATCTGTTTGCTGCCCTGCTCTACTGCGTACGAAAATGGTGGTATTGGACTGTGAGTAATCAGCGTGGTCTCAAACAGCACAAGCTCCTGGAGTTTCACACGTTTACGCACGGCAGTGACGTCATCCACTAACGTAGTCGTGAACTCTTCAGGCTTGAGCCACAAACCTGCGAAGGCATGCCCACGGGTGAAGACAATAACCGGGTTGAGGCCAACTTGCTCCAATGCCGCACAGAAGAGCAGAGTGAGGTCTAGGCAAGTGGCCAAGCCGGAATCGGCAATTTGACTGGGACTGCGAACCTTCTGCCCTGACTGTTCGAAGCTCGCTGGCGGTAATGCATAGTCCAGCTTCATCCGTGCCACTGCCCCCCAGACTGCCGAAGCCAACTGCCAGGCACGCTTGGGACCACCTTCATAACCATTGAGGGCAGATGACTTATCGCTCAGGCGAAGCAGCTCAGCGGCCTGTTTAAGCAGACGCTCTACGGCTGCGTCATTGGGTTGGACGAAAGCAGCGGTCATATCTGGGATATGCCTGAGGCCGCCCCATTGATTCCTGGGAAGAAGATCGACAATTTGCTCAAGCCGAGCAACTTCCCTCCGGCCACCCTCAGCTTCCTTGTCATCGACCTCAAGAACAAACGTGAAGGTGGACATCTCGGCTTCTGTCAGACGGGTCAACAGAGGACCGTCCAGAACCAGATCAAGGCCTGGTATTACTCGAAAGGTGTCAGGAGCGATCTCATCAATTCGCCAAACCTTCGACTTGAATATCTCAGGAGATGAAGTAAGTGTGAGGGTGGCGCTGACGAAGCGATAACTCGTCTCATTCGAAATACGAAGCTCTCGAATCACCGGGATGGCGTTCTGGAAATCTGCGAGGTTCAGCTTCGCCACTAAAGTGGCGAGGATCTTAATCTCTTTTGGCTGTTCTTCGAGGGGAGTGACAGACTGAACGATGTCGTCCATACGCAACTATCCTTGTCGTAATGCCCAAGGGAGTGCAGGCGACTGCCCGGTCAATTGGGCCCCGCTTGAGCTGATGGCGAGATGATAGCCTGTCTGCTCACAGCCGTAATGGGCCTTTAGTCGCCGATCTCCGCTTCCGCGAGTCAGGTCCGCTCCAGCGCGGCAAAAGGGAAAGAAGCAAAAAGCCTCGGAACAACTAAGCAAGATCGTCGTAGGCTATCGAGGGAAAAGCGCCCTGCCTCAAAATCCGCTCTAGTAAAAAGTCACGTCATGCCAAGGCTGCTACGTCCAAACGAGTCTTGAACCAAGGGGTGACGGAAAACAGACAGAGAAATGCACTTAAAACCACTGGATACTGCTGGAACGCAGCCGACGTCAGTGGAATACCGCACAAACGAAAAAAGGACCCGAAGGTCCTTTTTTCGATCGCTGCAGAGTTAAGTGGAACTCTGTAGCGCTATGTTTGGAGCGGGAAACGAGACTCGAACTCGCGACCCCGACCTTGGCAAGGTCGTGCTCTACCAACTGAGCTATTCCCGCGTCTTGGTGGTGTGCATTCTATAGAAATTCGAAACGGCGTCAACCCCTTGATTCAAAAAAGTTTTATTTCTTTTCCACATCGGTCTTCAGATGCGGCCAGGCAGCGCGCAGGTACTGCAGCATGGACCACAGGGTCAGCCCTCCTGCGATCAGCAACAGGGCATAACCCAGCAGCACCCAGAAAGTGAAGGCCGGCGGGTTGGCCAGCAGGATCACCAGCGCCAGCATCTGCGCGGCGGTTTTCCATTTGCCCATGTTGGATACCGCTACTTGCGCGCGGGCACCCAGTTCGGCCATCCACTCGCGGAGGGCGGAAACGACGATTTCACGTCCGATGATCACCGCCGCCGGCAGGGTCAGCCACAGGTTGCCGTGCTCTTGCACCAGCAGTACCAGGGCCACCGCCACCATCAACTTATCGGCCACCGGATCGAGGAAGGCCCCGAACGGTGTGCTTTGCTCCAGACGCCGCGCCAGGTAGCCATCGAGCCAGTCAGTGGCCGCGGCAAACGCGAAGACGGAACTGGCGGCCATGTAGCTCCAGTTGTAAGGCAGGTAAAACAGCAAAATGAAGATCGGGATGAGCAGAACGCGTAGAACGGTGATCAGATTAGGGATATTCATCGGCACAACTGGCTACGAGGTGAGTTGGCAATCTACTCGAAAAAGACAGCAGATGAGCTAGGCACGGCCATTCTACGGGCTTCTCGCACAGCGTGTCTAACACTGTTCCAACACGTTGAACCCCTCGAAAGCGCAACTTCCCGGGGCCTGCGCGAGCAGGACAAGACTCAGTTCGCAAACCTGCTGGAACCATCATCTGTAGACGTAGTGCGGTGGCCATGCAGATTTTCCAGCCAGACTCTCAGCCCTCGCCAGACTCCATCCAAGTTCAGAATCGTCCTAAAGCCTTAGCCATCGCCGCTTGCTAGGTTTGCGGGGCTCTACAAAGAGCCTCGCGGATCAGTCAACGCAGGGACGATAAAATGCTCTCTTCTGCTCGCCTGGGCGACAAACACCTCTGCCCGCTTCCCGGTCACGGCACGACACCTATTGCTTGCGCTTCTGGTGACATAGACATCAACTTCATGGGAGCAGCCCGTGTGGGAGACACTTGCGGTTGTGGCGCGGTCATCACCACGGGGTTTCCCTCGATCATTCTGAATGGTCGTCCCATGGCCCATTTAGGGAGCCCCACCAGCCACGGCGGGACAATCATCACAGGGTCGGGTGATACTTTCGGTGGCTTTGTCATGGGGCCCGCTCCTGGGGCTGCCATCATCAACTTCGCAGCACTCGGCGTGTTTCGCCCGGATGGCTCGGTGGACGATGAAAAGATGGCGACCTTGTTGGCTGACCCGAAGCTGACCGAGAAGGCTAAGGATGCGAATGCTTTGGTCGATCCTAACGGGGCCCCTAAGGCGCCTGAGGAGCAGCCAGAGGAGAAGGTTTGTACCGACCCCGACCGCATGGAGGAACTGGCGAATTACATTGCCGATGAGATGAACCGCAACATCAACAGCCCGTCTGTGCGGCAAATGAAAGACTTGAATAGCTTTGACCCCGCAGCAGAAACAAGGAAATACGCGGAACTGCCCTTTTACATGCGCTTCGCTCTTGAGCCAGACTTCTACAGCTTGGCGCTGGGGAAGAAAGCGAAAGCTTTTGCTATCTGGACTGAGCGCGTAGGTCAGAACAGGCCATGGGACCATAAGCCAATACTGCAAAAACTCTTTGGTGAATACCCTTGGCATAAGCAAGGGGCCTATGAATATTTCTACGATATCTGGTCGAACATCCACTACGGATATGTGGGTGTCGCAGGTGGGCTTTCTGAGAGTGTCTTATTGGACGGTGCTGGTGTAGAGCAAATCGGATCAGACACTTGGCGCTTCATCAAAAACCCTAAGAAATTTGATGGCCCGCAAAGGACCAAGGGTGTTGAAGGTATGCGCGCATGGGATGATGTACCCGATAGGGTATCGATCATTATCGGGATGAGCCTATACAAGGAATACCCAAATGGTGGCCTTACAGGGAAGATCATTATGGACAAAGTGTTGGCAGTCCCCATAAGCGACTGGGCGAAAGGGGTTCAACCACATGTCTGCAAGTGAGAAAAAGCTCTACTTAGGGCGGTGGATTACAGGATTCGTTTGTTTCCTTATTGCATGCTGGTATTTGGCTTTGCCAAGGGTCGTCATTTACTACTCAGGCGATGGCTCAAAAGCATTCAAATACGTCTTCAATACGCAGCATTCAATATTTCGACGGGACTTGATGCCGGGAGAGACAACCGGTGATGCAGGGCATATTTTCCCCGATAAGGATTTCTTTATGATGTTCGATTGGTGGGCCGATACGACCCCGCCCCGGTGCATCTACATCACACCAAAGCGGTGGAGGACAATGGATATTTACCTTGATGGAAGCGGTAAGATCGACATCACTAAAACAGGCCCTGATGTTATTGCCCACCTGAAACAGTGTCCCGGTCAACCTGACCCTTTCCGCCCCTGAACTCTCCCCTACTCACTATGCAAATTCGCATAAATCAGTTCAGCGAGCTTTTTACTGATCCCCGGCGCCTTGGCTATCTCCTCGATACTTGCGCGAGACAGCTCCTGCAATCCACCAAAGTGTTTCAGCAGGTCGCGGCGGCGTTTGGGGCCGACGCCGGCCACGCCTTCGAGGGTCGAGGTGCGGCGGGTCTTGCCCCGGCGCGCGCGGTGGCCGGTGATTGCGAAACGGTGGGCTTCGTCGCGGATCTGCTGGATCAGGTGCAGCGCCGGTGAATCGCCCTTGAGGGTGAACTCATGGGCGGCATCGTTGAGGTAGAGGGTCTCGAAACCGGCCTTGCGCGTCGCGCCCTTGGCCACCCCCAGCAGGATCAGGTCGGGCACCGCCAGCTCGTTGAGCACGTCGCGGGCCATGGACAGCTGGCCCTTGCCACCGTCCACCAGCAGGATGTCCGGCAGCTTGCCCTCGCCGTCCTTGAGCTTGCTGAAGCGCCGGGTCAGGGCCTGGTGCATCGCCGCATAGTCGTCGCCGGCGGTGACGCCTTCGATGTTGTAGCGCCGGTAATCGGACTTCAGCGGACCTTCCGGGCCGAACACCACGCAGGACGCCACGGTCGCCTCGCCGCTGGAGTGGCTGATGTCGTAGCACTCCAGGCGTTGCGGCGGTTCGTCCAGGTTCAACACTTCGGCCAGGGCTTCGAAACGTGCCGCCACATGCTGGCGGTTGGCCAGGCGCGCACTCAGGGCCTGCTCGGCATTGGTCACCGCCAGTTGCTGCCAGCGCGCCCGCGTGCCACGTACCCGGTGGCTGATGCTCAGCTCGCGGCCGCGCAAAGCCTGGATCGCGGTGATCAGGGTCGGGAAGTCTTCATGGACCACGTTGACGATCAGCTCGCTGGGCAGGTCGCGCTCCGGGCTGCTGAGAAAGTACTGGCCGAGGAACGCCGACATGACCTCGGCCACGTCCTCCTCGATACCCACCTGGGGAAAAAAGTTCTTGCTGCCCAGCACCCGGCCGCCACGCACGCTGATCAGGTGCACGCAGGCGCCGCCCGGGTTGACGAAGGCCGCCACCACGTCCACATCGCCGCTGCCGCCTTCCATGCTCTGCTGGTCCTGCACCCGCCGCAGCAGGGAAATCTGGTCGCGCAGCTCGGCGGCTTTCTCGAAGTCCAGGGTACTGGCCGCCTGCTCCATGCCGGCCGACAGCTCATCGGTCAGGGCATTGCTGCGTCCTTCGAGGAACATCACCGAGTGGCGCACATCTTCGGCGTATACCTCGGCCTCCACCAGGCCGACGCACGGTGCCTTGCAGCGCTTGATCTGATACTGCAGGCACGGCCGGGTGCGGTTCTTGTAGTAGCTGTCCTCACACTGGCGGACCATGAAGGTCTTTTGCAGCAGGCTCAGGCTCTCGCGAATGGCCCCGGCGCTGGGGTACGGGCCGAAGTACTTGCCCTTCTGCTTTTTCGCCCCGCGATGGATGCTGAAACGCGGAAACTCACCGTCCGACAAAAACACATAGGGATAGGACTTATCGTCGCGCAACAGGATGTTGTACGGCGGCCGCCATTCCTTGATCAGCGTCTGCTCAAGCAGCAGGGCTTCGGTTTCGTTGGCGGTGATGGTGGTTTCGATCTGCGCGATACGCCCCACCAGGGCGGCGGTCTTCGGCGCCAGGCCAGTCTTGCGGAAGTAGCTGGCCAGGCGGCTCTTCAGGTTCTTGGCTTTACCGACGTAGAGCAGACGTGCATCGCCATCGAACATGCGATACACGCCAGGACGGCCACTGCAGGTGGAAAGAAAAGCACTGGGATCAAACGGGTCGTTCATTGTCAGGCGCTGGCATCGACCATGCCGTGGCGAACCGCCAGCAACGTCAGTTCGACATCACTGCTGATCGAGAGCTTCTCGAAGATACGGTAACGGTAGGTATTCACGGTTTTCGGAGACAGGCACAGCTTGTCGGAGATGATCTGCACTTTCTGGCAGCCGACAATCATCAGCGCAATCTGGATCTCGCGCTCCGACAAGGCGTCGAACGGCGATTCACTGGACGGCTGGAATGACTTGAACACCAGTTGCTGGGCAATCTGCGGGCTGATGTAACGCTGGCCGGCAAACACCAGACGGATGGCCTGCACCATTTCATTGAGGCCCGCGCCCTTGGTCAGGTAACCCGCCGCGCCGGCTTGCAGCAAGCGGGTCGGGAACGGATCTTCTTCACACACAGTGACGGCCACGACTTTGATATCCGGGTGACTGCGCAACAATTTGCGCGTGGCTTCAAGACCGCCGATCCCAGGCATCTTGACGTCCATGAGGACCACATCGGGTTTCAATTCCCGGGCCTTGAGCAGGGATTCCTCCCCTGACTCGGCCTGGCCGACCACTTGCAGGCCATCGATGTCAGCCAGCATTCGTGTAATACCTGTACGAACGAGATCATGGTCATCGACTACTAGCACCCTAATCAAGCAGACACCTCGCGATTTGGTCTTATAGGTTGCCGGACACCTTAGCAAAAAAGCAGCGTGCTGACCTAATGACAAGCGCCATATAAAAAGCACCTGTTCAACAGGGGTATCCGGTGGCTGGTTAATGCACTGCGAACGCCCTGCCCTAAGGCTCTCGGGCGTCCGCCTTTCTTTTCATGAGGCTGGAAACCGAAAGCTCGGCAAGGGTATGGGTCAGGTGCCGGATCGCGTCCTGATCTTCCTTGTACAAGGCCCGATAACTGACGAGGATTTTCTCTTCGCTCTGGCTGAGGTTATCGGCCCTGGTCGGGGTCCGCCTGCCGGTCACTATATAAAGGACATCGACTCCTTTTGCCGCCACCCGGGACAAATAGTCCGCCTTGGGTACCCGGTCTCCACTTTCATATCTGCCTTGGGCATTGGCTTCCACGCCGCCAACTTCACCAAATTTCTTCTGCGACAACCCCAGGCGTTCCCTTTCCTGTCTTAACCGCGAACCGATTCCACTCATTTGGATGTATGATCCTTTTTTATGCACCCCTAGGGGTGTTACACCCTTCAAGCATTGAACAAATTTGAACGGTTTTGAACTATGCCCGGTATCCGCACTGCCGCACAAGCCAAGGCCTGGCTTGAACATCAAGGTAAATCGGTTCAACAGTTCGCCCGTGAACACGGGGTCGACCCAGCCACCACCTACCAGGTATTGGCCGGACGCAAGAAAGGACGACGCGGTGAGGCGCACAAAGTGGCGGTATTGCTGGGTATGAAAGACGGCATCATCCTCGCCGAGTCCGAGGGGCCCGACCAGGAACCCGCCTGAGCCTCGCCTGTCGCCACACCGCTCGGAACGACCGCGCCGCGCACAGCAACCAGCGGCTACGCATCCGCGGCGCTGCTTCGCTCCATCCGCAGAAAACACTCATCTTCCCCGACCACCTTCAGCCCCATGCGCCCATAAAGCGCCTGCGCCGGGTTGTCCTTGAACACCGTCAACCGTAGCAGCCCACGCCGTTCGCTGCGCGCCATCGCCAGTACCTGTTCGATGGCCCAGGCCCCGGCACCTTGCCCGCGAAACGCTTCGAGCACATGCAACTCGCGAATATACAAAGCCCTGGAATCGCGACTCAGGCTGACGAACCCCAGCACCCTGGCGCCCTGGCAGATCAGCAGGTTCTCCCGACCGGCCCAGGCCACATCGAAAGCTTCGTCCAGCCACAACAGATCGTGACGGATGTAATACCCCAGCATGCAGCTGCGGGTCAGGTCGCGGGCAAAAACCAGATCCTCCAGGGTGCTGGCCGGACGCAGTTGGAAACCGTTCAAGGCGCTTCGACCCTCAGTTGCTGGCCACTCCAGCGCCCGGCGGTGCGCCGGGCGATCAACAGCTCATCACCCGTGCCGGCCGCGGTCACGATCAGCCCGCCATCCGGCCCCCAGATCGCGCTACGCCCGGCCGACACCCAGCCTCCGGTCGGCCCGCCGTGGTTGGCCATCAGCACCAGTATCGCGTGCTCCACGGCATAGCCCTGCAACAAGGCAGTGTCCGCGGCGTAGCCTTTTTCGCTGATCAGCACGCCGGCGGCATAGATGCCGGCACCGGACTGCGCCGCCGCGCGCGCATGGCTGGCCTGGGAGAAATCGGCGCACACCGCCAGGGCGACTTGGTCCTCGGCGAATGTGAGGTTCGCGCCACCCGTGCCGCGGCTAAATACCTGCTCCTCGCCAGCATGCAGATGCTGCTTGCTGTACACCGCCAGCGAACCATCGGCGGCCAGCACCAGGGCGCCGATCAACAGCGGGCCCTCGGCCGACAGGCGGATGGGCATGCCCACCACCGCCGTCACCCCCAGCTCCCGGGCCAGGTCGCGCAACGGCTGCAACAGCGGGCTCTGCGGCAATAGCGCCAGCTCGGCCGCCAGCGCCGGTTCGTAACCGGTCAGGGACAGCTCGGGAAACACCAGCAATTGCACGCCCTGCTCCGCGGCGATGCGGATAAAGGCCTGGTGCCGGGCGATATTGCCCGGCAGGTCGCCAGCGATGGAAATCGATTGGGCGGCGGCAAGGGTCAGCGGGGTCATGATGGGTCCTGAACAAGCACAAATAAGGGCGTGGCGAGTGTGTCATAAAACCTCAAAGCGCTTAACTCATAGGCACTGACAGGCAAGCTAATAGGAATTTCTGATTGAACCGCGCCCCCAGCCTCTAGTAAGCTCGGCCCACTTCACGGAGAAACAGCATGTCGTCCCTCACCCTTTCCCTGCATCGTCACACTGCCAGCGCCTCGCGCGTCGGTGCGGCTGCCTGGGTGAAAAACGCCTGCGCTCCAGCGAGCTTTTATTTTGGGTATTGGTTTAGCCACTGGCGCGCCTGATACCCAAACGGCGCCCACTTGAACGGGTCGCCTACCAGAGAAAATCTCACCCCCGGTCGGCCTCCCGACCGGGGGTTTTGTTTTTCTGGGCCGCAGATTTTTAACCACGACTTTCAAGCGACACACCGAACTTACCGAGGATTCAAACCATGAACTACGCCACTTATTACCGTTACGACACCTGCTGCGCCTGGCGATTTAGCAGCCTCCGTTCGGGACAGCCTGCCGCCTCCGATCGGTCACCTACTGGTGGCAAACACACCTGCACAGCCAATCCGGCCAATTGTCGAACACCCCAGTAGGGCCGCGCGCGGGACACCACCCGCCGCCTGCCCAGGAAGCCTTGAATATGAACTCGTCCGTCTCCGCTCTGCCGCTGTCCACCCGCAACTGCGCCAACGAAACCCTGACCCAGCGCCTGCCCAGCTCGCTGGAGCTCAAGCAACAACTGCCGCTCAGCCCGGCCCTCAGCCAGCAAGTCGCCGCCCATCGCCAGGCGGTGCGCGCCATCCTCAACGGTGAAGACTCCCGTTTGCTGGTGGTCGTCGGCCCCTGCTCGATCCACGATCCCCAGTCCGCCCTGGAATACGCCAGCAACCTCGCCAGCCTGGCCGCCGAGGTCAACGACGAACTGCTGCTGGTGATGCGCGCCTACGTCGAAAAACCGCGCACCACCGTCGGCTGGAAGGGCCTGGCCTACGACCCGCGCCTGGACGGCAGCGACGACATGGCCGGCGGCCTGACCCTGTCCCGTGAACTGATGCGTGAAATGCTGCGCCTGGGCCTGCCGATCGCCACCGAATTGCTGCAACCCATGGCCGCCGGCTACTTCGACGACCTGCTGAGCTGGGTCGCCATCGGCGCGCGCACCACCGAATCGCAGATCCACCGGGAAATGGCCAGCGGCCTGGGCATGCCCGTGGGCTTCAAGAACGGCACCGACGGCGGCGTCGGCATCGCCTGCGACGCCATGCGCTCGGCGGCGCACCCGCACCGCCACTTCGGCGTCGACAGCCAGGGCCATCCGGCGGTGATCCAGACCCCGGGCAACCCGGACACCCATCTGGTGCTGCGTGGCGGCCATCGCGGCCCGAACTACGATCGCCAGAGCGTGGCCCAGATCCAGCACGACCTGCAGAAGCTGAAGATCCCGGCGCGGATCATGGTTGACTGCAGCCATGCCAACAGCGGCAAGGATCCGTTGCGCCAACCGGCGGTGTTCGACGAGGTATTGGAGCAGCGCCTGCAGGGCGATTCGTCCCTGGTCGGGGTGATGCTGGAAAGCCATCTGTTCGAGGGTTGCCAGCCCCTGAGCCCGACGCTGCGCTACGGGGTTTCGGTGACGGACGGTTGCCTGGGCTGGGATGCCACCGAGCAGCTGCTGCGTAGTGCTGCCCGGCAGTTGCGCAACGCCCGGCAAGACATTCCGGCCTCCGCCTGATTCCGCCCTCTGTAGGAGCGAGGCTTGCCCGCGATGAACGATAACGCGGTGTAACTGACCCACCGCGTCGCCTGCATCGCGGGCAAGCCTCGCTCCTACAGATTAAGCACCTCGACCGGCCATCCTTTGCTGCAATGCCTTGACGGAACTTTGACGAGAAATAGGCCACACAATCCGGTAGGCTCACCACTTTCTTGAAAGGAGCAACTCCCATGGCCAAAGCCACTGCCCGTCATATCCTCGTTGCCAGCGAAGCCAAGTGCAACGAACTGAAAGCCGAGATCGAAGCCGGCGCCGACTTCGCCGAAGTCGCCAAGAAGAACTCCACCTGCCCATCCAGCCGTGACGGCGGCAACCTCGGCTCGTTCGGCCCAGGCCAGATGGTCAAGGAATTCGACACCGTGGTGTTCAGCGCCCCGGTCAACGTCGTGCAAGGCCCGGTGAAGACCCAGTTCGGTTATCACCTGCTGGAAGTGACCAGCCGCCAGGACTGATCCTGTCGCGATTTGCATGAACGACGGCCCGCCCCTTGGTGGGCCGTTGTGTTTGGGCCACCGCCCGCGCTGGTCAGCAGCGCGCCGGTAGCGTACAAATCGTGGTCATCGATCACCCGGCTCTTAAGGCTGACAATGCGCCTGCTTTTCCCCTCCCTGATCTTCACCGCCCTGGCCCTGCTGCTGGGGACCGCGAGTGCCGACGCCGCGCCGCAACACGCCTTGACCGTCTATGGCGAACCGGCCAAATACCCCGCTGGCTTCAGCCACTTCGCCTACGCCAACCCACGGGCGCCCAAGGGCGGGAGCATGCGCCGCTCGGCCATCGAGATCGGCCGTTTCGACCATGTGTTGCCCTACATCGACAAAGGCATCGGCGTCTCGCAACTCGACGGCTACATCTACTCGCCCCTGGCCCAGCGCTCGCTGGACGAGCCCTACACCGTCTATGGCCTGGTGGCAGAAAAGATGGAGCGCGCCGACGACGGCCTGTGGCTGCGCTTCTACCTCAACCCCAAGGCGCGCTTCGCCGACGGCAAGCCGATCACCGCCGCAGACGTGCGCTACACCTACAACCTGCTGATGACCCAGGGCAGCCTGCGTTATCGCACCCAGTTCGCCGACGTCAAGGACGTCGAGGTCGAGTCGCCGCGGGTGATCCGCTTCGACTTCAAGAGCAATGAAAACCGCACCCTGCCCCTGGATATCGCGACCCTGCCGGTGCTCCCCGAGCATTGGTGGAAGAGCCGCGACTTCGCCGGCGGCGGGGGTTACGAAGCGCCCCTGGGCAGCGGCCCGTACAAGGTGAGCAAGGTCGACAACGGCAACAGCATCACCTTCACCCGCGATGCCGACTGGTGGGGCAAGGACCTGCCGGTCAGCCGCGGCCTGTACAACTTCGACCGCTTCAGCATCGAGTACTTCGGCGACACCGACGTCGCCCGCCAAGTGTTGCGCGGCGGCGCCTACGACTACAACCGTGAGTTCTCCGCCACCGGCTTCTCCATCGGCTACGACAGCCCGGCCCTGGACGACGGCCGCCTGCAAAAGGCCCACCTGGCCAAGCAGGCGCCGCAACCGGCCCAGGGCTTCGTGTTCAACCTGCAAAAACCGATGTTCCAGGACCGCCGGGTGCGCCAGGCCCTGGCCATGCTCTGGGACTTCGAGTGGAGCAACCGGCAGATGATGCGCGACCTGTATATCCGCCAGCAGAGCTTCTTTTCCAACAGCGCCCTGGCCGCGCGGGCGCTACCGGATGCCGAGGAACTGAAAATCCTCGAACCGCTGCGCGGGCAGGTCCCCGACGAAGTCTTCACCCAGGTCTTCGAGGCACCAAAAACCGATGGCAGCGGCCTGATCCGCGACAAGCAACTGCAAGCCCTGGCCCTGCTCGAAGCGGCCGGCTGGAAACCCGACGGCGACACGCTGGTCAACGCCGACGGCGAACCGCTGCGCTTCACTTTCCTCAACAGCCAGAACGGCATCGAGCGCCTGCTGCTGCCGTACAAGCGCAACCTGGCGCAGATCGGCATCACCCTGGAAATCCGCCGCATCGACGCCTCGCAGTACGTCAACCGGCTGATGGCCCGCGACTACGACATGATCGTCACCGGCTACCCGGTGACCACCTCGCCGGGGCTGGAGCTGTATAACTACTTCGGTTCGGCGGCGGCCAACGATCCCGGCTCGAGCAACCTGATGGTGCTGAAGAACCCGGCGGTGGACAGCCTGATCAGCGGCCTGGTCAAGGCCACCAGCCAGCCGCAGATGCTGAGCTACGCCCACGCCCTGGACCGGGTGCTGCAATGGAACTACTACTGGATCCCCAACTACTACCCGCCGGGCACCTCAACCGTGTGGTGGAACCGCTTCGGCATGCCGGCCATTCCCGCCAGCAATGACGAAGCCATCGAAAGCTGGTGGGAAATGAGCCGCACGCCCCTGACCAACGAGCAAATGGCGGCCGAGCGCGTCCAGCGCGGCAAGCCTGGAGGGCCGCACTGATGCTGGCGTATATCCTGCGGCGCCTGCTGCTGATCATCCCGACCCTGCTGATCATCCTGCTGGTCAACTTCGCCATCGTCCAGGCGGCCCCCGGCGGCCCGGTGGAACAGGCCATCGCCCGCCTGCAAGGCATAGGTGGCGGCGGCAACCTCGGCGGTTCCAGCGACGGCATCAGCGGCAACTCGCGGGCCAGCCGTGGCCTCGACCCGCAGCTGATCAAGGACATCGAGAAACAGTACGGCTTCGACAAGCCGGCCCACGAACGCCTGTGGCTGATGCTCAAGAGCTACGCGCAACTGGACTTCGGCAAGAGCTTTTTCCGCGGCGCCACGGTCACCGAGCTGATCCTGCAAAAGATGCCGGTGACCATCTCCCTCGGGCTCTGGGCGACCCTGATCACCTACCTGGTGTCGATCCCCCTGGGGATTCGCAAGGCGGTGCACCACGGCAGCCATTTCGATATCTGGAGCAGCACCGCGATCATCATCGGCTACGCCATGCCGGCCTTCCTGTTCGCCATGTTCCTGATCGTGCTGTTCGCCGGAGGCACTTCGCTGAACTGGTTCCCGGTGCGCGGGCTGGTCTCGGAGAACTTCGAGCAACTGAGTACCATTGGCAAGATCGCCGACTACTTCTGGCACCTGGTGCTGCCGGTGACTTCCCTGGTGATCGGCGGCTTCGCCACCCTGACCATCCTCACCAAGAACTCGTTCCTCAACGAAATCACCCGCCAGTACGTGGTCACCGCCCGGGCCAAGGGCCTGAGCGAACGCCGGGTGCTCTACGGCCATGTGTTCCGCAACGCCATGCTGCTGGTGGTCTCGGGCATTCCCCAGGCCTTTATCAGCGTGTTCTTCGCAGGGTCCCTCTTGATCGAGGTGATCTTCTCCCTCGACGGCCTCGGCCGCATGAGCTACGAGGCGGCGGTGTCGCGGGACTATCCGGTGGTGTTCGGCTCGCTGTTCATCTTCACCCTGTTCGGCCTGCTGATAAAACTCATCGGAGACCTCTGCTACACCCTGGTCGACCCACGAATCGACTTTGCCGCGAGGAACGCCTGATGCTCAAGCTCTCCCCGCTGGCGCGCCGGCGCTTCGACCGCTTCAAGAAAAACCGCCGTGGCTGGTGGTCGCTGTGGCTGTTCGTCGGCCTGTTCATCCTCACCCTCGGCGGCGAGCTGATCGCCAACGACAAACCGCTGGTGGTCAGTTACCAGGGCTCGCTGTATTTCCCGGTGTTCAAGCGCTACACCGAGCAGGAGTTCGGCGGCCAGCTGCCGTTCCAGGCCGACTACCGCAGCGACTACGTGCAGAAGCTGATCCGCCAGGACGGCGGCTGGCTGCTGTTCCCGCCGATCCCGTTCAGCGAAGACACGCCCAACTACGAGCTCAGCCGCCCGGCGCCGAGCCCGCCGACCGCGGTCAACTGGCTGGGCACCGACGACCAGGCGCGGGACGTGCTGGCCCGGGTGATCTACGGCGCCCGGGTGTCGATCCT
Source organism: Pseudomonas sp. SBT1-2 (assembly GCF_028640875.1). Classification (NCBI taxonomy): domain Bacteria; kingdom Pseudomonadati; phylum Pseudomonadota; class Gammaproteobacteria; order Pseudomonadales; family Pseudomonadaceae; genus Pseudomonas; species Pseudomonas sp. SBT1-2. Next base: position 2,275 of record NZ_JAQZAA010000088.1, on the reverse strand, counting down.
GTTCGCCCTGGCCCTGACCTTTATCAGCGCCCTGATCGGCATCGCCGCCGGCGCCCTGCAGGGCTATTACGGCGGCTGGGTCGACCTGCTGGGCCAACGCCTGCTGGAGGTCTGGTCGGGGCTGCCGGTGCTGTACCTGCTGATCATCCTGTCCGGTTTCGTCGAGCCGAACTTCTGGTGGCTGCTGGGGATCATGGCGCTGTTCTCCTGGCTGGCCCTGGTGGACGTGGTGCGCGCCGAGTTCCTGCGTGGGCGCAACCTGGAATACGTCAAGGCCGCCCGCGCCCTGGGCCTCAACGACCGCAAGGTGATCGTGCGGCACATCCTGCCCAACGCGATGAACGCCACCCTGAGCTACCTGCCGTTCATTCTCACCGGGGCGATTTCCACCCTCACCGCCCTGGACTTCCTCGGCTTCGGCATGCCGGCCGGCAGCGCTTCCCTGGGCGAGTTGATCGGCCAGGGCAAGCAGAACCTGCAGGCGCCCTGGCTGGGCCTGACGGCATTTTTCACCCTGGCGCTGATTCTCTCGCTGCTGGTGTTTATCGGCGAGGCGTTGCGCGATGCCTTCGATCCACGTTCTTGAGCCATGTTCCTGAGCCACGTTATTGAACCAGGCGGATACTGAAATGACTGACAACCTGATTGAAATCCGCAACCTCAACGTCGCCTTCGGCGAGCAGAAGGTGGTGCGCGACCTGTGCCTGGATATCCGCCCCGGCGAGTGCCTGGCGCTGGTCGGCGAGTCGGGTTCGGGCAAGTCGGTGACCGCCCATTCGATCCTGCAATTGCTGCCCGACTGCGACACCCACAGCAGCGGCAGCATCCGCTACCGCGGCCAGGAGTTGCTCGGCGCCGAAGCCCGGACCTTGCAGAAACTGCGCGGCGACCGCATCGCCATGATCTTCCAGGAGCCGATGACCTCGCTGAACCCGCTGCACAGCATCGAGAAGCAGATCGGCGAAACCCTGCTGCTGCACAAGGGCCTGGGTGGCAAGGCGGCCCAGGCGCGGATCCTCGAACTGCTGCGCCTGGTGGGCATCCAGAAACCCGAGGAACGGCTCAAGGCCTACCCGCACCAGCTCTCCGGCGGCCAGCGCCAGCGGGTGATGATCGCCATGGCCCTGGCCTGCGAACCGGAGCTGCTGATCGCCGACGAACCGACCACCGCCCTCGACGTGACAGTGCAGCGCAAGATCCTGCTGCTGCTCAAATCCCTGCAACAGCGCCTGGGCATGTCCCTGCTGCTGATCAGCCACGACCTCAACCTGGTGCGCAGCATCGCCCAGCGTGTGTGCGTGATGAAGGCCGGGCAGATCGTCGAACAGGCACCGTGCGAAACCCTGTTCAGCGCGCCGCAGCATCCCTACAGCCGCGTGTTGCTCAATGCCGAGCCGGAAGGCGAAGCCCTGCCCCGGGACGAGCGCGAAGTGGTGCTGCAGGTGGACGACCTGAACGTGCAGTTCCAGATCGGCGGCGGGCTGCTGCGCCGCAAGCAATACCTGCGGGCGGTGGACGGTATCAGCCTGAGCCTGCAACGGGGCAAGACCCTGGGCATAGTCGGCGAGTCCGGCTCCGGCAAGTCGACCCTCGGCCAGGCGATCCTGCGCCTGCTGGATTCCGAAGGCAGCATCCGCTTCCAGGGCGAGGCCCTCGACGGCCTCAATCAGAAGCAGTTGCGACCGTGGCGCAAGCAGATGCAGGTGGTGTTCCAGGACCCGTTCGGCAGCCTCAGCCCACGGATGTCGGTGCAACAGATCATCAGTGAAGGGCTGGAAGTGCACAGCCACTCCACGGCCCAGCAGTGCGAGCAGCAGGTGATCCAGGCGCTGGAAGAAGTCGGTCTGGACCCGGCCAGCCGCCATCGCTACCCCCACGAGTTCTCCGGCGGCCAGCGCCAGCGCATCGCCATCGCCCGCGCCCTGGTACTCAAGCCGGCGCTGATCCTGCTGGACGAGCCCACCTCGGCCCTCGACCGCACGGTACAGAAGCAGGTGGTGGCGCTGTTGCGCCAGCTCCAGGAGCGGCATGGCCTGACCTACCTGTTCATCAGCCATGACCTGGCCGTGGTCCGCGCCCTGGCCCACGACATGATCGTGATCAAGGACGGCAAGGTGGTCGAACGCGGCCCCAGCCACGAAGTGTTCGAAGCGCCGCAGCATCCCTACACCCAGGAACTGCTGGCCGCCGCCCACCCGGCCTGACCCTGCATTCTCCTGCAGGAGCGAGGCTTGCCCGCGATAGGCTCTACGCGGTGTGCCTGCAATACCGCAGC
>NZ_JAQZAA010000087.1:8111-56354 GCF_028640875.1 Pseudomonas sp. SBT1-2 | reverse complement strand
TCGGTGGAAACCGAGAGCTTCAGCGGCTACATCTGGCCGGAACTGCTCAGCGTGTTCCCGGATCACCAGCCGATCGAGCGCACCTCGATGAACTCCTGGGAAGACAAGAAGCTGGTGGAAGCGGTCAAGGCCACCGGGCGCAAGAAACTGATCATGGCCGCGCTGTGGACCGAGGTCTGCCTGAACTTCCCGGCCCTGGAAGCCCTGGCCGAAGGCTACGAGGTGTACATCGTCACCGACGCTTCCGGCGGCACCAGCCAGGAAGCCCATGACATGTCGGTACAGCGCATGATCCAGGCCGGCGCGGTGCCGGTGACCTGGCAGCAAGTGCTGCTCGAATTCCAGCGCGACTGGGCGCACAAGGAAACCTACGACGCGGTGATGGACCTGGTGCGCGAGCACAGCGGCGCCTACGGCATGGGCGTGGACTACGCCTACACCATGGTGCACAAGGCCCCGCAGCGTCAGGTCAAGTAAGCCAGCGACCAACGATAACGCGGTTTAGCAGAAGCACCGCGTCATCCAAATAACCGGCAAGTTGCAATAAAAAAGGGACGCTCTTATTGGAGCGTCCCTTCTTGTTTAATGAATCAACGGTTGATCAGCGACAACGACAAGTTGCACTTAGCAGAACCGGTCAATCACCCGAACTTCCGACTTGTTCTGCAGCGATTGCCATTCATTCTTCAGGGTATCGAGTACCCGTCCGATGAAGTCCCTGTCGGCGGCGGCCTTCTTGCCGACGTAGCCCTGGCCACGGCGGTACATTTTCAGGCGGGCCAGCAGGTCCTGGTTGTTCTTGTCGAACTCTTCTTCATGGGCGTGGGGCGACAGGCAGTCGATATGGACCTGGCCAGACTTGGCAATCCACAGGATGTGGCTGTCATGTTTGTCTTTCTGTGCCGCGAACATACGAGCCAGTTCATCAATAGTAGGTTGATTGTTCAGATTCATTTGTAAGCCCCTTGACCATTTCGATCTATCTAGTTGAGTCGCTAATTGATATCGCTACATCGGTAAGTTGAACCCTGATACCGGAAACAGGGCGACAGAGGGTGTCTGTCGGATACAGATAAGGCCCAGAGCCTGATGCGTGTAGTCGTCTTGATTAACTGCTACGCAATAGCGTCACAACGAAGAGAAGCAGCGTAAACCTGGATCAAGCTGCCGAAGTTTTCAGTTTCGGCCACAAGCATCTTGAGGAGTTTTCGCCAGCTTCCCGCCCTTTGTACTGGACGTTCATGCCAGGTCAGTTTCATCAATCTGCCTTGTGGGCAGTACACATCCGGGTTAACAGCTCGGCGGTCAGACGAGCTTGCTCATAACACCTTTGCCAAGTCTCCCGATCGGGGAGACGCCTGCATCATGCAAGGGCAAATTCGCCTCGTCAATGGTTTTGTAGTGAAAATTTTCAAGCACTACATATTGTCCGACAAAACCTTTCGGCACATGCCCGGAACGGGCTATCGCGACCGAAGGCAGGTAGAATCAAGGCCTTGAAACAGGTTCTTGAGGTTGCAGTGGTGGATTTACAGCAGGGCTTCGTCCTGACCCGGCACTGGCGTGACACGCCGGCAGGCACGGAAGTCGAGTTCTGGTTGGCGACCGATGCCGGGCCGCGCCAGATCCGCTTGCCGGTGCAGACCTCCGTGGCCTTCATTCCCGCCGAACAGCAGGAACAGGCCCGGCGCCTGCTGACCGACGATCGCGATGTCCAATTGCGTCCCCTGGGCCTGTGCGACTTCCAGCACCGCCCGGTGCTGGGCCTGTACTGCCCGCAGCACAATCAATTGATCCGCCTTGAAAAGACCTTGCGCCGCGCCGGCGTCGAGGTGTTCGAGGCCGATGTGCGGCCGCCCGAGCGCTACCTGATGGAGCGCTTCATCACCGCGCCGGTGTGGTTCGGCGGTACTCCGGGCGAGGGCGGGATGCTGCTGGAGGCGCAGATGAAGCCGGCGCCGGACTACCGACCGTCGTTGAAGCTGGTGTCGCTGGATATCGAGACCAGCGAGACCGGCGAGCTGTATTCCATCGCCCTGGAAGGCTGTGGCCAGCGCCAGGTGTACATGCTCGGCCGTGCTCGCGAGGACGACAGCGCGGTGGACTTCGACCTGGAGTTCTGCGCCAGCCGCGAGCAGTTGCTCGAGCGGCTCAATCAGTGGCTGGCGCGGCACGACCCGGACGCGATCATCGGCTGGAACCTGGTGCAGTTCGACCTGCGGGTGCTGCACGAACACGCGCGCCGCCTGGCGGTGCCCTTGCGCCTGGGACGCGGTGGCGAGGAGATGCAGTGGCGCGAGCACGGCAGCCGGACCCATTATTTCGCCGCGGCCGCCGGGCGCCTGATCATCGATGGCATCGAAGCCCTGCGCTCGGCGACCTGGAGCTTCCCGTCCTTCAGCCTGGAAAACGTCGCCCAGACCCTGCTCGGCGAAGGCAAGTCGATCGACAACCCTTACCAGCGCATGGACGAAATCAACCGCATGTTCGCCGAGGACAAGCCCGCCCTGGCGCGCTACAACCTCAAGGACTGCGAGCTGGTGACGCGGATTTTCGCCAAGACCGAGCTGCTCACCTTTCTTCTCGAGCGGGCCACGGTCACCGGCCTGCCGGCCGACCGCAGCGGCGGTTCGGTGGCGGCCTTCACCCACCTGTACATGCCACTGATGCACCGCCAGGGCTTCGTCGCGCCGAACCTCGGCGAGAAGCCGCCGGAGGCCAGCCCCGGCGGTTTTGTCATGGACTCGCGGCCGGGTCTGTACGAGTCGGTGCTGGTGCTGGACTACAAGAGCCTGTACCCGTCGATCATCCGCAGCTTCCTGATCGACCCGGTGGGGCTGGTGGAAGGCTTGCGCCACCCGGCGGACGACGACTCGGTGCCGGGCTTTCGCGGCGCGCGGTTTTCCCGCAGCCGACATTGCCTGCCGTCGATCGTCGCCCGGGTCGCCGAGAGCCGCGAGGTGGCCAAGCGCGAACACAACGCACCGCTGTCCCAGGCGCTGAAGATCATCATGAACGCCTTCTACGGCGTGCTCGGTTCCAGTGGCTGCCGCTTCTTCGATCCGCGCCTGGCCTCGTCGATCACCATGCGCGGCCACGAAATCATGCGCCGCACCCGCCAGCTCATCGAAGCGCAGGGCCACAAGGTGATCTACGGCGACACCGACTCGACCTTCGTCTGGCTCGGCAGCGCCCACGCCGAGGCGGATGCCGCGCGCATCGGCCGCGCGCTGGTGCAGCACGTCAACCAGTGGTGGCGCGATCACCTGCGCGATGAATACGGCCTGGAAAGCGCCCTGGAACTGCAGTTCGAAACCCACTTCAGCCGCTTTTTGATGCCGACCATTCGTGGCGCGGAGGAGGGCAGCAAGAAGCGCTACGCCGGCCTGGTGACCCGCGCCGACGGCACCCAGGAGATGGTCTACAAGGGCCTGGAAGCGGTGCGCACCGACTGGTCGCCGCTGGCCCAGCAGTTCCAGCAGGAGCTGTACCAGCGGATCTTCCATCGCCAGCCGTACCAGGATTATGTGCGCGACTACGTGCGGCGCACCCTGGCCGGCGAGCTGGACGAGCAACTGGTGTACCGCAAGCGCCTGCGCCGCCAGCTGGACGACTACGAACGCAACGTGCCACCCCATGTACGCGCCGCGCGCCTGGCCGACGAATACAACCAGCAGCATGGCCGGCCCCAGCGCTATCAGAACGGCGGCTGGATCAGCTACGTGATCACCCTGGCCGGTCCCGAACCCTTGGAAAACCGCACCGCGGCCATCGATTACGATCACTACGTGACCCGCCAATTGCAGCCGGTGGCGGATGCCATCCTGCCGTTCGTGCAGGACGACTTCAGCACCCTGGTGGGTGGGCAGATGGGGTTGTTCTAGGAGGTATCTCGTCGTAGCCGCTGCCGAGGCTGCGAACGACTTGGGCGGCATTCCGACGCAGCAGGCGCAAAACCTGAGAACGCGTTGAGTCTGGATAACCGCGATGTCCCCCATTACGGCCGCTTCGCGGCCGATCGCAGCCTCGCGGGTTCGGCAGCGGCTACAGGGAAGGGCTCAGTCGTCGACCGAGGTGCAAATGCCGCTGGCGCCTTGCTTGCCGCTGTAGGTCACGACCACCGAGTCGTCATCTTCCACGCTGATGTCCACCGTGATGCCCGAGCCCTTGGCCTCGAAATAACGCTCGTTGACGGTCTTGGTCTGGGCCTCTTTGCCGTTGATGAACACCGGTCCCCCTTCCTCCGCGCTGACTGGAATATTGCCCGGACAGTCGACGTTGAACAGCGGGATACCTTCGGCGTGGGCGGCGCTGGCGACCAGCGACAGGGCGCAGCTAAGGAGGAATTTTTTCATCGTGGACTCCTTCAGGAAACAGGCAGAAGCCCGGGTGCGGCAGGGGGCTCCGTTAGCGCTGAAGCTTAGCGTATGGCGTGCCTGGGTAAGGGATTGGCGGCGATTTTAATGATATGAAAGGTTGTCTGGGCATATTGTCGGACAATAAAAATCGTGGACGAGGCGCCGATCTCTGTGTCAGTTTTTCCCCGCCTTGAATAGGGCGAGTGATAGGACGATCTCGCTAACAGGTCGCCGTGGTCTATCGGAAATTTTCAGCGTTGAACAAGGATGTAAATGATGTCAAAAGCCAAAGAAAATGCCGGTTTTTCGGCAGCTCCAGGCAGCGATGCCTACCAACTGATCACTGCCTTCAGCCATGCCTATGACCGTGGCGGCTCGGAGCTGGTGAATGGCAAGCCGTCGTACACCGCGGACCAGGCCGCCGACCAGATCCTGCGCAAGAACCTGTCCTGGCACGACCAGAACGGCGACGGCAAGATCGAGCTGAGCTATAGCTTCCTCACCCGCGAACCGGCCAACTACAACCCCAAGCTGGGCACCTTCAGCGAGTTCAGCGCGTTGCAGAAAGCCCAGGCGTTCCTGGCCCTGCAATCCTGGTCGGACGTGGCCAATGTGAGCTTCAACGAAGCCGCGAGCGGCGGTGACGGGCACCTGAGTTTCGGCAACTACAACGTCAGCACCGGTGGCGCGGCCTTCGCCTACCTGCCTTCGGGCAGCAGCTATGACGGCCAGTCCTGGTACCTGATCAACGATCAGTACCGGGTCAACGAAACCCCGGGCAACGGCAACTACGGTCGCCAGACCCTGACCCACGAAATCGGCCACAGCCTGGGCCTGTCCCATCCGGGCGCCTACAACGCCGGCAACGGCAACCCGACCTACAACGATGCCACCTACGCCCAGGACACTCGCGGCTACAGCCTGATGAGCTACTGGAGCGAGAGCAACACCGGGCAGAACTTCAGTAAGGACGGCGGTGGCGCCTATGCCTCGGCGCCGCTGATGGACGACATTGTCGCGGTGCAGAAACTCTACGGCGCCAACCACGAGACCCGCGCCGACGACACCGTGTACGGCTTCAACTCCAACACCGGGCGCGATTTCTACAGCGCCAGTTCGGCGGCCTCCAAGCTGGTGTTCTCGGTGTGGGACGGCGGCGGCAACGACACCCTGGACTTCTCCGGCTTCACCCAGAACCAGAAGATCAACCTCAACGAGGGCTCGTTCTCCGACGTCGGCGGCCTGGTGGGCAACGTGTCCGTGGCCCATGGCGTGACCCTGGAAAACGCCATTGGCGGCTCGGGCAACGACCTGCTGATCGGCAACGCCGCGGCCAACATCCTCGAAGGCGGTGCCGGCAACGACATCCTCTACGGCGGCGGTGGTCGCGACACGCTGTGGGGCGGGGCAGGGGCGGACACCTTCGTGTTCGGCGCGGCATCCGATTCGACCTTCGATGAGCCCGACTGGATCATGGATTTCACCAGCGGCCAGGACAAGATCGACCTCAGCGGCCTGGCGCAGTTCGCCTCGGGGCAGGCGACCCTGAACTTCGTCAGCGGCTTCACCGGCCACGCCGGCGACGCGATCCTGACCTACTACGCCGAGACCGACCAGACCAGCCTGCTGGTCGACCTCACTGGCCTTGGCGCGGTGGACTTCGCCGTGGGCACCATCGGCCAGGCGGCGACCACCGATATCGTGGCCTGATCGATAGCAACGAAAACGGCGCGCCATGGCGCGCCGTTTTTTTTGGCCGCTACCCTTGGCTGACGATGATGGCCCCAAGGCCTGCAACCATCCTTGGGGCGCTATCGCCAGCGAGGGTTTTCCGGGGCTTTTCAGTTCTTGTCGATATCGACGTTGCGGGTTTCCCGCAGGCAGGTCAGGCCGACGAGCAGGCTGACCCCGGTGATCACCACCGGGTACCACAGGCCGTAGAAGATATCGCCGGTGTACACCACCAGGGCGAAGGACACGGTGGGCAGGAAGCCGCCGAACCAGCCGTTGCCGATGTGGTAGGGCAGGGACATGGAGGTGTAGCGGATGCGGGTCGGGAACAGCTCGACCATCAGCGCCGCCAGCGGGCCGTAGCACATGGCGGCGATCAGGATCAGGGCGACGATCAACACCACGACCATGGTTTTGTTGACGTTCTGGATGTCGGCCGATTGCGGGTAGCCGGCCAGGGTCACGGCACCGCGCAGGGCCGCTTCGTCGAAGCCGTCGATCTGCACCTCGCCGACGTTGACCTGCACTGGGCTGCCGGCCGGCGCGGCGACGCTGGTGTAGGGCAGGCCCTGCTTGACCAGGAAGGTCTTGACCTTGTCGCACGGGCTGTCGAAACGCGCCTTGCCCACCGGGTCGAACTGGAAGGTGCAGGTGGCGGGGTCGGCCAGCACGCTGATCGGCGCCTGGCGGCTGGCCTGGTCGATGGCCGGGTTCGCGTAGTGGGCCAGGGACTTGAAGATCGGGAAGTACAGCGCGGTGGCCAGCAACAGGCCGACCATCAGCACCGGTTTGCGGCCGACCTTGTCCGACAGCCAGCCGAAGAAGATGAAGAACGGCGCGCCGATCACCACGCTGATGATCAGCAGCATGTTGGCCAGGGCCGGGTCCATCTTGAGGAACTGGGTGAGGAAGAACAGCACGTAGAACTGCGCGGCGTAGAAGGTCACCGCTTGCCCGGCGTTGATGCTGAACAGGGCGATCAGCACCACCTTGAGGTTTTCCCATTTACCGAAGGACTCGCGGATCGGCGCCTTGCTGGCCTTGCCTTCTTCTTTCATCTTCAGGAAGGCCGGCGACTCGTGCAGGCTCAGGCGGATCCAGGTGGAAATGCCCAGCAGCACGATCGACAGCAGGAACGGCAGGCGCCAGCCCCAGACTTCGAACTGGTCGCCGGTGAAGTAGCGGCAGCCCAGCACCACCAGCAGCGATAGCAGCAGGCCGAGGGTCGCGGTGGACTGGATCCAGCTGGTGTGGAAACCGCGCTTGCCCTGGGGCGCGTGCTCGGCGACGTAGGTCGCGGCGCCACCGTATTCACCGCCCAGGGCCAGGCCCTGGAGCATGCGCAGGGCGACCAGGATGATCGGCGCGGCGATGCCGATGCTCGAGTAGGTCGGCAGCAGGCCCACGGCGAAGGTCGCCAGGCCCATGAGAATGATGGTGGCGAGGAAGGTGTACTTGCGCCCGATCATGTCCCCCAGGCGACCGAACACCAGGGCGCCGAACGGCCGCACCACGAACCCGGCGGCGAACGCCATCAGGGCGAAGATAAAGGCGGTGGTGTCGTTGACCCCGGCGAAGAACTGCTTGCTGATGACCGCCGCGAGGGCGCCGTAGAGGAAAAAGTCATACCACTCGAAGACCGTCCCCAGGGACGAGGCGAAGATGACTTTCTGGCTTTCCTGGCTGGTGGGCGCGGCGGCGGCCGCGTCCAGCGATTGAGCATGTTCCGACATATCGATATCCCTCACAGTGATTGTTTTTGTTGTTCCACTGTCGGCGCCGGCGTGGCGTCGCTATCTTCTGTGCCTGCCTCTGTAGGAGCGAAGCTTGCTCGCGATAGGCCCTTGAACCTTGCATCGCTCTTGCGGCCATCATCGCGAGCAAGCTCGCTCCTACAAGGGTTCAACGATCAGGCGGGGGTAACGGTTTGTTTTTCGGCGGCAGGGCTCCTGGTCGAGGTAGTGAGAATCAGCTCGGCGGCTTTCTCGGCGATCATCAGCGTCGGCGAACAGGTATTGCCGGAGGTGATGTACGGCATGATCGAGGCATCGGCGATGCGCAGGCCGGGGATGCCATGCACCCGCAGCTCGGCATCGACCACCGCATCCGTGCCCTGGCCCATGCGGCAGGTGCCCACCGGATGGAAGATGGTGGTGCCGATGCGCGCAGCGGCCTGGTGCAGTTGTTCTTCGCTGCGCAACTCGGCCCCCGGCAAGTACTCCGTGGGCTTGAAGGCTTGCAGGGCCGGCGCGGCGACGATGCGCCGGGTCAGGCGAATGGCGTCGGCGGCGACCCGCAGGTCTTCCGGGTGGCTCAGGTAGTTGGGCTGGATCAGCGGCGCCGCCTGCGGGTCGGCGGAGCGGATTTCCACCCGGCCACGGCTTTGCGGACGCAGGTCGCAGACCGACGCGGTAAAGGCCGGGAAGGCGTGCAGCGGTTCGCCGAAACGCTCCAGCGACAGTGGCTGCACATGGTATTCGAGGTTGGCCGAAGTCTGCTCCGGCCCTGAGCGGGCAAACGCTCCCAACTGGCTCGGCGCCATGGACAGCGGGCCGCTGCGGTCGTACAGGTAGCGCAGGCCCATGCCCAGCTTGCCCCACAGGCTGCCGGCGATCTGGTTCAGGGTGCGGGCGTTTTCCAGCTTGTAGATCAGCCGCAGTTGCAGGTGATCCTGCAGGTTGCCACCAACCCCCGGCAGCTCGTGGGCGACGCCTATGCCTAAGCGTTGCAGCAGCGCGGCGGGGCCGATTCCCGAACGTTGCAGGATGCTCGGCGAGCCGATGGCGCCGGCGCTGAGGATGATTTCGCGACGCGCCTTGAAGGTCTGCGGCTGGCCCTGGTGACGGGCGCTGACCGCGGCCGCGCGGCCGTTTTCCAGGAGCACGCGATCGACCTCGACCCCGGTCAGCACGGTAAGGTTGGGCCGCTGGCGGATCGGCTTGAGGAAGGCCTTGGCGGCGTTCCAGCGCACCCCGGCTTTCTGGTTGACCTGGAAGTAGCCGCAGCCTTCGTTGTCGCCGCCGTTGAAGTCGTCGACGCTGGCGATGCCGCTCTGTTCAGCGGCAGTGCGGAAGGCATCGAGGATCGGCCATGACAGACGCTGGCGCTCGACCCGCCATTCGCCGGCGGCGCCGTGAAACTGCGAGTCGCCGGCAAAGTGGTTTTCGCTTTTGCGAAACAGCGGCAGAACGTCCTGCCAGTTCCAGCCGGGATTGCCGTCGGCGGCCCAGCGCTGATAGTCGCCGGCCTGGCCGCGCATATAGATCATGCCGTTGATCGACGAGCAGCCGCCCAGCACCTTGCCGCGCGGGTAGCTCAGGCTGCGGCCTTGCAGGCCGGGTTCGGCTTCGGTCTTGAAGCACCAGTCGGTGCGCGGGTTGCCGATGCAGAACAGGTAGCCGACGGGAATGTGAATCCAGGGGTAGTTGTCGCGGCCACCGGCTTCCAGCAGCAGGACGCGGTGGGCCGGGTTGGCGGACAGCCGATTGGCCAGCAGGCAACCGGCGGGGCCGGCGCCGACCACTATGTAGTCGTATGGATCGAAGGCAGGCAGCATCCATGACCTCGCTTTATCGTTCTTGTTGGGCTCATCCTAGTTGTTAGCTTTCGTTAAAAGAATGTTAGTTTTTGCTCAGCCGCTGTGCGTTTTTAAACAGTGGCTTCCCCCGGCATCTGCAAGGAAGAGTCATGTTCGACTGGAACGACCTGCGGTTTTTTCTCGAGCTGCAACGCAGCGGTCGCTTGCTGACCGCGGCCCAGCGGCTGAAGACCACCCACGCCACGGTGGCCCGGCATATCGAGGCGATCGAGAAAAGCCTGGGCACCGCGCTGTTTGTCCAGCATGCCCAGGGCTACGAACTGACGCCGGCCGGGGAAGCCTTGCTCAAGCATGCCGAGGCCATGGAGAACGTGGCCTTGCTGGCCCAGGAGGAAATCACCCAGTCCACCGCGCCCCTGGGCAAGATCCGCGTGGGCGTCACCGAGGGCCTGGGCATCATGTTTCTCGCCAGCCGTCTGCGCGGCCTGTTCGAGCGTTATCCGGGGCTGGAGGTGGAACTGGTGGCGGTGCCGCGTTTTGTCAGCATCCTCAACCGCGAGGCGGAGATCAGCATCCACCTGGAGCGGCCCAACGCCGACATGCTGGTGACTCGCAAGCTCACCGACTACCGCCTGGCCCTGTACGCCAGCCAGGCGTACCTGGACCGCGCGCCGCCGCTGCGCAGCCGCGAGGACCTGGGGCGACATGCCTGGATCGATTATGTCGACGACCTGCTGTTCAGCCAGGAACTGAAGTTCCTCAACAGTTTCTGCCGCAACCCCCAGGTGGTGTTCCACAGCACCAGTGTGATCGCCCAGCAACAGGCCGCGCGCTCCGGCCTGGGCATTGCCGTGCTGCCGTGCTACATGGCCGCCGGCGATCCGCAGCTGGTGCCCTTGCTGCCCGGCGAGAGCATCCAGCGCGCCTACTGGATCAGCACCCGGCGCGACCTGCACAAATCCGTGCGCCTGCGGGTGGTGTGGGATTACCTGGTCGAGCTGTGCGCGGCCGAGCAGGGCTTGCTGCTCGCGGAGTCGAACTCCCTGGCCTGATCGTCTTCTGTAGGAGCGGCCGGTCGACGCTCGATTGCCCGCGATGAGCGCAAGAACAACGCGTTCATCCAGGTGATACGCGTCATCGTTGACGTTCGTCGCGGGCAAGCCTCGCTCCTACAGGGGGGGCGGATCAGGTCTTTTTCCCGGCCGCCTTGAGCTGGACCAACTGCCGCGCTTGCTCGGAGCAGTCCTTGGCCTGGCTGACCATGGCCTCGAACGGCGCGCTGACGATGTCCTCATGGCTCAGCCAGCGTTTTTTCTGGCTCAGGCGGTAGTGGTAGCGGTACTCGCCCTTGACCCGTTCGCTGCGCAGGTCCATGTCGAACCAGGGCGAGCGCACGTTGCAGGCCTTGACGTCCTTGTCCAGCTGGGCGCCGGAGAGGGTAATGGTGTAGCGCAGGGTATTGGCGTCACCGATGTACAGGTCCGCCAGCTGGCCGTTGCGGCGATAGTTGACCAGGAAGTCCCAGTCGCCCTCCAGGGCCGGGCTCTTGTAGAAGTAGCTGCCGGAGATGTTTTCCAGTGGCTTGAGGTCGGTCAGGGAGGCCTTGACCCGGTAAGTCCTGGGGGCGACGAAGGCGGTCGGCTCGCGATCGATCTGGCAGTCGCGCAGTTCCCGGGTGAAACGCTCGCACAGGCTCTGGTCGTTGCTGGCGATGCCGTTCTGGTTGTCGGACACCATCAGTCGCATCAGCTCCATGTGGCTGAATTCGATACGGGCGTTGACCCGAGCCTGGCCGGCGCGGTCGAAGTGCTCCTGCTTGTCCAGCACGATGCTGGTGTCCGGCGCTTCCAGCGGAATGTAGTCCTGGCGCACCTGGCCGTTGGCGTCGCTGACAAAGGCCCAGCGCTCCTGGATGTCCGGCATGCTGCGGCCCGGGTCGAACACCGGGTTGGTCGGGTCCAGCCACCACACTTTGCCGTCGACCTCGGCCCGCACGATGGCATGGTTCGGCGCGTGGGTGCCAGGGATCAACAGCGGTGCGACGACGTTCTCGCGGCTGACCCAGGCCGGCTCGGCCTTGATCCCGCTGGCCTTTAGCATGGCGGCCAGGAGCACCGCCAGGTCCTTGCAGTCGCCATAGCCGCGCTGTTCGATCTGCTCCAGCTCGAACGGCACGTAACCGCGTTCGGTGGCGCGCCAGTCGCCCAGGTAGCGGTAGTTGTCGTTGATGTGCTGCATCAGCCCGGCGACTTTCTCGGCGGGCGGCAGCTCGCGCAAGGCGGCCACGGCCTTGGCGCTGGCCGGCGGCAGGGGCGTGGCGAGTATCTGCTGGTAGCGCTGGGCCAGTGGGCCGAAATAGTCCTGCACCTCGGTGCTGCTGCCCAGCTCGACCCGCGGCACCTGCCGGATAAAGCCGATCGAGGGTTCATTGATGTAGTTGAGGAAGACCGGGGCCTTCTGCTCGATGGTGAGTTTTTTCCGATCGCTGGAGGCCGTAAAGCGGTAGTCGTCCATCTGCTCGCTGCGCCAGATGATCGGGCGCGTGGCGCGGTAGGTGATCTTGAAGCTGTCCTGGCGCACCGGCTTGGGGCCGAACTGCAGCACCGAGTGGAACTGCCCCAGCAGCGGTTTGGCCGCGTAGTGCTGCTGCACGGTATAGCTGAGCCGGGTGCCGACCCGCAGGTTGGGGAAGGCCAGGGACGTCTGTTTCTCGCGCAGGAAACCCTGTTCCGGATTCGGTGCGGTACGCGTATCGATCTGCGCCGGCGCCAGCGCCACGGGCTTGCCGCCCGGCTGAGTGAATTCGGCTTTGCGCAGTTCGAAGCCATCGGTTTCGGCATAGCTGAAGTCGATGCGCGAAAGCATTTCCCGGCCCGCCGGGGTGAGGATGGTGTAGTGCTGGGTGGTGGTGCAGTCGCTGCTGTGGTCGGCGTTGAACTGGCATTCCATCACGGCGTCGGCGGCCAGGGCGGCTTCCGATTGCGGTTGATAGGCAGCCAGGGCTTGCCAGGAGAGCAGTCCGAGACCGGCGCAGATCAGGGGACGGTAAAGCGGAAAACGGTACATGAGCGCCTCGGGTGAATCATTGAAATCAGCCACCTCGCACACGGCGAATCGCGCGTGACAGGCGGGGTGGCTAGCGGGGGAGGCGCCAAATGATAATTTATCGCAATACGGATTTACAGCATTGTCTGACAATTAGTGTCGGCTGTAATGCCCGAGATAGAGCGGTTTATTCGGATCAGTCGAGATCGTTGGACAGCGGGAGAGGGCGTTCGCGGCGCTGGATTTTTTCCTTGAAACAGGGTTTTCGTCCCCGCAGATATGGCGCAAAGCCATATCTGCAAGCTGAACGCTTCCAGGTGGTTTTCCGTTGTTTTCGCAAGAAGTCGCTCGGCGGATTTTGCGAAACAATTTGTTACGAGATCGCCGCCCGCGGGCTCAGCCGTCGAGCAGGTCGGTGCCGTAGGAGTTGTCGATCACACAGCGCCAGGCGCCCGACGGCTCATGGCGAAAGACATAGGTGGCGCGCCGTTCCAGGGTGCTGGCGATGCCGTCGCGGTCCAGGGTGTCGAGCAGGGTGTGCATGATCACCAGCGCGGTGCCGGCGCCTTCGATGACCTGCATCGCGCCTTGCCGGACCACCATGCTGTGGTTGAAGTGCTCGGCGATGGCCACGAAGGCCCGGCGGATCTGTTCCTTGCCCCGGGCTTCCAGGCCCGGCTTGACCACCAGCGTGGCGTCCTCGGCGTAGAAATCCATCAGGCTGTCGAAGTCTTCGGCGGTGATCGCGCGGTCGGCGGCTTCGATCAGGGTTTTCAGCGGATGGGCCGGCATGCTCGCTCCTTGCGGTTTCAGTTGTGGATCTCGAACGCCGTGCTGCCCAGGCGCTCGCCGTTGACCAGGATATGCAGCTCATGACGCCCGGGATAGTGGCGGCGGGTGGTCAGTTCGCGGATGTGCTGGGCGCGGCCGAGCTGTTCCCGGGCCTTGGCGGGCAGGGTGAAGGCCTTGAGCTTGAACACCTTGGCGCTGGTGCCGCCGGAGGCCTTGACGTAGTCGATGGCGTAATCCACCACCAGGCGCTGGCTGGCGTCGGCGGTGGACTCCAGGGCAAAGGACAGGTTGATCCGTTCCCCCAGGCGGATCACCGCCGGCTCGACCCGCAGACCCTGCAACTTCACCTGCGGCGCCTGGCCGGCGCCGACGATCGCCAGCGCCCGGCGATTGCCCTGCTTGATCAGGCTGCGCAAGGCGTGGCGGGCGATCCAGGCGGTGTGCGGGTTGTCCAGGGACCAGCCTTCGATCAGCGCCAGGACCCAGTCGGGATGGTCCTTGGTGATGTCGTTGAGGTGATTGGCCACCGACTTGCGCACATACAGGCTGGGGTCGGCCTTGAGGCGTTCGAGGATTGGCGCCGCCAGGCTTGGGTCGGCCTGGATCCGCTCCAGGCGGAACGACCAGGGCAGGCGCGGGCGGCTGCCTTCGCTGGCCAGGCGGCGCACATGTTCGTTGTCGTCCCGGGCCCAGTCCCGCATCACCGCCAGGGTGCGCGGCAGGTCATTGGCGAGGAACGGGCGGATGGCGAACTCCGAGGAGCCGAAGGCGGTGAAATACTTGAGCGCCTGCATCGAGCGCTCGAAGGCGTGGCTGCCGTAGCTGGCCACATAGTGCGGCAGGAACATGCAGACGAAGCGGCTGTTCAGGCGCGGGGCCAGGTCGTACAGCCGTGCGAGGTTGGCCTCGTAATCCGCCGGCAGTACCGCCTGCAGGCTTTCGCTGACCCGCGCCAGGCGTTGCATCACCGAGAGGTCAGCGAGGCCCTGTTTCGCCTGGGCGAGAAAGCCGCGGTGGTCGAACGCCGGGTACACCGCGAGCATTTCCCGGGCGATGTGTTCCAGGCGTTCGACGTTGAAGATTTCCTTGAGGGCGGGGGCGCTGGGGCTGGCTGCGGTCATCGGCGTATCCATTCGGGACGGGGCGTCGAGCACTGTAGCGCAACTGACTGACAGATGGTGTCAGGAGCCCAGGGGATGGAGTCAGGCCCGACGCCATCGCGAGCAAGCTCGCTCCTACAGGGATCGTGGTGCTTCTCTGTAGGAGCGAGCTTGCTCGCGAAAGATCTCAGCCGCACCGCATAGCTCGATGCTCAGCGCGGTGGCGGCAACACGCCTTCGGCCTGCTCGTCCTGCTCATCCGCCTCGAACAGCCGCGCCAGTTCGGCCCGGGCTTCCTGGGCCGATTGCAGGATCTTGGCGTGGTCGTCGTAGATCGCGTGCTGGGCTTCGAGCACCTGTTCGTCGTGGGCGGTGAAGCGCTTGATCCGCGAGTCGGCCTGGGCGTGGGTCAGGCCCAGGCCGATCAGCGCCTTGCGGCTCATTTCCAGGCTCGAGTAGTAGGTTTCCCGCACCGCCTCGGCACCCAGGTCCACCAGCTTGTGCACGTGCTGGCGGTTACGGGCGCGGGCGATGATCTTGATGTGCGGATAGAGCTTGCGCACCACCGCCGCGGTGTTGATGTTGGTCTGCGGGTCGTCGGTGGCGATCACGAAATATTCCGCTTCGCCGACCTTGGCCGCCTTGAGGATTTCCGCGCGCATCGGGTCGCCGTAGAACACCGGCATGCCGCCGAAGCTGCGGGTCAGCTCGATGGTGTCGACCGAGGTGTCGAGGGCGACGAAGGGGATCTTCTGCGCCCGCAGGATCCGCGCGACGATCTGGCCCATCCGGCCCATGCCGGCGATCACCACCCGTGGCGCGTCGGTTTCGATCTCGCGGTACTCGGCGGGCATCTCCACGGGTTTGGCCTTGGGCTGCAAGAAGCGCGCGCAGGCCAGGAGCAGCAGTGGGGTCACGGCCATGGACAGGGTGATGGTCAGCACCAGCAGGTCATACAGGCGCGCCTCGAACAGGCCCTGGTCGCGGCCGATCTTGAACACCACGAAAGCGAATTCACCGCCGGCCGCCAGCACCACGCCCAGGCGCACCGCGCTCAAGCGCCCCAGGCCACCGGCCAGGCGCCCGACCACGAACAGCAGCGGCAGCTTGATGGCGATCAGCAGCAGGGTCAGGCCCAGCACCGCGATCGGCGCGCTGAACAGCAGGCCGATATTGGCGCCCATGCCGACGCTGATGAAAAACAGCCCCAGCAGCAGGCCCTTGAAGGGTTCGATCTGCGCTTCCAGTTCGTGGCGGTATTCCGAGTCCGCCAGCAGCAGGCCGGCGAGGAAGGCGCCGAGGGCCATGGACACGCCCACCATGTCCATCAGCCACGCAGTGCCGATCACCACCAGCAAGGCGGTGGCGGTAGATACTTCCGGCAGGCCGGTGCGCGCCACCACGCGGAACACCGGGCGCAACAGGTAGCGACCGCCAATCACCACCACGGCGATGCTGCCCAGCACTTGCAGGCCATGGCGCAGGTCTTCGGCGCTGCTGGTGTTGTGGTCGACCCCGGCCAGTACCGGGACCATGGCGATCAACGGAATCGCCGCGATGTCCTGGAACAGCAGGATGGCGAAGGCCAGGCGCCCGTGGGGGCTGGTCAGCTCCTTGCGTTCGGCCAGGCTTTGCAGGCCGAAGGCGGTGGACGACAACGCCAGGCCCAGGCCCAGCACGATGGCGCTGTTCAGCGGCTGGCCAAACAGGAACAGGGCCACGCAGCCGATCACCACCCCGGTCAGCAGCACCTGGGCCAGGCCGACGCCGAACACCGATTTACGCATCACCCACAAGCGCCGTGGCGACAGCTCCAGGCCGATGATGAACAGCAGCAACACCACGCCCAGTTCCGACACATGGCTGATGCTCTGCGGGTTGCCCACCAGCCCCAGCACCGCCGGGCCGATGATCACCCCGGCCAGCAGGTAGCCAAGCACGGCCCCCAGTTGCAGGCGCTTGGCCAGGGGGACGGTCAGCACCGCCGCGAACAGGAACACGACAGCGGCTTGCAACAGGTTGCCTTCATGGGGCATGGGCTTACTCCTGGGAAAACGGGTATTGGGTGGTGCACGGAAAAAACGGCTGCGCCTCAGGCAACCGTTTGGCCCGCAGGTTCCATGGGGGGATGGCTGTGCAGCATAAAGTCTGGGCCCGGCGCAGTCAGCCGTTAATGGCCGATACGCCGCAGGTTGTCAGGCGCAGGTTTCAGGTGTTCGTGCTATTCCACATTGGCTTGCCTGCGCCACGAACCGTCAATGCGGCCACTGCTCGAGCAGGATCGACACGAACTTTTCCGCGGCGGGCGACAGCGAGGCGCCGCGCCGGTAGACCAGGCCCAGGGTGCGGTTGACCACCGGTTCGCTCAACGGAATGCTCACCAGGGTCGGGTGGTCGGCCGCGGGCATGGCCAGGCTGGGCATGGCCGACACGCCGAGCCCGGCCTCGACCATGCCCAGCGAGGTGGACAGGTGTTGCACCTCGTAGAACCACTGGGGACGCCAGCTCAGGCCGGACAGGGCATGGTCCAGCAGCATGCGGTTGCCGCTCAGGCGGCCGACGCCGATCAGCCGGTAATCACTGAGTTCCGACCAGGTGACCGAGGTCTTTTTCGCCAGCTCATGGTCACGCCTGCACGCCAGTACGAAAGGTTCGTTGACCAGGGGCACGAACTCGATGTCCGGGTGCTGGCCGCTCATCATGTTGATACCGAAGTCCGCCTCGCCGCGCAGCACCGCTTCCAGCCCTTCGTTGGCGCTGAGGTCGAGCAGGCGGATGCGGATTTTCGGATAGCGCTCGTTATAAAGGCGGATCACCGACGGCAGGAAGTAGAAGGCCGCGGTGGGAATGCAGGCCAGGGTCACCTGGCCGATCTGCCGTTCCGCCAGTTCGCGGATATTGAGGATCGAATCGTCGAAGTCATCCAGCAGGCGCCGGGCCTTGGGCAGGAAATCCCGGCCGACGCTGGTCAGGCTGACCTTGCGCGTGGTGCGGTCGAGCAGGGCGGTGCCCAGGCCTTCCTCCAGCTTCTTGATCCGGCGGCTCAGGGCCGGTTGGGACAAGTGCAGGGCATCGGCGGCTTCATGGAAACTGCCGAGTTCGGCGATTTTCACGAAGGATCTTATGTCCTGGAGCTCATATTCCATGTTTTTCGTCTCAGGCGAGGGCAGGAAGGCAGGCGCTGCCACTTTAGAATTTTCATGTGTGAAGCGCAATAATCGCTACGATCTTTGCATTGGAAACATCGTTCGTTCCCTGACACTCTTGTGCCCAGAACATCAATTAACCCGATTGATTAACAAGAGTCTATGTCCATGCAACGAATTCCTTGTGTGCTCATGCGCGGCGGTACCTCCAAGGGACCGGTGTTTCTCGCCTGGGATCTGCCGGTGTCCATCGAGCAGCGCGATGAGCTGCTGCTCGACCTGATGGGCTCGGGGCATGAGCTGGAAATCGACGGCATTGGCGGTGGCAGTCCGCAGACCAGCAAGGTCGCGATCGTCAGCCCGTCGCTGCACCCCGAGGCCGATGTCGACTACCTGTTCGTGCAGGTGATGGTGTCCCAGCGCCGGGTCGATACGGCGCCCAACTGCGGCAACATGCTGTGCGCGGTCGGCCCCTTCGCCGTCGAGCAAGGCCTGGTCAAGGCCACTGGCGAGCAGACCCAGGTGCGGATCCGCAATCTCAATACCGGCACCTTCGTCCACTCCCTGGTGCAGACGCCGGCGGGCAAGGTCAGCTACGAAGGCGATACCGCCATCGATGGCGTGCCCGGCACCGCCGCTCCTGTGCAACTGACGTTCCTCGACGCCGCGGGCAGCAAGACCGGCAAACTCTTTCCCACCGGGAACACCCTGGACCTGATCGATGGCGTACCGGTGACTTGCATCGACATGGCCATGCCGATGCTGATCGTCGAGGCAGGGCAATTGGGCAAGCGCGGCGATGAGTCTCCCGCCGAGCTGGACGCCGACAAAGCCTTTCTGGAGCGGCTGGAGTCCTTGCGCTTGCAGGCCGGCCTGGCCATGGGACTGGGCGACGTCAGTGACAAGGTGATTCCCAAACCGGTGCTGGTTTCCCCGGCCAAGGCGGGCGGAACCTTGCAGGTGCGCTATTTCATGCCCCACAGTTGCCATCGCGCGCTGGCTATCACCGGCTCCATCGGCCTGGCCACCGCCTGTGTCAGCGCGGGCAGTGTCGCCGCCGAACTGCTGGGCGGAGCCACGCAACTGAAGCAAGTGCGCCTGGAGCACCCCAGTGGCGGGATCGATGTCGTATTGTCCTACACCGGCAACCAGGGAGAGACCATTCGCGCCTCGGTGGTTCGCACCGCGCGAAGGCTGTTCTCCGGTTTCGTCTACGCCCCGGCGTCACAACGCCTGGCCGGATAGTCCTGCACCGCAGTGACAGTCGTTCGCATCAGAACAATTCTAAAAATGGGTGATGCCATGAAAGTCGTTAAATCGCTCTACTTCCAGATCATCTGTGCCGTGCTGCTGGGCGTGGTGGTCGGGCACTTCTGGGCCCAGCAGGCCATTGCCCTCAAGCCCCTGGGCGATGCCTTCATCAGGCTGGTCAAGATGATGATCGCGCCGGTGGTGTTCTGCACCATCGTCACCGGGATCGCCGGGATGAACGACAAGCGCTCCCTGGGGCGCCTCCTGAGCAAGACCTTGCTGCTGTTCCTGGCGTTGACGGTGATCAGCCTGATCATCGGCCTGGTGGCGGTCTACCTGTTCAAGCCCGGCGCGGGGATGAACATCGACCCCACCCAGCTGAGTACCCAGGGCCTGTCGCAGTACACCGAGTCGGCGGCCAAGCTGGGTGTGGTGGAGTTTTTCATGCACATCATTCCCGAGACCTTTATCGGCGCCTTCAACAAGGGTGAGGTGCTGCCGGTCTTGTTCATCGCAGTGCTCTGCGGCTTTGCCCTGTCGTCCCTGGGCGAGCGCGGCAAGCCGGTGCTGGATGTGCTGGAAGCCGCCTCGCACATGGTGTTCAAGATCTTCTCCTACCTGATGCGCTTTGCCCCGATCGGAGCGTTCGGCGCGCTGGCCTTCACGGTCGGCCAGTACGGCATTACCTCCCTGGGCGCCCTGGCCAAGCTGATCATGACCCTCTACATCGCCTGTGGATTCTTCGTCTTCGTGGTGCTGGGCGGCCTTTGTCGCGCCCACGGGTTCAGCCTGTGGAAGCTGTTGCGCTACCTGCGTGAAGAATTCCTGGTGGTGCTGGGTACCTCGTCCACCGAGCCGGTGATGCCACGCATGCTGGAAAAGCTCCAGGCGCTGGGTTGCAAGAAAGGCGTGGTAGGCCTGGTACTGCCCACCGGCTACTCGTTCAACCTCGACGGCACGGCCATCTACCTGTCGCTGGCGGCGATTTTCATTGCCCAGGCCTGCAACATCGACTTGAGCCTGGGGCAGGTGCTGACGATGCTGGCGATCATGCTGCTGTCGTCCAAGGGCGCGGCGGGTGTCACCGGCAGCGGCTTCGTCGCGCTGGCCTCGACCCTGACGGTGATCCACGACATCCCCTTGGCGGGGCTGGCGCTGTTGATCGGCATCGATCGCTTCATGTCCGAGGCCCGGGCGCTCACCAGCCTGGCCAGCAATGCCGTGGCCACGGTCGTGATCTCGCTGTCGGAAAACGCCTGCGAACGCCAGGTGCTGCTGCAGGCCCTGGATGGCCAGGCGGCGAACAATGCCCAGGCCAGTGACGAAGCCTGGGAGCCGGTGCAGACCGGCAAACACCTCTAGCCGTTCGCGGCGCCCTCACAACACCGTTCGACCCGGTTGCAACCCTCGCCAGGCTCCGCCTGGCGGGTAGGGGGCCGTGCGCCTGGGCGTCGGCCATGCTTGTCCATAACAACAAGAGAAATCCCTCATGCTTGCATTACTCGGCCTGGCCATGGTGGTCGTGTTCACGTTCCTGATCATGACCAAGCGCTTGTCCCCGATCGTTGCCCTGACCCTGGTGCCGATCGTCTTCGCGGTGATCGGCGGGTTTGCCGGCAGCACCGGAAAAATGATGCTCGACGGCCTGAAAATGGTCGCCCCCTCCGCGGCGCTGCTGCTGTTTGCGATTCTGTTCTTCGGCCTGATGATCGACGCGGGCCTGTTCGACCCGCTGATCCGCAAGATCCTCAAGCGGGTCAACGGCGACCCGGTGAAGATCGCCGTCGGCACCGCGTTGCTGTCGCTGCTGGTGGCCCTGGACGGTGACGGCACCACCACCTACATGATCACCTGCGCGGCGATGCTGCCGCTGTACAAGCGCATCGGCATGAACCCGATGATCCTTGCCACCATCGCCATGCTCTCCCTGAGCATCATGAGCGGCATGACCCCCTGGGGCGGTCCGGCCACCCGGGCCATTGCCGCCCTCGGGCTGGATGCCGGCGAGTACTTCGTGCCGTTGCTGCCGACCATGATCGGCGGTGCGGCCTGGGTGGTGTTCAGCGCCTTTCTGCTGGGCCGCGCCGAGCGCAAGCGCATCGGCAACACTCAACTGCAGAGCGGTGGAGGCAACTGCTACATCAAGGCCATAGTCGAGGACACACCCTGCAAGCGACCGAAGCTGGCCTACGTCAACCTGATGCTGGTGGTGGCGGTGATGGTGGCGCTGGTGATGGGGCTGATGCATTCGGCGATCCTGTTCCTGATCGGCTTCGTGCTGGCGCTGATGATCAACTACCCGCAGCTGGAGCTGCAGAAAGAGCGGATCCTCGCCCATTCGGGCAATGCCATGACGGTGGTGCTGCTGGTGTTCGCCGCTGGCATCTTTGCCGGGATCTTCTCCGGAACCAAGATGGTCGATGCCCTGGCACAGACCCTGGTGGAGTGGATTCCGCCGTCGTGGGGGCACCTGTTCCCGCTGGTGGTGGCCATCACCAGCATGCCGCTGACCTTCGTGCTGTCCAACGATGCCTACTACTTCGGCGTGGTGCCGATCCTCGCCAATGCCGCGGCGGCCTATGGCATCGATCCGCTGGAAATCGCCCGGGCCTCGATCCTCGGCCAGCCGGTGCACCTGATGAGCCCGCTGGTGGCCTCGACCCTGCTGCTGGTGGGGATGGTCGATCGCGACATCGGCGACTTCCAGAGAGCCACCGTCAAATGGGCGGTGCTGACCTCCCTGGTGATTACCGCCCTGGCCCTGCTGACCGGCGCGCTGACCCTGTTTTCCTGAGCCCGTTCTCCTGGGCCATCCCTGAACCACCAAGGGTTCCCCGGCGCGCCACGGGCGTGGCGCGCGCAACACCTCGAATAACAACAATGAGTAGTCCGATATGACCCTTTCGATCACCCGTGGGGCGTTGCTGCCCCTGGCCGCGCTGTTGCCGCTGACAACCGTTGGCGCGGCAGGTTTCGGCGACGACAGCACGCTCAAGCTGCAACTGCGCAATGTCTATTTCAATGAGAACTTCCGTGACGAGCATGGCCTGAGTGCCCGTGCGGCACGCACGGCCAAGAGCGAGCGCACGGAGTGGGCCCAGGGCCTGCTGCTGGATTTCCAGTCGGGTTTCACCCCCGGCACCCTCGGCCTGGGCGTCGACGGGCTGGCCCTGGTCGGGGTCAAGCTCGACTCGGGACGGGGCCGCAGCGGTACCGGCTTGTTGCCGGTGCATGACGACGGTCGCGCCGCCGACGAGTTCGCCAGTGCCGGTGTCACGGCCAAGGCCAGGCTGGCCGGGACCACGCTCAAGTACGGCACCTTGCTACCCAGGAACCCGGTGCTGATCTACAACGACGCGCGCCTGCTGCCGCAGACCTACCAGGGCACGCAGCTCACCAGCAGCGACATCGACAACCTGACGCTCACCGCTGGCCGGCTGGATCGCTTCAAGCTGCGCGATTCCAGCGACAGCGTGCCGATCGTCGCGGACGGTTATGCCGGCGACAAGTCCGGGGACTTCACCTATGCCGGGGGCGACTACAAGCTCGGCAAGAACCTGCGTTTGAGCTACTTCTACGGCGAGCTCGAGAACTTCTACCGGCAGCACTTCGCCGGTATCCAGCACGACCTGAAGCTGGGCGCCGGCGTACTGACCAGTGACTTGCGTTACTTCCACAGCAGCGACAGCGGTTCGGCCTACGGCGGCAACATCGACAACGATATGCTCAGCGGCCTGCTGTCCTATGCCATTGCCGGCCATACCCTGGGCGGCGGCTACCAGGTGCTCAACGGGGATGCCGGGTTGCCTTACATCAGCGGCGCCACGGTGTACTCGTTCAGCAACGTGGGCATTGGCAAGTTCATCGAGGAGGACGAGAAAACCTGGATGCTCAACTACGGCTACAACTTCGCCGCGCTCGGGGTGCCGGGGCTGGCGTTTTCCACCCGCTACCTGAGCGGTAGCGACGGCCGCTCGAACACCGCGATCAAGGAATGGGAGCGCGATGCCGAACTGGCCTATGTGGTGCAGCAAGGCCGATTCAAGGGGCTGGGGGTGAAGCTGCGCAACTACGTGTACCGTTCCGAATTCGCCCGGGGACGCGACAGCAACCGCCTCTATTTCACCTACGAGATCGCGCTCTGGTAAGGATGGCGGTGCCTGCCCAGGCTGGCGCTGGGCAGGCATGCTTGACCGGTACTCAGAGCGTGGCGGTCTGGGGGGCGCTGGCAGATGCCGGGGAAGACGCTGGCTCGGCGACTGCCGAGGACAGCAGCGGTGGCATCGGGCAATCCAGCACATCGGCCACGGCGCGCATCAGCTCGGCTTCGGCCACGGTGACCTGGCCGTCGTAGCAGACGCAACGGGCCATGGCCTGCAGCAGCGTCGGCCGTTCCTCGGGCATCAGCTGGCGCAGGCGCACCAGGGCGGCATCCAGGTGTTCGAGGTCGACCTGCGCCGGTTGCGGCTGGGCGAAGGGCAGGCCGGTCCAGGCATGGGCCAATGCCAGTTGGGCCTGCTGCGCGGTCTTTTGCCCGGCACTGGCCAGGGCGCCGAGCAGGACCGCCAGTTCTTCGCTGCGCTGGAACAGCCCCCATTTGTATTCGGGCGCCGGCAGGCCTTCGACATTGCGCTGCACGATGCGCAGCAGCGTCCACTCCAGCAGCTCGACCTGGTCGTCGGCGTCGATCAGTTGTCGCAGGTTGTCCATGAACGGCTTGCAGGCTTTCTTGTCCAGCTGCTGCAGGGCCGGTATCGACAGGTCGAGCAGCGGCAGGCGCAGGTTCGGGTCGAGGGCCGCCAGCTGTTTTTGCAGGGCTTGCAGGCAACCGAAGACCTCGGTGGGGCTGTTGGCCTCCAGCTGCGCGAGTTGCCGGCGGCGTATCGAATCGTTGGCGGACAGCAGCAGGCCATAGACCAGCGCCTGGGCGCCGGTGGTGCTGTGGGCGCTGCGCTGGAGCGCCGGGTCGAGGCTGACCAGCGCCGCTTGTGCCGCCAGCAGATGTTGCGCGTTCGGGCTGCCGATGCTGGCAATCGACTGCTTGATCGCATTCAGGTCGAAGACCAGGGCGCTGGTCGCTTGCGACTGGCGGCTGAACTCCCCGGAACTGTCCAGGCCGGCGCGGGCGGGCTCGGCCGGCAGTTCGACGGCTTCGACGGTGGGCAAGCGGCCGTCCCAGCCGGGTTCCAGGCGGCGGATCCGCGCCGAGAGGGGCGGATGGGTCGCGGACTGGCCGTAGACGGAGAGGGTGGCCCCTTCACTGAAATACAAGTGGCTGTATTCGGAGCTGAAAGCGCTGTCGAGTTTCGAGCTGGCGGCATAACCGCCGATTTTTTTCAGCGCGCCGACCAGGCCGGCCGGGTTGCGGGTGAACTGCACCGCCGAGGCATCGGCGAGGAACTCGCGCTCGCGGCTGATGGCGCCCTTGATCATATTGCCGAAAAAGGTCCCGACCGAGCCCAGCAGGATCAGCGCCAGGCCACTCCACATCGCCAGCCCGCCGACCCGATTCTGTGCCAGCCGGCCGGCCTGGTTGACCCCGTTGGCCATTGCCTCGCCGGTCAAGCCGATAACCAGGATGCCGTGGACAATCGCCACCAGCCGGGTGTTGAGGCGCATGTCGCCGTTGTAGATATGGCTGAACTCATGGGCGATCACCGCCTGCAGTTCCTCACGGTTGAACACCATGATGGCGCCGCGGGTGACCCCGATCACCGCTTCCTGTGGGGTAAAGCCGGCGGCGAATGCATTGATCCCGGCATCGGGCAGCACGTACACCTGCGGTACCGGCGTGCCCGAGGCCAGGGCCATTTCCTCGACCACATTGAGCAGCCGTTGTTCTTCCAGGCCGTCCGGGTGCAGGTTGATCAGCCGGCCACCCAGGCGCTTGGCGACCACCTTGCCGCCGGCTTTCAGTTCGGAATGCTTGCCCATGCTGCTGCCGATCACCACCAGGAACACCACCGCGGCGATCATCGCGGTCAGCTGCCAGTCGAAGCTCGGCGACTGCTTCATCTCCTTGAGAAATTGCAGCCAGAGCAGGTTCAGCGCCAGGCTGGTGACCGTCACCAGGCACAGCACGGCCAGGATCATCAGCAGCACCAGGGTGCCGGTACGCCGTTTGGCCCGGGCCTGGTGTTCAAAAAAATTCATCGGACCATCCAGGGTGACAGGGGGTTAGAAGGCGACCTTGGGGGCTTCCTGGATCAGGGCGCTGTCGGCGAATTGCAGCAGGCTGGCATCGGCGCCATGGCCGAACAGGCCGGCCAGGATCACCGGCGGGAAACTCTGCTTGTAGCTGTTGTAATCCATCACCGTGTCGTTGAAGGCCTGGCGGGCAAAGGACACTTTGTTTTCGGTGCTGGTCAGTTCTTCGCTCAGCTGTTGCATGTTCTGCGACGCCTTGAGGTCCGGGTAGGCCTCCATGCTCAGGTTCAGCCGGCCCATGGCGCTGGACAGCGCGCCTTCGGCCTGGCCCAGCTGGGCCATGTGCTGCGGGTTGCCGGGCTCGGCCGCGACAGCCTTGAGACCCGCCAGCGCGGCGTTGCGCGCCGCGGTCACGGCTTCGAGGGTGTCGCGCTCGTGCTTGAGGTAAGCCTTGGCGGTTTCCACCAGGTTGGGGATCAGGTCGTAACGGCGCTTGAGCTGGACTTCGATCTGCGCGAAGGCATTCTTGAAGCGGTTCCGGCGGGCCACCAGGCCGTTGTAGACGGTGATGACGTAGATCACCAGCAGGGCGAGCGCGAGCAGAACCACAATAGTTGAAACAGCCATACGGATGTCCTTATCGGCGTGCGGATTTCAGGGGGGCGCCATGGTAACCGAATTTATCGCGGGCGCCGCCATGGGCAACCGCCGGCATGCGGTCTTCGGCTGCACCTCGAACCAGGCAGGACCTGCAAGCGGCGCTGCCGCGTTCTGAATGATTGCCGCTCGTTGTGGTCGGACCTTGCAGGGTGCGTTGTCGGTGCCGGAGTCCCCGGCAGGCGCGCCACCCAACCTTGAGTCCGCCGGCCACGCCGCGGGCGTCACCTTGTGAAGGATCATCCCGACCATGCTCGAACCCACCTGGACGGCACTCAAACACCATAAGCGGGTGCATCAGATAGTCGCCGTGCTCGCGGCCTTCGGTGCCCAGGATGTGCTGCTGCGCCTGGGCCTGGGGCGCCTGCTGGGCGAGTCGCAAGCCGGTACTGAAACGCAGCCGCAGGACTCGACGCCGCAACGGGTGCGCCTGGCCCTGGAAAAACTCGGGCCGACCTTTATCAAGCTCGGGCAGATCCTCGCCAGCCGCAGCGACATCCTGCCGCCGCACTGGATCAGCGAACTGGAGTCGTTGCACAGCAGCGCCGCGACCTTGCCCTGGAGCGAGCTGGAGGACCAGGTACGCGAGGACCTGGGTTTTGAGCTGGACCAGGTGTTCGCCGAATTCGACACCGAGCCCCTGGCGGCGGCCTCCATCGCCCAGGTTTATCGCGCGCGCCTGCTCAGCGGCGAGGCGGTGGTGGTCAAGGTGCAGCGCCCCGGCCTGCGGCGCAAGATGAGCGCCGACCTGCAACTGCTGGAAGGCGTGGCGATGCTGGTGGAAGAGAACGCCGCCCTGGCTCATTACCAGCCGCGGCAGATGGTCCGGCAACTGGCCCGGGCGATGCTTGAAGAACTGGACTTCACCCAGGAAGGCCAGCATTGCGACACCGTGGCGGCGAATTTCGCCGAGCATCCGCAGATCGCCATTCCGCGTATCCATTGGCTGCACAGCAGCGAGCGCCTGCTGGTCCAGGAATTCCTGCCCAGCCATACACCACTGGAGCGCCAGGCCCTGATCGAGCAGGGGCTGGACCCGAGCCTGCTGGCGCAGCGCGGGGCCCAGGCCTTTATCAAGATGCTGCTGGAGGACGGCCTGTTCCATGGCGATCCGCACCCCGGCAACCTGCGGGCCATGGACGACAACCGCGTCGGGTTTATCGACTTTGGCATGGTCGGGCGCCTCGACGAGCGCCGGCGCCTGGAGGTCATGGGCTTTATGCGGGCCATGACCGAGGGCAGTACCGAAGCGCTGGTGGCGGTGCTGATCGACTGGAGCGGCGAGCAGGTGCGCGACCTGTCCGCCATCGAACAGGCTGCGCGGGAGTTCATGGGCCGGCACGGCGGCAAGGCGCTGAACATGAGTGCGATGATCGAGGACTTCCTCGGCCTGATGCGCGCATACCAACTGTTGCTGCCGGCCGACCTGCTGGTGCTGTTCAAGGCGCTGATCACCGCCGATGGCGTGCTCACCCGTCTCGATCCTCAGTTGGACCTGGTGGCCACCGCGCGCCCGGCCATCAGCCAGATGCTCAAGCAGCAGTTCAGCTGGAAGCTCGCTCGCCGCCTGGGCCTCGACGGCCTGGAGCTGGGCCGCGGCGTCGCCGTCGAACTGCCACAGTTGACCCGCCTGCTGATCAACCGCCTGAAACACGGCGTGGTCGACCTGCGCCTCGACATGCCGGGCGTCGAGCGCCTGGAAAAATCCCTGCGCCTGGCCTCGACCCGCGTGTCCCTGGCCCTGCTGATCAGCGCACTGCTGATCGCCTTCGGCCCACAGCTCGCCGCGGCCGGCCCGGCCTGGCAGGGGTTGTCGGTGGTGGGCTGGCTGGCGGGAGGGGCGACTGTGGGTGGGTTGATGGCGTTTGTCTGGAGTTTGTTCAAGCGATCTTGAGGGGGGAGGTTGAGCGTGGGGATCATGTCCGGTGCTGCACATTCCAGATGTGCCTGAGTTCCTCCTTGGTGTTTGCGTTCAGCACCTTTGATCAGATCTTGAAACCCGGTAGGCCCTTGTCACGGCAATAGCTGCTGACAGTCCGCGTTACGCCATCGGCTGAATCGTCTTCCCCAGCCTCTGGATAGAACATTAAATCGTTCCCTGCTGGATGGGGAACGATCTTGTTGAAGTGATCGACAAGCTCGGCTCGCTCTTCCTCAGTTCGTGCATTTTCAATCGCTTGGATCAGGGCCTTGAATTCCTGTTCGGTGTAGTAAGCCAAATGGCTCTTCAATTCCATTACTCAACTCCCCCTATGAGAGCCCACATTGAATAGGCTTTTCTTTTTCTGTCAGTTCTTGATCCCTGTAGCCAGAGCTTTGGCGCCTTGCCCTCTCCCCTAAGCTGGAGCGCATCGCCGGTCACTCGTTGTCTGTCACATCGTCTTGTTTAAGCACGAACTCTAGGCCAATGCCTACTTCCTTTAACACCTCGGTAGCGCGATCAACAAGGAGTTCACCTTGCTCTGAAAGCTCATACTTCCCGATGATGCGGATGATGGGGGACTTACCAAGGGCGCCGGGAATCTCGGTGTAGATGTCGCCGCTTTCGATGAAAGCGATGTACGCATTCAGCTTTTCTTGAAGCGCAAGAAGGTGCTCGCCCTGTTCGGTTTTGTCAGCCCACCCAAGATGGTCTGTGATCCCGAGAACTATTTTGTTGTGATCCCATTTTGGGATTCCCCACATGTCGATGACTTCGGTATCTGTAACTGACATAGCTGTTCCTTGATTGCGTTAGTCTATTTTCGGTCGCAAGATTTGTACTCGGGTTGGCGGTATAACCGTTCCTCCGGGGAAGCCAGGTTTACCTTTACCAACAATGACTCCGCCGCTCTCTTCGATTTCCGGGAACGCCAGCTTTTGATTGCGTGTAAGTGGTGCTGTGTCGGAGGCTTTGCATTCGACGCACGCAATGTCTCCGTTCGCGTCCCTGCCAATCATATCGAGACGAGTTCTGGTGCCGCTCTTTGTTTTCAGCGTTACCTGTTGAGTTGACTCGTTCATTTCTTCGGCAAATGGAGGGTAAGCCTTATCTTCAAAAGCAGCGCCAGCCGTCTTGTTCTTCTCCAACTGTGTACTGAGCACAATGTAGATTGGCTCAATCCCCGAGTCAGGGAACCAGATAATTGCATCTCGGAATTCAGGTGGATGTGCGGGGTTCGCCAACACCGTGTCAGATTGTGCTGTAGGTGGATACACCCAAACAGGTGGCAACTGTGACGCGCCTTCCAGTGCAGGAATACCCAGTACACCGTCACCGCTTGCCGCTGGTGTCCAAGTGAGGCCGATCCCGTTGCCAATGTCGGCGATAAACTTCTCACCGTCCTTCCTGCCCTCAATGACTGGGACATTTTCCCAATCCGTCTTGCCGCCCGTGTAGAAGCCATAGGCGTTAACGGAGCCATCCGGCAAGGTCTTCACATTGACACGAACACGTGTGCGGCCTGTCTTGAGCATTGCGTACTGCTCATTCTTATAGAAGGCACTGTCAGGCGAAATGCTGGTGTTTGGAATCAGCAACGCAACAGTGCCCACTACAGCGCCAGTAGCAACAACACCTGACCCTTCCAGCAATGTGAGAGCCAATGATCCGCCAAGACGTTTGGCAATGGCGCTGCCAGTGGCAGAGCCGCCCACCAATTGGAGAGAGGAACCTTGCGCTGTGATTGCCGTCCCGGTAGCTAATACAGCCCATAGCCCGTAATCAGCCAGCTTCTCAACAGGCACAAATCCGGCCGGATTCTTGTGATCGATCACACCGTCAGGCAGGTTGCAGCTTTTGGCAAAGACACAACCCATGGTGGCGGGCTTGTCTTCTGCCTTTGGCGGCAGGTCCTTGTATTCCGCCCAGCGCTGGGCGCCAAGATCGACGGGCTCTACACCCTTGTTGCGATAGCCCTTCGGGGCGTTCGGTACGTAGCCACTCATCCCTGTTCGCGTCCACATTGTCCATAAAGAAAGCCCCCGTCAGAGGGGAGCGAAGAGCATTTGCAGTTGGCTTAGGGACGCTATTGGATTCGGCTATGGAGGGTCTGTAGGGACAATCTGAAAAATGCTGGCTGGGCCAGGAGGCATCGATAATGTGCCCTGCCTCAGCCCCTTCCAGGAGCATGCCTGACAAGTCGCGAGGCGGAAAATTTGTTATTTTCCGCACCCTCGGTGGCCGCTGCTGGCTGCCTCCAACAGAGAGTGAATAGATGAGCGACCTGTTACAGGTGATCGATATCGAAGTGGGCGAGGGCAAGGCGGTGGTCAAGGGCGCCTTGATCACCACCCAGTACCGCGGTTTCCTGGAAGACGGCACGCCCTTCGATTCGTCCTGGGAGCGTGGCAAGCCGTTCCAGTGCGTGATCGGCACCGGGCGGGTGATCAAGGGCTGGGACCAGGGCCTGATGGGCATGCAGGTCGGCGGCAAGCGCAAGCTCTTGGTGCCGGCGCACCTGGGCTACGGCGAGCGCTCGATGGGCAAGATCCCGCCGAATTCCGATCTGGTGTTCGAGATCGAGTTGCTGGAAGTCCTGACTCGCGACGACTGATTTCGCTTATTGGCCAGATCAGGGCTCTGCCTGATCGGGCCGCGTTACCCGGGCTGGGTGTGGGCTCGAACAGAATCGCCACGCCCTTGCTCCCTAGATCTCCCTTGAAATCGTGCTTCCGTGCTTTCGCCAGGCGGGGCCAGGTTGTGGCTGGTTGAAACGCAGCGGGCTTTGGCCTCTTGCGTCTGTTCCAGTCATCGGCCAGGATGGGCGCCATATAGGTATAGGGGGTATAGGTATGTCGCATACGCACGCACAGAAAGACGATCTGCTCAAACGGGTCCGGCGCATTCTTGGCCAGGTGCAGGCCGTGGAGCGGGCCCTGGAGTCCGGCGCGGAGTGCGCCAAGACCCTGCATCTGGTGGCGGCCACCCGCGGTGCGATCAACGGCCTGATGGGGGAAATCATCGAGGCCCACGCCCTGGAGCATGTGGCTCACCCTGAGCTCAGTGATGAAGAGCGGGCCAAGGGCGTGAACGAATTGCTCGAAGCCATTCGCCGTTATTCCTGACCGGAGACCACCCCATGCGCCCCACCTTGCCCTCTGCAGGCTTGACCCACGACCACCACTTCCTCGGTGCCGCCCACGATGAAAACGCCCGACGCACGCTGTGGGTGGTGGCGCTGACCTTCATCATGATGATCGGCGAAATCGCCGCCGGTTATCTCACCGGTTCCATGGCCTTGCTGGCCGACGGCTTCCATATGGCGACCCATGCCGGGGCCCTGGGCATCGCGGCGGCGGCCTACGGTTTCGCCCGGCGCAATGCCGACAATGCGCGCTTCAGTTTCGGCACCGGCAAGGTCGGCGACCTGGCGGGGTTCGCCTCGGCGCTGATCCTCGGCCTGGTGGCCATCGGCATCGCCGGCGAGTCGTTGCTGCGGCTGTTGCAGCCGACCCAGGTGGCGTTCACTGAGGCGACCGTGATCGCCGTGGTCGGGCTGCTGGTGAATATTGTCAGCGCCTTGCTGCTTTCCGGCGGCCATGCCCATCACGGCCATGATCACGCTCATCAGCCTGCTCATGAGCATCCGCACCCGCATTCACACGGGCACGGCCATCACCACGACAACAACCTGCGCTCGGCCTACGTCCATGTGCTGGCCGATGCCCTGACCTCGGTCCTGGCTATCGCCGCCTTGCTGGCGGGGCGTTATCTGGGCTGGGTCTGGCTCGACCCGGTGATGGGTGTGGTCGGCGCGCTGGTCATCGGCCGCTGGGCCTATGGCTTGATGAAGTCCAGCGCGGCGGTGCTGCTCGACACCACGGACGAACACCTGGCCGGCGAGATTCGCCAGTCGGTGGAAGCCGCCGGCGATGCGCGCATTACCGACCTGCATGTGTGGCAGGTGGGCCCGCAGGCGCGGGCGGCGATCGTCAGTGTGGTAGCGGCTGCCGGCGTCAGTGCCGAGACCATTCGCCAGCGCCTGGCGCCGGTCCACGAACTGTCGCACCTCACCCTCGAATATCGCAGCCTGTAACGCTAGGCCCCTGTCTGCACCGCAGGCGGGCAGGGGTAATTTCTCCCAAGAAAATCCAGCAACCGCAGATTGACCTCTTCCGCCCGTTCGCTCTGGATCCAGTGCCCGCAATCCGCCAGCCGATGCTGTTCCAGGCGTGGCACCTTGCCGGGCATGCGCTCCATAGTGCGAGCTTCCAACTGACCCACCGGGTCGCGGTCGCCGATCATGAACAGGGTCGGTTGGCTCACCTGGCGTTCGCCCAGGTGT
Source organism: Pseudomonas sp. SBT1-2 (assembly GCF_028640875.1). Classification (NCBI taxonomy): domain Bacteria; kingdom Pseudomonadati; phylum Pseudomonadota; class Gammaproteobacteria; order Pseudomonadales; family Pseudomonadaceae; genus Pseudomonas; species Pseudomonas sp. SBT1-2. The sequence continues at coordinate 24,323 of NZ_JAQZAA010000087.1, read as the reverse complement.
TCGGTCCGCTGCCAGTTGCGCTCGAAGTTGCGGTACCAGTTCAAGGCGCCGCGAAAACCTCGCCCCGCAAAGGTGCGTCGGTACACCGCAAAGTCCTCCGGCGTGCACCAGGCGGGCGGTGCCTGGTGCGGCGGCATGCCGTCGAACAGCAGGGCCGACGGACTCTTTTCATCCAGCAGGTGTTCGCAGTCGTGCATGAAATGCAGCAGGCTGCGGTCGATGTCGGCGTCCAGTTCCCGCTCGGCGACGCCGGGCTCCTGGAAGTACAGGATGTAGTTGAAACGCTCGGCGAACAGCTCGGCCATGATCTCCACGGCCGGACGCTTGGGGCGGCCGGCGAAAGGCACCGACAGGGTCACCAGGGCCTTGACCCGCTGCGGTTCCAGCAGCGCCAGGTGCCAGGCGATCACGGCACCCCAGTCGTGACCGACGATGCAGGCCTGCTCCTGGCCCAGGGCATCCATCGCCTGCTGGATATCCGCGCACAGGGTCAGCACGTCATAGGCGGCTACCTCCTCTGGGGCGCTGCTGTCGCCGTAGCCGCGCATCTGCGGGATCAGCACCCGGTAGCCGGCGGCCGTCAGCGGCGCGACCTGCCGGCGCCACGAATACCAGCACTCGGGAAAACCGTGCAGCAGCCACACCGGCGGTCCATCCAGCGGGCCATCGGCATGCAGGTGCAATTCGATGCCGTTGAGCTTCAGGGCGTGTTGGGTGATCTGGCTCATGATGGTGTCCTCCCAAGTCCAAGCCTGACCCTAGCAGAAGCACGATGACCCTCTGACCACCATTCATTGGTCGAATAGGCGCCCAGCAGTTTTACCCGGCATGGGCCCGGCGGCTGTCCGCCGGCGCCTGGTCGCGCTGGGTCAGCCCGTAGTCGCGCGCCACTGCGGCGACCCGCAGCCGGTAGTCGGCGAACACCTGGGTCCGCCCCAGGGCCTGGGCCGTGCGATGGCGTTCCAGGGTGCGCCAGGCCTCGACCGCCTGCTCGTCGCGCCAGAACGACAGGGACAGCAGCTTGTCCGGCTCGCTCAGGCTCTGGAAACGTTCGATGGAAATGAAGCCGTCGATCTCCAGCAGCAGCGGTTTCAGCGCGGCGGCGAGGTCCAGGTAACGCTGGCGATGTTCCGGGCGGGGCAGGGCTTCGAATATCACGGCGATCATCAGTGCGACTCCGGCAGGGGGGTGAACAGGGGGATGCGCCCGTTGAGCGAGGGCTTGTAGGTCCAGGCGATGGGCTGGTCGAGGGGCGATTGCCGCAGCAGCGCGCCGACCACCGCGCTGGCGATGCTCAGGGCCAGGGCCTGGCCGGGGCATTGGTGGCGGCCGCTGCCAAAGCTGAAACTGCGCCGGGCCTCGCGTTCGAGCAGCAGGCGGTCCGGCTCCGGGTTCAGTTGCGGGTCGCGGTTGGCCGAGGCCAGCAGCACCAGCACCACAGCGCCCGGCTCCAGCGTCACCCCGGCGATGCTGCAAGGGGCGGCGACGAAGCGCCGGGTGTTCTGCACCGGCGGGTCGTGACGCTGCACTTCGGCCAGCAGGTCGGCGATCCGGTTGGGCGTCGCCTGCAGGTCCGCGAGTAACTGGCGATCGTTCAGCAGGGCGCAGAGGCTGTTGCCGATCAGCCCGGCGCTGGCCTCGAAGGTCTGGGACAACAGGCCGATCAGGTTGGCGATCAGGCTGTCATGCTCCTGCCTGCCGAAGCCGTTGACGATCCGCTGCAACAGCGGGCTGACGGGGGCCTGATCGAGCAATACCTCGAAGTGTCGGCTCAACGCTTCGGCTGCCCGGTGGGCGGCCTCCCGTTGTGCCTGATTGCTGGCCGGCGACAGGCAGGCGACAAAGTCCCGGGTCAGCCCGGCAATCTCGGGCAACTGGTGCGCGGCAAAGCCTAGCAGCCCGGCGACCACCGCCACCGGCAGGCGGAACTGGCAATCGTGCAGCCTGGCAGTGGTATCCCTTGGCAGGCCCAGCAGCAGGGCGGCGACCCGCTGCTGGATTTCCTCGGCATATACCTGTTGCAGGCCCGGCTCGACCGCGGCCCGCGGGCAACGCTGGCGTTCGCCGTCGTTCATCCGCATCAGTTGGCCGAACACTGTGCCGGCGGCGCCGTCGGCTATGGCCCGGGGCACTGGCTCGCGGGCGGGACGTACCCGGCACTCGGGATGGGCCAGCACCGCGGCCACCGCTGCGGCGCTGCTGGCCAGCCACATCCCCAGTCCGGGGTCGAAGGCCAGCCCGCTCCGGGCCCGCAGGCTGGCGTAGTAAGGGTAGGGATCGGCGTGGGTGACGGCGGTGATCGGGTCCATGACGGGCGGCCTTATTCGCGGGGGAGAAGTGTTGCTACTATCGGCAACCTGCGAAGGGCACGATTCGTTCGGGAGCGAAATATGAATGCACAGCAGCACGACAACGCCGTATCCCAGGTCGCCGCGGCCATTGCCGAGCCGGCGCGGACGAAGATGCTCTGCGCGTTGATGGACGGCCACGCGCGCACCAGCACCGAGCTGGCGGCGATCGCCGATGTCAGCGCCTCCACCGCCAGCGCGCACCTGGGCAAGCTCAAGGACCTGGCCCTGGTGCGCCTGCATGTGCAGGGCCGCCATCGCTACTACAGCCTGGCCGACCAGCGCGTGGCCCAGGCCCTGGAGGCCCTGATGGTGATCGGCCGCAACGCCATGCCAGCTTTCAGCCCGCGCACCCCGGACCGCCTGCAGTTCGCCCGTACCTGCTACGACCATATGGCCGGCACCCTGGCGGTGCAGTTGCATGACCGCATGCTCGACGCCGGCTGGTTGCAGGAGCCGCAGGAGGGCGCCCAGGAGTACAGCCTGAGCCCGGCCGGCGAAGGGTTTTTCGCCGGATTGGGTATCGATGTGCAGGCCCTGGCGACCTTGCGTCGACGCTTTGCCTGCCCGTGCCTGGACTGGAGCATGCGCCGCCCGCATCTGGGTGGTGCGCTGGGAGCCGCGTTGTTGCAGGAGGCGATCCGGCGCAAATGGCTGACCCAGGACCTGGACAGCCGGGCGCTGGGATTGACCGCCCTGGGGCGCAAGGAGCTTGCCACTCGGTTCGCGGTCCAGCTCGAAGAACCGGACAGCCCAACCCTGCGGGTCGGGAGCGCTGCCAAACCGGATCGGCCGTCCGTTACCCAGGCTTCATAGGCCGGTCCACAACCCCATGGCTGGCGCTGCCGTCAGCCTGCGCATGCAGTGCTTTGCTTGGAGTTCTCCCTATGCTCATCGTCTTCAGTGGCCTGCCCGGCAGCGGCAAGACCACCATCGCCCGGGCACTGGCCAGCCATCTGCGGGCCGCCTATCTGCGCATCGACACTATCGAGCAGGCGCTGCGCAACGGCGGCTTGGCGGAGGTCGGCAAGGCCGGGTACGAGGTCGCCAATGCCCTGGCCCGCAGCAACCTGGCCCTGGGCAACCGGGTGGTGGCCGACTGCGTCAATCCGCTCGCCGAGAGCCGCCAGGCCTGGCAGGACATTGCCGAGGCCGAGCAGAGCCCTTTACTGAATGTCGAGGTGGTCTGCACGGACCTCGCCGAGCACCGGCGCCGGGTGGAAAGCCGTGAGGCGGATGTGCCCGGCCTGCGTCCGCCGAGCTGGCAGTCGGTGCTCGATCATGATTACCAGGCCTGGAGCAGCGAGTGCTTGAGGCTGGACAGCTCCCTGCTGTCGCCAGCCGAGGCGGTGCGGATCATCCTCGAACACCTGGAAACCTTGTAGTACCTGACCCACCGCGATGCCTGGATCGCCAGCAAGCTGGCTCCTACACGTTTTGCGGTGTGTGCGAGTAGCTATTTATCCGCGAATCACTGTAGGAGCGAGCTTGCTCGCGATGGCGGCGTGCCTGATTCACCCTGGTGCCTGCATCGCGAGCAAGCTGCGCTCCTACAGGTTCGGTGGTGGGGGTAGGGCGGCGATAAATCCTGGCTGATTGCACTGAATCAATAAAAAGTGGAATGAAGAGTTCGGCGGATAACGTCGGCGAACGTTATTCCTTTGGGCGCGAACCGTGCACAGTCGGAACTACCCGATTCAATCCTGTCCGACACTTTTACAAAGTAGCGCTGGCGAAAAGCCGAAATTGCGCCAATAGTTGGCGCTATTGGGTGTTTCGTTCGCCGTTGGTGCGTTTTCCGGACCGCTAATGGTGCGCTGTTCTTTCTCTCGGCAGGCCGCGTCAACTCTTGCTTTGTGCAAAGCGATAACAGCTGCTTTGCCAAAAATCCCCGTGTCAGGGCAAAAAAACCTTCCTCGACAGTTTCTGCACTTTTTTCGTTCGCGCCAGTGTTGTGCAAGGCCGTTCCGGCGGCCTTCCGGATAAAACGTTTCAGCATCAACAGGGAGTGGAGCCCCCTGGTTGAGTGAAAAGTGTCGCCAAACTGTCGTTTTTCCACCCTTGGGGACTTTATTCGCGGGGAGACGGGATTTGGGCACAGCGATTGCTAAAGCAGATAGACAGCCTTTGAAATCCAACGAAGTGTGCTGTTGAAGTTTCGGAAAACTTTCAGTTTGAAAGTTCACATTAAAACGAAAAAGGAGGTGACGAGTTCCACAACCAATGGACGTCATCGCGGGCGATCCATTGCCGAAAATCCATACGGGAAGTTTCGCCAAACGACTGGCGTCAATAAGTGGGGGTATTTCCGTCGGCATCGAGCGGAATATTCAAGCCGCACAATGAGGTGCACAACAGAACAGTTTCTATCGCTCAGCGTAAGGCCCGATTTATTGAAACAGAGAGTTTAAATAAAAAAGCCGTTTAAACCACGGCGAGGAGTTGGGGTATGTCCCGTGCTTTTTTTAACGAAATGTATGATGCGAGTGGTGGCTGCCGCCCACATTACCAGGAGTTCGCCCGCTGGCTGGCGGACACCCCCGTGGAGCTGCTGGACCAGCGTCGGCGCGAAGCCGACCTGCTGTTCCACCGCGCTGGCATCACCTTCACGTTGTACGGTGACGAGCAAGGCACTGAACGGCTGATTCCCTTCGACATCATCCCGCGCAGCATCAAGGCCAGCGAATGGCGGAACGTCGAGCGCGGCTGCATCCAGCGGGTCCAGGCATTGAACATGTTCCTGGCCGATATCTACCACGGGCAACGAATTCTCAAGGAGGGCATCATCCCGGCCGAGCAGGTGCTGGCCAACGAGGGTTACCAGGTGGCGATGCGCGGCCTGGACCTGCATCGCAATATCTATTCGCACATCTCCGGCGTCGACCTGGTGCGTGACGGCGACGGCAGCTACTACGTGCTGGAAGACAACCTGCGCACCCCCAGCGGCGTCAGCTACATGCTCGAAGACCGCAAGATGATGATGCGCCTGTTCCCCGAGCTCTTCGCCGCGCAACGGGTGGCGCCCATCGACCACTACCCGAACCTGCTGCTCGATACCCTGAAAAGCTCCAGCCCGCTGGACAACCCGACGGTGGTGGTGCTGACCCCGGGGCGTTTCAACAGCGCCTATTTCGAGCATGCGTTCCTGGCCCGGGAGATGGGCGTGGAACTGGTGGAAGGCGCCGACCTGTTCGTGCGCGATGACCGCGTATTCATGCGCACCACTTCCGGCGCCCAGGCGGTGGATGTGATCTACCGTCGCCTCGACGACGCCTTCCTCGACCCCTTGTCGTTCAACCCCGACTCCATGCTTGGTGTGCCCGGGCTGATCGCCGCCTACCGTTCCGGCAACGTGGTGCTGGCCAACGCGGTGGGCACCGGGGTGGCGGACGACAAATCGATCTACCCCTATGTCGACGAGATGATCCGTTTCTACCTGAGCGAGGAACCGATCCTGAAGAACGTGCCGACCTGGCAATGCCGCAAGCCCGCGGAGCTGTCCCACGTACTGGCCAACCTGCCGGACCTGGTAGTCAAGGAAACCCAGGGTTCCGGCGGCTACGGCATGCTGGTGGGGCCGGCGGCCACGGCGGCGGAGATCGAAGACTTCCGCGCCCGGCTCAAGGCCCGTCCGGAAGCCTATATCGCCCAACCCACCCTGTGCCTGTCGACCTGCCCGACCTTTGTCGAGAACGGCATCGCGCCGCGGCATATCGACCTGCGCCCGTTTGTGCTGTCGGGCAGCGAAACCCGGTTGGTGCCGGGCGGCCTGACCCGCGTGGCCTTGCGCGAAGGCTCGCTGGTGGTGAACTCGTCGCAAGGCGGCGGCACCAAAGACACCTGGGTCGTGGAGGATTGACCGATGCTTTCAAGAACCGCTGCAGACCTCTACTGGATGTCCCGTTACCTGGAGCGCGCCGAGAACCTGGCGCGCATGCTCGAAGTCAGTTACTCGCTGTCGCTGATGCCCCAGGCGGGGCGTAGCGATGGCCATGCCGAGCTGGCGATGTCGCTGCTGGCCGCCGGCACCCTGGACGATTACAACCAGCGTTACGGCGAGCTGAACACCGAACGCATGCTGCACTTCTTCGCCCTCGACGAAACCAACCCCGGCAGCATCTATTGCTGCCTGCGGGCGGCACGGACCAACGCCCATGCGGTGCGCGGGCGGATCACCGCCGACATGTGGGAAAACATCAACGCCACCTGGCTGGAGATGCGCAACATCGCCAAGAGTGGCCTGGGACGCTACGGCATCAGCCATTTCTGCGAATGGGTCAAGGAGCGTTCGCACCTGTTCCGTGGCGCGACCTCGGGCACCATCATGCGCAACGATGCCTATTGCTTCATTCGCCTGGGCACCTTTATCGAGCGGGCCGACAACACCCTGCGCCTGCTGGACGCGCGCTACGAAATGTTCGGCGAGGAGTCGGAGGAGGTCAGCGACAACTCGGCCCGTGGCTACTACCAGTGGAGCGCCTTGCTCCGTGCCCTGTCCTCGTTCGAGGCGTTCAACGAGATCTACCGCAATGCACCGGGAGCCGAGCAGGTGTCCGAGATGCTGCTGTTGCGTGCCGACGTACCGCGCTCGCTGCATGCCTGCGTCGAGGAGCTGGACCAGATCCTCGCCAGCCTGCCGGGCAACAACGGCCGTCCGGCCCAGCGCCTGGCCGCCGAGCTGAACGCGCGCCTGCGCTACACCGGGATCGACGAGATCCTCGCGTCGGGCCTGCACCTGTGGCTGAGCGATTTCATCGCGCAGATCCGTCACCTGGGGCAGACCGTCCACGAATCCTATCTGGAGGTTGTATGAAACTTTCCATACGCCACGACACCACCTACAGCTACGCCGATGAAGTCTGCACCAGCATCCAGTTCCTGCGCCTGACCCCGCAGAACAGCGAGCGCCAGCACATCCTCGAATGGCATCTGGAACTGCCGCGCCTGGTGCGCAGCCAGCTCGACCCCTACGGCAATATCCTGCACGTGCTGACCATGGATGAACCCCATGGCGCCCTGGTCCTGAGCGCCTATGGCCAGGTGGAAATCGACCAGGCCCGGGAGGTGGAGCACGACAGCCTGTCGCCGTTGCCATTCCTGCGCAGCAGCCCGCTGACCAAGGCCGACGCCGCCCTCAGCGCCTTCGCCGCGCAGCACTGCGGCACCCGGCGCGACCGCGCGGCGCTGATCGAGCTGATGCACGCCCTGGCCGCACACATGGTCTACAGCCCGGGCGCGACCACGGTGGACACCACCGCGGCCGAGGCTTTCGCCGGCGGGGTCGGGGTCTGCCAGGACCACACCCATGCGTTCCTGGCTTGCGCCCGCGGCCTGGGGATTCCCGCGCGTTATGTCTCCGGCTACCTGTGCACCGAAGACGAAAGCCACCTGGCCAGCCACGCCTGGGCCGAGGCCTGGATCGACGGCGGCTGGTACAGCTTCGACGTGACCAACCGCCTGGCGCGGCCGGAACGGCACCTGAAGCTGGCGGTCGGCCTCGACTACCTCGACGCCTGCCCGGTGCGTGGCATGCGTCGCGGCGGCGGCGCCGAGCACATGCTGGCACAGGTCCAGGTGAACTCGATGTTCCAGGTCCAGCACCAGTAGCCGCGGCCTTTCCCGCACCATCGGGCATGCCGGCCCCGGCATGCCCACCCCTTGGGGCGCAGCAGCCCTGCATGGCCCATCTGCGCTTTCTGTCGTCGACTTTCTCAGCGACTTTCGGACTTTTCCTAAAGACAGTCTTTCCCCCCGGCTCCTAGCATGCGCCGCTCCGCAGGCCTGCAACGCAGCAAGCCAGGCGGGGAAAGGAAAGCAACGTTCAAGGGCAAGTCATGAAGAAATACACCACGGTCTTAAGCCTCTTGCTGGCGATGACCGGTTGTACCAGCAGCCACCAAGACACCTCCGAGGCCACGCTCACGGAGAAAGATGGCTACGTCCTTTCGAAAGGCGAAAGGGCGGTGGCGAAGAACCACCGGATCCGTTTCCTGGTCCTGCACTACACCGCGCTCGATCAGGCACAGTCCTTCGAAACGCTGACGCGATCGGAACACGTTAGCGCCAACTACCTGATTCCCGACCGGCCGAAGACCCACAAGGGCCTGCCGGTGGCCGACCAGTTGGTCGATGACCACGACCGGTCCTGGCATGCGGGAGTGAGCCAGTGGAAGAACCGCAGCAACCTGAATGACACCTCGCTCGGGATCGAGATCGTCAACGCTGGCTGGGACCAGGACACCGGCCAGTTGCTGGGCGAGCCCTACAACGAGCAGCAGATAGAACTGCTGATCAGCCTGGCCCGCGACCTGGTCAGTAAGTACGACATACAGCCGACGGACATCGTCGGGCACTCGGATATCGCCCCCGGGCGCAAGATCGATCCGGGGCCGTTCTTTCCCTGGAAACGGCTTGCCGAAGCCGGCATTGGCGCCTGGCCCGACGAGCGCACCCTCGACGACTACCTGGCCCGCTTCAGCGTGGCGCCGCCGAGCATGATCCAGGTCACGAAGGCGCTGCAAACCTATGGTTATGGCTATCTGGACCAACAACCGGAAAGGGTGGTGGAAGCCTTCCAGATGCGCTTCAACCAGGAAAATGTCAGCGGGATCGTGGATATCCGCACGGCGGCCATCCTGTTTTCCCTGATCGACAAATATCACGGCAAGGACAAGGCGAGCGCCATTCTGCTACCGCCGGAAGTGGCGGCGCTCGGCTAGGGGCACAGGTTTCGACGGCCTGCGGCGACTATGAAAAAGCCCGCCGTTCGCGGTTGCGAAGGGCGGGCTTTTCAGCACCTGGTGGCTAGGGTCAGACCTTGACGATCCAGCCCGCTGGCGCTTCGATGTCGCCGGTCTGTACGCCGGTCAGCTCTTTGTAGAGCTTCTGGGTGATCGGGCCGACTTCTTTTTCGCTGTAGAACACGTGCAGCTTGTCCTTGTACTCGATGCCGCCGATCGGCGTGATCACCGCGGCGGTACCGCAGGCGCCGGCTTCCTTGAAGTCCGACAGCTTGTCGATCAGCACGTCGCCTTCGATCACTTCCAGGCCCAGGCGGGTCTTGGCCAGCTCGATCAGCGACAGGCGGGTGATGCCCGGCAGTACCGACGGCGACTTCGGCGTGACGAATTTGTCGTCGTGGGTGATGCCGAAGAAGTTGGCCGAACCGACTTCCTCGATCTTCGAGTGGGTCAAAGGGTCCAGGTAGATGCAGTCGGCGAAGTGCTTCTTCTTGGCTTCCGAACCTGGCATCAGGCTGGCGGCGTAGTTGCCACCGACCTTGGCCGCGCCGGTGCCTTGTGGCGCCGCGCGGTCGTAGCTGGAGATCAGGAAGTTGTGCGGGGTCAGGCCGCCCTTGAAGTAGGCACCGACCGGAATGGCGAAAATCGAGAAGATGAACTCGGGGGCGGTGCGCACGCCGATGTTGTCACCCACGCCGATCACGAACGGGCGCAGGTACAGCGCGCCGCCGGTGCCGTAAGGCGGGATGAAGCGCTCGTTGGCGCGAACCACTTCCTGACAGGCGGCAACAAATTGCTCGGTGGACACCTGCGGCATCAGCAGGCGCGCGCAGCTGCGCTGCATGCGGGCGGCGTTCTGGTCCGGGCGGAACAGGTTGATCGAACCGTCCTTGCAGCGGTAGGCCTTCAGGCCTTCGAAGCACTGCTGGCCATAGTGAAGGGCGGTGGAGCCTTCGCTGATGTGCAGCACGTTATCTTCGGTCAGGGTGCCTTTGTCCCACTCGCCGTTACGCCAGTGCGACAGATAGCGCTTGTCTGTCTTGATGTAGTCAAAACCCAGCTTGTCCCAATTGATGCTTTCGTTACCCATGACACCCTCTATCGCTTAACAACCGTCGCAACGGCTCAAGGCTTCTGACGTTTTTTGGATGGGCACAACAATACTGCATTCCGGGGGGCCACCGCATCCCGGGCGATGGGAGGGGAAGCAAAAAAACTTAGCCTGCTCATGAACCCTCCTGTCGTCCTGTGGCGCGAACCCCAAAGGCTGCGGCGAGCTGTTTCTGTAGGAGCGAAGCTTGCTCGCGATAGCGTCGGCACAGACGGCTTGATATCCCTGCCGTGCTCACTGGCCCTATCGCGAGCAAGCTTCGCTCCTACAGACCCGGTGTTTATAGATGCAACGCGTGGCCCAGGGCGCGCAATGCCGCTTCCTGCACCGCCTCGCCCAGGGTCGGATGGGCGTGGATGGTGCCGGCGATATCTTCCAGGCGCGCGCCCATTTCCAGGGACTGGCCGAAGGCCGTGGACAGTTCGGACACGCCGACGCCCACCGCCTGCCAGCCGACAATCAGGTGATTGTCACGGCGTGCCACCACCCGCACGAAACCGTTTTTCGATTCCAGGGTCATGGCGCGGCCGTTGGCGGCGAACGGGAAGCTCGAGACGATGCAATCCAGGCCGGCGGCCTTGGCCTCGTCCGGGGTCTTGCCGACCACCACCAGTTCCGGATCGGTGAAGCACACCGCGGCAATGGCCGTCGGGTTGAATTCCCGGTGCTGGCCGGCGATCAGCTCGGCGACCATCTCGCCCTGGGCCATGGCCCGGTGCGCGAGCATCGGTTCGCCGGCGAGGTCGCCGATGGCCCAGACATTGCGCATGCTGGTCTGGCAACGCTGGTCAATGCGGATGGCCGAGCCGTTCATGTCCAGGTTCAGCGCTTCGAGGTTCCAGCCCTGGGTGTTCGGCTTGCGCCCGACCGCCACCAGCACCTGGTCGGTGTCCAGCTTCAGGCTGTCGCCGTTCGGGTCGCGCACCTGCAAGGTGTGGGTCGCGGCATCGAAACCTTCGACGCTGTGCTTGAGGTAGAGCTTGATCCCCAGTTGTTTCACCGATTCGAGCACCGGTTGGGTCAGCTCGGCGTCATAGGCCGGCAGGATGCGCTCCTGGGCCTCGACCACGCTGACTTCGGCGCCAAGCTTGCGGTAGGCGATGCCCAGCTCCAGGCCGATATAACCGCCACCGACCACGATCAAGCGCTTGGGCAGGGCCTTGGGCGCCAGGGCTTCGGTGGAGGAGATGATCGGCCCGCCAAGCGGCAGCATCGGCAGGTTGACGCTTTTCGAGCCGCTGGCCAGCAGCAGGTGTTCGCACTGGATGCGGGTGTCGGCGCCTTCGATTTCCACGGTCTTGCCGTCGATGACTTTGGCCCAGCCATGGATCACCTGGACCTTGTGCTTTCTCAGCAGGGCGGCGACGCCGGTGGTCAGGCGGTCGACGATGCCGTCTTTCCATTCCACGCTCTTGCCGATGTCCAGGGTCGGTGCCGAGACGTTGATGCCCAGGGCCGAGCCCTGGCTGTGATGGCGGGTCTGCTGGAACTGTTCGGCGACATGGATCAGCGCCTTGGACGGGATGCAGCCGATGTTCAGGCAGGTGCCGCCCAGCGCCTGGCCTTCCACCAGGATGGTCGAGATGCCCAGCTGGCCGGCGCGGATCGCCGCCACATAACCGCCGGGGCCACCGCCGATGATCAGCAAGGTAGTGTTCAGAGTTTGTTGCATGCCTTACTCCAGAAATGCCTATTCAACAAAGAGACTGGCGGGTTGTTCGAGCAGGCCGCGAATGGCCTGGATGAAGAGCGCCGCGTCCATGCCGTCGACCACCCGGTGATCGAAGGAGCTGGAGAGGTTCATCATCTTGCGGACCACGATCTGGCCTTTGATCACCATCGGCCGTTCGACGATCTTGTTCACCCCGACGATTGCCACTTCCGGCAGGTTCAGCACCGGCGTGCTGACGATGCCGCCCAGGGCGCCGAGGCTGGTCAGGGTGATGGTCGAGCCGGACAGTTCGTCACGGGCCGCCTTGCCGCTGCGCGCGGCTGTAGCCAGGCGCGAGATTTCCGCGGCGCTGTCCCACAGGCTGCGGGCTTCGGCGTGGCGCACCACCGGCACCATCAGGCCGACGTCGCTTTGCGTGGCCACCCCGACATGCACCGCGCCGTGGCGGGTGATGACCTGGGCTTCGTCGTCGTAACGCGCGTTGATCTGCGGGAAGTCGCGCAGGGCCACGACCAGGGCCCGCACCAGGAACGGCAGCAGGGTCAGCTTGCCGCGAGTGGCGCCGTGTTTTTCATTGAGGTGCGCACGCAGTTCTTCCACGGCGGTGACGTCGATTTCCTCGACATAACTGAAGTGGGCGGCGCGCTGGGTGGCTTCCTGCATGCGCTGGGCGATCTTGCGACGCATGCCGATCACCGGGATCTGCTCCTCGTCGTGACGCTGGGCATAACCGGACGGCGCCGAACCGCGGTGCGCGTTCTGGGTGCCCTGGGCCAGGTAGGCGTCCAGGTCTTCGTGGAGGATGCGTCCGGCCGGGCCGCTGCCCTGCACCAGGCGCAGCTGGATGCCCAGGTCCAGCGCATGCTTGCGCACGGCCGGGGAGGCCAGCGGGCGCTCGTCGGCGTCGCGGGCTACCGGCGCCTGTGGCGCGGGGCGGCACGCGGCGGCGGGTTTGCTTTCCAGCACTGGCGCGGCTTCGACCTTAGGCGCTGCTACTGCTGGTGCTGCTTCTTTAATAGGGGCAGGTTCCTTGACCAGATGATCGGACGCCTTGAGGTTGCCGGCGCCTTCGACCTCGATGCTGATCAATATGCTGCCCACCGCCATCACTTCGCCGGGCTGGCCGCCCAGGGATAGGACCTTGCCATGCACCGGGGAGGGGATATCCACCATGGCCTTGTCGGTCATGACGTCGGCCAGCACCTGGTCCTCGACCACCAGGTCGCCGACCTTGACGTGCCACTGCGCCAGTTCTACTTCTGCGATGCCTTCGCCGATGTCCGGCATCTTGATAACGTGCGTGCCCATTCAGACCTCCATGACCCGTTGCAAAGCCGCGCCCACTCGGGACGGGCCAGGGAAATACGCCCACTCCTGCGCGTGCGGGTAGGGGGTGTCCCAGCCGGTCACGCGTTCGATAGGCGCTTCCAGGTGGTGGAAGCAGTGTTCTTGCACCAGCGACACCAGCTCGGCGCCGAAGCCGCAGGTGCGGGTGGCTTCGTGGACCACCACGCAGCGGCCGGTCTTTTTCACCGACTTGACGATGGTCTCCAGGTCCAGCGGCCACAGGCTGCGCAGGTCGATGACCTCGGCGTCGATCCCGGTTTCCTCGGCGGCCACTTGCGAGACATACACCGTGGTGCCGTAGGTCAGCACGGTGACGTCCTTGCCCGGCCGGGTGATGGCGGCGACGTCCAGCGGCACCTTGTAGTAACCGTCCGGCACCTGGGCCGAGGGGTGTTTCGACCAGGGGGTTACCGGGCGGTCGTGGTGGCCGTCGAACGGGCCGTTGTACAGGCGCTTGGGCTCGAGGAAGATCACCGGGTCATCGTTTTCGATGGAGGCGATCAGCAGGCCCTTGGCGTCGTAGGGGTTGGACGGCATCACGGTGCGCAGGCCGCAGACCTGGGTGAACACCGCCTCGATGCTCTGGCTGTGGGTCTGGCCGCCGTAGATGCCGCCGCCGCAAGGCATGCGCATGGTCAGCGGCGCGGTGAACTGGCCGGCGGAGCGATAACGCAGGCGCGCCGCTTCGGAAATGATCTGGTCGGTGGCCGGGTAGACGTAGTCGGCGAACTGGATTTCTGCCACCGGGCGCAGGCCGTAGGCACCCATGCCGACGGCGACGCCGACGATGCCGCTTTCCGAGATCGGGGCGTCGAACACCCGCGAGGTGCCGTACTTGGCCTGCAGGCCTTCGGTGCAACGGAACACGCCGCCGAAATAACCGACGTCCTGGCCGAACACCACCACGTTGTCATCACGCTCTAGCATCACATCCATGGCCGAGCGCAGGGCCTGGATCATGGTCATGGTGGTCGTGGTCATGGCGGTGTCCAACTGGATATTGTTGTTGTGGTCGTTCATGTCAGATTCCCAGTTGCTGGCGTTGGCGCTTGAGGTGCTCGGGCATTTCCTTGTAGACGTCCTCGAACATGGTCGCGGCGCTGGGGATCTGCCCGCCGGCGAGGGTGCCGTACTGCTCGGCCTGTTTCTGCGCGGCGATGACTTCGGCTTCCAGTTCGGCGCTGACCGCGGCGTGTTCCTCTTCGGACCACTGGCCGATCTTGATCAGGTGCTGCTTGAGGCGGGCGATCGGGTCGCCGAGGGGGAAGTGGCTCCAGTCGTCGGCCGGGCGGTACTTGGACGGATCGTCGGAGGTGGAGTGCGGGCCGGCGCGGTAAGTGACCCATTCGATCAGGGTCGGGCCGAGGTTGCGCCGGGCGCGTTCGGCGGCCCAGCGGGACGCGGCGTAGACCGCGATGAAATCGTTGCCGTCCACCCGCAGCGAGGCGATGCCGCAACCGACGCCGCGTCCGGCGAAGGTGGTGGCTTCACCGCCGGCGATGGCCTGGAAGGTGGAGATCGCCCACTGGTTGTTGACCACGTTGAGGATCACCGGCGCGCGGTACACGTGGGCGAAAGTCAGGGCGGTGTGGAAGTCCGACTCCGCGGTGGCGCCGTCGCCGATCCAGGCCGAGGCGATCTTGGTATCGCCCTTGATCGCCGAGGCCATGCCCCAGCCCACGCCTTGCACGAACTGGGTGGCCAGGTTGCCGGAGATAGTGAAGAAACCGGCCTCTTTCACCGAGTACATGATCGGCAGCTGGCGGCCCTTGAGCGGATCGCGCTCGTTGGACAACAGCTGGCAGATCATGTCCACCAGCGGCACGTCGCGGGCCATCAGGATGCTTTGCTGGCGGTAGGTGGGGAAGCACATGTCGTCGATGTTCAACGCCAGGGCCTGGGCGCTGCCGATGGCTTCCTCGCCGAGGCTCTGCATGTAGAACGACATCTTCTTCTGGCGCTGGGCGACCACCATGCGGTTGTCGAAGATCCGCGTCTTGAGCATGGCGCGCATGCCCTGGCGCAGCACCTCGCTCGGCACGCTTTCGGCCCATTCGCCCAAGGCATTGCCCTGGTCGTCGAGCACGCGAATCAGGCCACGGGCCAGGTCGGCGGTGTCAGCGGGTTCTACATCGATTGGGGGTTTGCGCACCGTGCCAGCGTCGGTCAGACGCAGGTAGGAGAAGTCGGTTTTGCAACCGGGACGGCCTGAGGGTTCGGGCACGTGCAGGCGCAGCGGTTCGTACGCTTGGGTCATGGCTTGTCTACGCTCGATCTTGTGAATTTCTTGTAGTGGGCGCGCTTAGCTGACAGTCATTCTTTGGGTAAAAGAAATCTTGTCCTACAACAATCATAGGCCGGGCCAAGGAGAATATTTATCTCTGTTTCGTTGCGCTAAAGACGATTTGCAGATAAAAAAACTGCATAAACATAAAAAACAGGTTGATTTGTCTCATGCGCAAACTGGACCGTACCGACATCGGCATTCTCAACAGCCTCCAGGAGAACGCCCGCATCACCAACGCCGACCTCGCCCGTTCGGTGAACCTTTCGCCCACCCCGTGCTTCAACCGCGTGCGTGCCATGGAGGAGTTGGGGCTGATCCGCGAGCAGGTGACCCTGCTGGATGCCGACCTGCTGGGGCTGCATGTCAACGTGTTCATTCACGTCAGCCTGGAGAAGCAGGTGGAAGAGGCGTTGCAGCACTTCGAAGAGGCGATCGCCGACCGCCCGGAAGTCATGGAGTGCTACCTGATGGCCGGCGATCCGGACTACCTGATCCGCGTGCTGGTGCCGACCATCCAGGCCCTGGAGCGCTTCATGATGGACTTCCTGACCAAGGTGCCCGGCGTGGCCAATATCCGTTCCAGCTTCGCCCTCAAGCAGGTGCGCTACAAGACTGCGCTGCCGTTGCCGGCTAATGGTCTGACGCTGGGGAATTGACTTGATGGGCGAACCGCAGGCCCGGCCTCTCGCGAGCAAGCTCGCTCCTAC
>NZ_JAQZAA010000087.1:0-8077 GCF_028640875.1 Pseudomonas sp. SBT1-2 | reverse complement strand
AGGACCCGTGCAGTCCCTGTAGGAGCGAGCTTGCTCGCGATAAAAATCGGCAGGCCGCCGCTGTTCTCGGATCGACCCACCGAACTTTCGTTCAACACATAACGCCTCAATCGTTATACGCCGCCTCGCTGTTATCGATCAGCGGGTCCTTCTCCGTCAGCACGATCTGCGCGATCCGGTCCTTGCGCATAAAGCTGACCTTGGGGTGGGACTGGGCGTAGCGGATAAAACGCTCCACCGCTTCGACCATCGCCGGCGTACCGCCGATACGATCGTGCAGGCTCACCGACATCATCCGCCGCCGGCTCGCGCCTTCGGCGTACAGGCGATCGAACTCCAGCACTAACTGCTGATAGAACTGTTCGGCGGAGAAGTGCCGGCCCTCGATCAGCACGATGTCGTTGTTGCGCAGGGTGTAGGGCACCACGGCGAATTTCTTGCCGCGCACCAGGGTGACGAAAGGTTCGTCACGGCTGACGTCATCGATGTGGTAGGTGAAATTCAGGTCCTGCAACACCTTCAGGGTGTTGGGGCTGCGCCGCAGCCAGTTGGCGTTGTAGCCGACCGAGCGCTGGCCGGTGAGCTTCTGCACCGCGTCCACGCCATCGCCGATGAACTGTTTTTCCTGGGCGTAGCTCATGTTGTAAGAGTCGGCCCAACGCATGCCGTGGGCCGCCACCTCGTGGCCGCGCTCGGCGATGGCCTTGACCAGCTCCGGGTGTTTCAGCGCGGCTTCACCGACCACATGCGAGGTGACCTTGATCCCGGTGCGGTCCCACAGATCGAGCAGGCGCCACAGGCCTTCCTTGTGGCCGTAGTCGAACCAGGTGTTGGCCGGCAGGTCGGGGTAGCCCTTGGGCAAGGGGCTTGCGGAAAACGGGCTTTCGGCGCCCTCCGGCTGGCCACCGGTCTCGAACTGCATGGAAAACGACAGCACCAGTTGCGAGCCGTCCGGCCAAGGGCGCTCCTGGGCGAACGCCAGGGCCGGCGCCAGCAGGCTGAGGGCGAGCAGGCGCTTGAACCAGCGCGAGTTTTTGTGGGGGGACATGGTGGCACTCCTTGAGGAAAAAGTGCCGATAGGCTGGCATCCAGTTTCTGCTTGAAAAATCCCCTCGAAACCAGATCACCTTTAAAGAAAATTTACCAATCGAGTCCGGGGAGGGCGTCGCTGCCGCTGGCCTCATCGCGAGCAAGCTCGCTCCTACAGAGTTTGCGCAAATCCTGTAGGAGCGAGCTTGCTCGCGATCAGGTCCACCAAACGCCGCGGCTCTCAGATCACCCCGCTGAACACCCGCTCCACCCCACCGGCCAGCCGCACCTTGCCCTGGCCGTCCCAGCTGACGGTGACCGGGCCGCCGTCGCACAGCACCCGGACCGGGCTGTCCAGCAGGCCGCGGCGTATGCCGTTGACCGCCGCGCCGCAGGAGCACGAGCCGGAGCCCAAGGGGATGGCGCCGTTGCGCTCCCAGATGCGCAGGCGAATGGTCTGGCGGTCGATGACCTGGACGAAGTGCACATTGGTCTTCTGCGGGAACAGCGGGTGCGCCTCGATCCGCGGGCCCAGTGTCGCCACGTCGATGGCGTGCAGGTCCTCGACAAAAAACGTGCAGTGCGGGTTGCCCATGCTGCACGCCGCCGGCTCGCCGGACAGGGGCAGGGCCAGGCTGTCGAGGGCCGTCGCCAGCGGAATCTCCTGCCAGGCGAATTGCGGCACACCCATCTCCACCGACACCGACTGATCCTCCAGGCGTATGCAGTGCTGGATGCCGCGGACGGTCTTCACCCGCACCGAGTCTTCGCCGCTTTCGCGCATCAGCAGGTCGGCCGCGCCGCGGGTGGCGCTGCCGCAGGTGCTCAGGCTGGAACCATCGGCATTCCAGAAGGTCAGTTGCGCCGCTGTCTCGGGGCAATGGCTGAGCACCACCAGCTGATTGAAACCCACGCCGCGATGGCGGTCGCCCAGGGTCCTGGCCAGCTCGCCGGTGATCGGGTTGTCGCGCCCACGGGCATCGACCAGCATGAAGTCGTCGCCATTGGCATGCAGCTTCTGAAAGGACAGGGGCATTGCGGGGCTCCGCGGGAGGCACAGGTGACGGCCGATTCTAGGGGGCGAGCAGCGGCAATGATAGGCAGGGCCTGTGGCGGATTTGCGTCAGCGCCACGGGTATTTCGTCAGGCTGCCGACAGTGGGCTGAAAAAATCCTCTGCACCGTGATTAGCTTTGCATAAAGTTCGTCAATCGAGCCCGGCAGTGTGCCTGGATCCCGAGGTTTTCCGGCACACTGCCGGGCAACCCGGAACAACTCTGGAGCGTCCGCCACTCGGGCGGACATGGAACAAGGTCAGCGAATGGCAAGGTCAATGAATGGATAGCTACGCCCCGCGCAACTGGCAGCCCCACGAAAAGCCCAGCTTGCCCGGTTCCCCCTCGACGCCGCTGCACCCCACGCACAAGCGCCTGGCCTATGCCCTGGTCGGTCTGCTGGTGGCGATCACCGGCGGCCTCGGCAACTCCCTGGTGGTCGCCAACCTGCCTTACCTGCAAGGGGCGCTGGGCGCGACCACGGCGGAAATGGCCTGGCTGCCGGCGGCCTACGTGATGACCAACGTGTCGATGAACCTGCTGCTGGTGAAGTTTCGCCAGCAGTTCGGCCTGCGCGCCTTTACCGAGGTGTTCCTGGTGCTCTATGCGCTGGTGACCTTCGGCCACCTGTTCGTCAACGACCTGAGTTCGGCCATCGCCGTGCGCGCGGCCCACGGCATGGTTGGCGCCGCCCTGAGTTCCCTGGGCCTGTACTACATGGTCCAGGCGTTCCCGGCCAAGTGGCGGATGAAAGCCCTGGTGCTGGGGCTGGGTGCCTCGCAACTGGCCTTGCCCCTGGCCCGGCTGTTTTCCGAAGACCTGCTGCAGATCGCCGAATGGCGCGGCCTGTACCTGTTCGAGCTGGGGCTGGCGCTGGCCTCCCTGGGCTGCGTGTTCCTGCTCAAGCTGCCGCCCGGCGACCGTTTTCGCACCTTCGAAAAACTCGATTTCCTGACCTTCGCCATCCTCGCCAGCGGCGTCGCGCTGCTCTGCGCGGTGCTGTCCCTGGGGCGCATCGACTGGTGGCTGGAAGCGCCGTGGATCGGCTACGCCAGCGCCGGCTCCATCGTGCTGATCCTCGCCGGGCTGGCCATCGAACATAACCGCAGCAACCCGATGCTGATGACCCGCTGGCTGGGCAGCGGGGCGGCGATCCGCCTGGCCCTGGCGGTGATCCTGATCCGCATGGTGCTGTCCGAGCAGTCCACCGGCGCCGTGGGCTTTCTCCAGGCGCTGAACATGAGCAGCCAGCAGATGCGCCTGCTGTATGGGGTGATGCTGCTGGGCAGCATCGCGGGCCTGGCCACCAGCGCCCTGACCATCAACCCGGCGCACCTGTTCATGCCGCTGGTCATCTCCCTGGCGCTGATGGCCGTGGGCTCGGTGATGGACAGCTTCTCCAATAACCTCACGCGCCCGGCCAACATGTACTTCAGCCAGTTCCTGCTGGCCTTCGGCGGGACCTTCTTTCTCGGCCCGACCATGGTCCTGGGCACGCGCAACGTGCTGACCAACCCGCGCAACCTGGTGAGCTTCTCGGTGCTGTTCGGCATCTGCCAGAACCTCGGCGGGCTGATCGGCTCGGCGCTGCTGGGGACCTTCCAGATCGTCCGCGAGAAATACCATTCCAGCCATATCGTCGAGCAACTGGTGCTGATGGACCCGCGGGTGCTGGGCCGGGTGCAGAGCGGCGGGGCGGCGGTCGGCAGGGTGATCGCCGACCCGCAGGCCCGCGAGCTGCAAGGCATCCGCAGCCTGGCCAGCGCCGCCACCCGCGAAGCCAACGTGCTGGCCTACAACGATGTGTTCATGCTGATCGCGGTGATCGCCGTGCTGACCATGATCTGGATCTTCATTCGCAGCCTGTGGCTGATGAGCACGACCAAGGCGGTCACGCCCGCAGCTTCGACCCCAGCCCCGACTCCCGTCCAACCCAGCGGTGCCATTTCTTCATGACCGAACCGACCATCACCACCACCAACGCCATTGCCTCGACGCCGGAAGGCAGTGCGCCGCCCTCGATGCCGATCACCGAGCCGCGTTCGCTGCGGGTGCGGATCATCTCGTCCCTGGGGTTCGCCGCGATCGCCATCAGCGGCGTGCTGGTCGTGCTCTATGCCTGGCAGCTGCCGCCGTTCAGCAGTGCCGTCGAAAGCACCGAGAACGCCCTGGTGCGGGGCCAGGTGACGATCATCGGGCCGCAGCTCAGCGGTTATGTGTTCGAGGTGCCGGTGCAGGACTTCCAGTTCGTCAAGGCCGGCGACCTGCTGGTGCGCCTCGACGACCGCATCTACAAGCAGCGCCTGGAGCAGTCCCTGGCCCAGCTGGCGTCGCAGAAGGCGGCCCTGGCCAATGTGGTGCAGCAGCGCAACAGCGCCGAAGCCACCATCAAGCTGCGCCAGGCGGCGCTGGCCGACAGCCAGGCCCAGGCGCGCAAGAGCGCAGCCGACCTGCGGCGCAACCAGGAACTGATCGCCGACGGTTCGGTGTCCCAGCGTGACCTGGACGTGACCCGCGCCGCCAACGCCCAGACCCTCGCCGCGGTGGCCCAGGCCCAGGCGCAGCTGGACATCGCCCGCCAGGACCTGCAGACGGTGATCGTCAATCGCGGCTCGCTGGAGGCCGCGGTGGCCAACGCCGAGGCGGCGGTGCAGCTGGCGCGGATCGACCTGTCCAACACCCGGGTCACCGCGCCGCGCGATGGCCAGCTGGGGCAGATCGGCGTGCGCCTGGGGGCCTACGTCAATTCCGGGGCGCAACTGATGTCGCTGGTGCCGAACCAGCTCTGGGTGATCGCCAACATGAAGGAAACCCAGATGGACAACATCCGCGTCGGCCAGCCCGCGAGCTTCACTGTCGATGCGCTCAACCACCGCAAATTCCACGGCCACGTGCAGCGCATCTCGCCGGCCACCGGTTCGGAGTTCGCCTTGTTGCAGGCCGACAACGCCACCGGCAACTTCGTCAAGATCGCCCAGCGGATACCGGTACGCATCACCGTCGACCCCGACCAGGCGGAAAGCGAACGCCTGCGCCCGGGGATGTCGGTGGTGGTGAGTATCGATACGGCGGCGGAAGGGGATACCCGGGTCGAATGACCCGACGCTTCTGTAGCCGCTGCCGAGCCCTGGCGAGGCTGCGATCGTCTGCGCAGCAGACGCCAAACCAGGCACCGCGCAGCGTCAGTTACACCACGCCGCCAGGTCTACGGGGCTGCGCCCCGATCGCAGCCTCGCCAGGGCTCGGCAGCGGCTACAGGGGCGAGAGGGCAGGGTTCAGGCGGTGAGGGGCGGCAGGGTGCCGAGCAGGGACACGGCGGCCACCGCGGCGATCCCCAGCAGCCATTCCAGCAGCACGCTACGACGCAGGGTGCCCAGGCGCTGCTGGCAGTCCTCGATCCGCAGGCGGTTGAACAGGGCCAGGGCGAACATGCCGCACACCAGCAGCACCTTGATCAGCAGGATCAGGGCAAAACCGGACAGCAAGGGTGTCGGCCACAGCTGGCCGGTCAGCACTCGTACATTGATCAGGCCGGTGACCAGCAACCCACCTACGAGCCCGTAACCCACGCCGCTGAAACGCAGTAGGACCCGCTCCAGAGGCTGCTCGCCGGGTTGCCGCAGAATCATCAGCAGCACCAGCAAACCGCCGAGCCACAGGCTGACGCAGCCCAGGTGGACGATCTGGTTGAGGATTAGCAACTGGCCGCCGAGGCCGTCGAGCATGGCGCCGTGGCCCACCGGGGCGAGGGTGGCCAGCAGCAGGGCGGCGAGGATCAACCGTGGCGCCAGCCGCTCACCCAGGCGAGTCAGCAGCAACACCACCAGCGCACCATTGAGCAGCAGATGCCAGCTCCACACCTGGCCGAAAAAGGTCTTGCCCAGCACCCGTCGCAGGGTGGCCGGGTCCAGGGCCGCGGCGCCGCTGCCGGCCATGCTGGCGGTGATCAGCAGCAACCAGCAGACGCCCGTGGCCAGGGCGATCCCGGCCAGCCAGCGGCCGAGTCGGGTCAGGTTGCGATCCAGTGCGGCGAAGGGCTCGCGCCCCAACAGCAGGGGCCTGAACACCCAGGCCCCGAACAGCAAAAGGACTGCCGCGAAATGCACGAAGCGGCAGAGCACCAACAGGGTCGACATCGGTTACTGGCCGACCTTGAAGCTGTAGCTGCCTTCGCTCGTGTGGGTATCGACCGACACCGCATGCCACTCGACCTTGTAGGCGCCCGCCGTCAGTGGCGCCGCCGGGGTCACGATCAGGGTCTTCTTGTCCGCGCCTTCGGTGGCCAGGGTCTTGACGGCGACCGCCGCGCCATCCTTGCTCAGGCTGACTTGGGTGAAGGTCGCCTCGACGCCTTCGGAGAACACCAGGCGCAGTTCGCCCGGCGCGCTCACCGTGCTGTCGGCGGCCGGGACCTGGCTTTGCAGGTGGGCGTGGGCGAAGGCCGAGGAAGCGGCAACGAGAGAGGCCAGCAGTTTTTTCAGCATGGGAAATACCTGTTCAATGAGTGTCGGGTCGTCGCTGGGCCTATGAGTATAAGGACCGTGGCAGGGGCCCTGGATGAAACATCGGCGCGGCGTTCAAGGGGTTTTCAGGCGCATATGGATGATCGGGAACGGCCGGCCCTGGCCGTCGGTTTCCGAGCGGCCGATGTCTTCGAAACCGTAGTGCCGATAAAAACCATGGGCCTGGGGGTTCTGTTCGTTGACGTCGACAGTGAGCCGCGGATGGCGGCTGCGCACGTGGTCCAGCAGTTGTCGGCCGACGCCCTGGCCACGGCGGGCCGGTTCGATAAACAGCATTTCCACCTTTTCACCGGCGCTGGCGATAAAACCGGCCGGGGTGCCGTCGTCGTCCTCCAGCAGCCAGACCTCGAGGGCCGGCAGGTAGGTGTCGCGCACCAGGGGGTAGAGCAGTTGGATATCGTCTTCGCTAATGAAGTCGTGGGTGGCCCGTACCGAGCGTTCCCACAGGGCGGCGAGCTGCGGGTCGTCCGCGGGCCAGCGTTTTCGAATGTGCATGAGCATGATCCATGGCGGCGTTGCAGGATGGCCGAAACCCTCAGGGTTCGGCGGCGAAAGTCCTGCCTGCATGTCCGTGTCGCGAATCAACGCCTGGACGGAACACTTCAGGTGCCTGGGAATAAGGCGGGAAGGATCCTAACCAATCGTTTTTGCCGGGGAAAGCCAGGTCCAGGAAGTTTCGTTTTTGTACGAAGGCCAATGGTAGTCTTGCAGCAGACTGTTTTCAGGGAGCCCATATGGGCAATCACAAGATCGAGATCCGTCGCAGCAACGTCGAGAAGATCCTCCTGGCGGCGGAAAAGGTATTCGCCGAAAAAGGCTTCAGCGGCACGGCCATGGCCGATATCGCCGCCGAGGTGCAGTTGCCGCGCTCCAACCTGCATTACTACTTCAGCACCAAGAGCGAGCTGTACAGCGCGGTGCTGCTGGAACTGCTGGAGTTGTGGAAGCAGGACGCCCTGTGCTTCGAGATGTTCGACGACCCGCGGGTGGTCCTCAGCAGCTACATCCGCGCCAAGATGAACCATTCCCGCAGCCGGCCCTATGGCTCGAAAGTCTGGGCCAACGAAATCATCCACGGCGCGCCGACCCTGGGCGAGGCGCTGGACGCCAGCCTGTACGACTGGGCGAAGATGAAGGAAGCGAAGATCCGCCAGTGGGTCGAAGACCAACGCATCCTGCCGGTGGAGCCGTCGAGCCTGCTGTACATGATCTGGGCCTCGACCCAGCACTACGCCGACTTCGACCACCAGATCATGATCATCAACGAGCATCAGCCGCTGTCGGACATGCAGTTCGAAAAAGCGGTGCAGACGGTGACCAGTGTGATTCTGCGGGGGATTGGGTTGGAGCCGTAGGCGTCCCTGAGATTGCTATCGATATCGCTGGAGCACCAGACAGTATGCGTTATCGTTCACCTCCATCGCGGGCAAGCCTCGCTCCTACAGAAGCGCACGGTCTTCTTCTGTAGGAG
>NZ_JAQZAA010000086.1:0-113626 GCF_028640875.1 Pseudomonas sp. SBT1-2 | reverse complement strand
GTCTCCATGCGTTTGCCGCAGTCACGACAGCCAACACGTCTGAGCAAAACGCTGAGGCGCACTGCACGGCCGAGAATGGGCAAATCACGAACGACTCGCTCGCAATACTCGTGAGTGGTTGAACAGGGCTTTTGGCATCCACCACAGGAAGGGAATCGGGTGGTGTGGGGCGTCAGATCGATCTGTAGGGCATCGCCATCAGGCTTGATCGTGACGACAGAAAAGCCCTCCCAAAAAGGAAGGAAAGTATTAATATCGTGCATAAGAACGCCGGTTTTTTAGATGTGTTTGCTCGCACGAACATCATCAATCAAATCGGCGTTCTTGTTTCTGTGTTTCCCGGAATTCCGTGAAGAACCATAAAAAAGCCCCGGATCATCCGGGGCTTTTTTGTCGCCGTAAAACCGTCAGGCGGCCTTGGCGTCCAGCTGGCTCAGGGAGCGGTTCAGCGCGCTGAACAGGGCCTTGAAGCTGGCGGTGGTGATGTTTTCATCGATACCCACACCGTGCACCGCGCGTTCGCCGTTCACACGCAGTTCGATATAGGCCGCGGCCTTGGCGTTGGTGCCCGCGCCGATGGCGTGCTCGTTGTAGTCCATGATTTCCACCGGAACCGGCAAGCCGGCCACCAAGGCTTCCAGGGCGCCATTGCCCTTGCCGCGCCAATGCAGGTTGGTCTCGCCCTGGCCCTTGCTGGACACTTCCACTTCCACGGCGCTGTGGCCGTTTTCTTCCTGCAGGCGATGGCTGACCAGCGCGTACGGGGTGTTGGCCTGCAAGTATTCGCTGTGGAGCAGCGCGTGGATCTGCTGGGCGGTCATCTCCAGGCCCAGGCGATCGGTTTCACGCTGTACCACCTGGCTGAACTCGATCTGCATGCGACGCGGCAAGCTGATACCGTATTCCTGCTCCAGCAGGTAGGCGATACCGCCTTTGCCCGACTGGCTGTTGACGCGAATCACCGCCTCATAGCTGCGGCCGATGTCGGCCGGGTCGATCGGCAAGTACGGTACTTCCCACAGGGCATCGGATTTCTGCTGGGCGAAGCCCTTGCGGATGGCATCCTGGTGCGAGCCGGAGAAGGCGGTGTGAACCAGGTCGCCGACATACGGATGACGCGGGTGCACCGGGATCTGGTTGCATTCTTCGACCACTTTGCGCACGCCGTCGATATCGGAGAAGTCCAGCTCCGGATCGATACCCTGGGTGTAGAGGTTCAGGGCCACGGTGACCAGGTCGACGTTGCCGGTACGTTCGCCGTTGCCGAACAGGCAGCCTTCGACGCGGTCGGCGCCGGCCATCAGGCCCAGCTCGGTGGCGGCCACGCCGGTACCCCGGTCGTTGTGGGTGTGCAGGCTGATGATCACGCTGTCACGACGGTTGATGTGGCGGCCGAACCATTCGATCTGGTCGGCATAGATGTTCGGCGTGGCGACTTCGACGGTGGCCGGCAGGTTGAGGATCACCTTGTTGGCTGGCGTCGGGTTCCAGACCTCGATCACCGCGTCGCAGACTTCCTTGGCGAATTCCAGCTCAGTGGCGCTGAAGGTCTCTGGCGAGTATTCGAACTGCCATTGGGTTTCCGGCTGCTGGGCGGCGTATTTGACGAACAGCTTGGCAGCGTTCACCGCGATCTCTTTCACGCCTTCCTTGTCCTGGTTGAAGACAATGCGGCGGAACGACGGGCTGGTGGCGTTGTACAGGTGGACGATGGCTTTCTTCGCCCCGCGCAACGATTCGAAGGTACGGGCGATCAGGTCTTCACGGGCCTGGGTCAGCACCTGGATGGTGGTGTCGTCCGGGATGTGGCCGCCTTCGATCAGGGTGCGCACGAAGTCGAAGTCGGTCTG
Source organism: Pseudomonas sp. SBT1-2 (assembly GCF_028640875.1). Taxonomy (NCBI): domain Bacteria; kingdom Pseudomonadati; phylum Pseudomonadota; class Gammaproteobacteria; order Pseudomonadales; family Pseudomonadaceae; genus Pseudomonas; species Pseudomonas sp. SBT1-2. The sequence continues at coordinate 111,776 of NZ_JAQZAA010000086.1, read as the reverse complement.
CGAAGCGGCCGGGAAGGAGGCCTCGATTTCTTTCACACCGACGGCGACCAGGGTTTTCCAGAAGCGCAGCTTCTTCACCGCATCCATCGGCTCGATCAGCGACTGGTTGCCATCACGCAGGTCGGAGCTGCACCAGATAGGCGCGCGGGTGATGGTCTTCGACGGCCAGGTGCGGTCCGGCAAGTTGATGGTCGGGAACGCGCGGTACTTCGAGGAAGGGTCTTTGAGCATGCTCATGGGAAAATCCTTATTGTCCGGGCCGAAAAGAGGCGGCCTGCCGGTGAATCAATGGGTGTGCTGTTTGAAGCAGGGGACGAGGTACCGCGACTCAACCTGGCAGTCGTGCGCTGACGAGGCAGAGGCTTCGGTGTTGGCGGCGCTGAATGAGGGTGTGAGAGGTTTTCATGCCCTCAACCCTAACCATTGGGGTGAAAGATGGCAAGCAGTCGAAAAAAATTGAGATAAATCTCTTAAAGTGGAAGATTTTCGAGATTTTATTCTGAAAGGTTAGCGGCTGCTTCGATCTTATTGCGCAGACTTTTGAACCTGTGCAATCCCTGCGGGAGTCTGACTCAGGGCTGGAAGGCCCCGATAAAGATCGCCGGATCGACCCGGGCATCGTTCAGGCTGACGTTCCAGTGCATGTGCGGCCCGGTGGCGCGCCCGGTGGAGCCGACTTTCCCGACCACGCCGCCGCGGGCCAGTTGCTGGCCGACCTTCACGTCGATCTTCGACATATGGCAGAACATGCTGATAAAGCCCTGGCCGTGGTCGACGAATACGGTGTTGCCGTTGAAAAAGTAATTGCCGATCAGGATCACCTTGCCGGCCGCGGGCGTCTTGATCGGCGTGCCGGCGGGCACCGCGAAGTCCAGTCCGGCGTGCGGGTTGCGCTCCTCACCGTTGAAGAAGCGGCGAACGCCGAACTTGCTCGACAGCGGGCCGCTCACCGGCTTGTCCAGCAGCAGATTGCTCGGGGTATTGGGGCTGAAACTGCGGTAGGCGCGAACCTGTTCGGCCAACTCGGCGTCGATGCGCTTGAGGTCGGCCGGATCGGGGTTGACCTGGCGTTTGTTCTTTAGCGTGATGTGCTGTTCCGGGTATTTCTTGCTGCCCACACTGAAGTTCAGGTTGCGACCGCCAGCACTGATCTGCTGGGGGCCGGGCTTGACGTTCAGGGGGATGCCGACAATCGCCAGCCAGTTGTTCTGTTCCTTGATCACCAGCAGCGGTTTTCCCTGGTAGCTGGCCTTGGGCGCCTGGGCGGCGCTGCCCAGGTCGATCACCGCCACGCCGCCGGGCACTGGTTTGTTCAGCAGGCGCGTGATGTAGCTATCGGCATGGGCGTTGAAGGTCAGGCACAGCAACAGCAGGGAGCTTAGAAAACGCGGCATGGATCAATCCAGTAAAGAGAGGGTGACAGGCGTCAGGTGATTGTCTTCGACCCGGACCTGCAGTTCGCCTTCGCCAAGACGGGCCTTGAGGCGCTGTCCCGGCTGGGTCTGTGCGGCGCTGCGAATGGCCTGGCCGCGCTCGTCCAGCAGGATGCTGTAGCCACGGCCGAGGGTGGCCAGCGGGCTGACCACATGCAGGGTCTGGATCTGGCTTTGTAGTTGCAGGCGCCGGGACTTCAGGCCTTCGCGCATGGCCCGTGGCAGGCGTTCGGCCAAGCTGTCGAGGCGTTGCCGCAGCAGCGCCAGTTGCCGCCCGGGGTGCTGGCCGGCAAGCCGGGTTTCCAGGCGGATCAGGCGTTCGCGACGGGTATTGAGGCTGCGCTCGAATGCCCGGCGCATGCGCATGTCCAGGTCGTCCAGGCGCTGTGCTTGCTGGCGCAGGCGTTCGCCGGGGTGACGCAGGCGCCGGGCCATGCCTTCCAGGCGCAGGCGGTCGCGCAGCAGCCGATCGCGCATGCGCATTACCAGGCGTCGATGCAGGCTTTCGACCCGATGCCGCAGGTCGCTGGAGTCCGGCGCGAGCAATTCGGCCGCCGCCGAAGGCGTCGGTGCGCGCACGTCGGCGACGAAGTCGCTGATCGAGACGTCGGTTTCATGACCCACGGCGCTGACGATTGGCGTGACACAGGCATCCACCGCCCGGGCCACGGCTTCTTCGTTGAAGCACCAGAGGTCTTCCAGGGAACCGCCGCCACGGGCCAGGATCAGTGCGTCGAAGCCCCGGGCATCGGCCATTTTCAGGGCACGGACGATCTGCGCGGTCGCCTCGCGGCCTTGCACGGCGGTCGGGATCAGGGTCAGGGCCACGTGTGGGGCGCGGCGCCGGAACACGCTGATGATGTCGCGAATCACCGCGCCCGTCGGCGAACTGATAATGCCGATGCGCTGCGGATGGGCCGGCAGCGGCACCTTGCGTTCGGCGCTGAACAGGCCTTCGGCGCTGAGCTTTTCCTTCAGGGCATCGAAGGCCAGGCGCAGGGCGCCGTCGCCGGCCGGTTCGACCGTATCGAGGATCAGCTGATAGTCGCCACGGCCTTCGAACAGCGAGACCTTGCCGCGCACCTTGACCGCCAGGCCGTCCTTCAGCGCCTGGCGCACCCGTGCGGCATTTTGCCGAAACAGCGCGCAGCGCACCTGGGCATTGCTGTCCTTGAGGGTGAAATACACATGGCCGGACGCCGGGCGGGCGAGGTTGGAGATTTCGCCTTCGACCCAGATGTTGCTGAACACGTCTTCCAGCAACACCCGCGCACGGCCGTTGAGCTGGCTGACGGTCAGGACTTCGCGGTCCAGGCCGAGTCTTGCAAAGGGATCTTTAATCATGGGGCGCAGTTTAAAGGCATTCGGCAAACAATCTCCATGGATCGAAACAAAAGGAGACGATGCCTGCCGGCCTCGAATACTCCTTCGGTGGTCAGGGCGTGAGGGCGGCATGGAAGTGTTCGATGAACTGCTTGACCAGCGGTGTCGGGTCCTGCCGACAGGCGAGGGCGACCGTGCTCTGGCAGGCCGGGTCCGCCAAGGGCAGGAAGTGCAGGCTGGCGGGTGCAATGTCTTGCATCGATTCGGGCAACAGGGCGATGCCGAATCCGGCCTGGATCAGTTGCAACTGCGTGGTCTTGCGCGACAACACCCGCGCCGCCTTGGGGAAAAAGCCCTGGCGCATGCACAACTCGGCCGACAGGTAACTCAGGCCTCCACGCTGTGGATGGGGAATGGAGATAAAGGCTTCGTCGCGCAGTTGCGCCAGATCCACGCCCCGTTCAGGAGGGCTTAATGCAAGAGGATGGCCCGGCGGCAGGGCCAGCAGCAGGCGCTCACTGAACAGCGGCGTGATCTGCACGCCCTCGCGCTGGCGCAGTACCGGCAGGCGTAGCAGGCCGATATCCAGCCGGCCTTCGGCGACTTCCTCCAACTGCGCTTCGGAAGACAGGGTGGCGATGTCCATCAAGGCGCCCGGGCACTGCTCCAGATAACCGCTGATGGCCCGCAGCAAACGGCCGCTCATGGACACCGTGCTGGAGTGGCTCAGGCGCAATGTCCCCAGTTGCCCATGGCCGACCTGGGTTGCCAGCTCGCTGGCCTTGTTCAGCTCGTCGAGCAGGTTGCGGGCGCGCGGGTAGAAGGCTTCACCCGCCGCCGTCAGCCTGGGCAGGCGCGCGGTGCGTTCGAACAGCGGGGTCTTGAGGTGGATCTCCAGTTCCTTGATCTGCCGACTGAGGGCGGACTGGGCAACGAACAGGCGTTCGGCGGCGGCGCTGAAACTGCCGCTGTCGGCGATTTCCACGAAGTAGCGCAGTTGGCGGGTTGAAATCACTCGTCATGCCTTTTTGAGATGGGTTGCTGGCTTTGATGATATTAGTCGCAAGGCTTGTGGCTGGCTAAAGTCATTCCTTGATTAAAGAAGGATGGCGAATCGATGAGCATGGTCGAGTTGTTGGGGCAGTGGTCGTGGGGGGCGAGTGGCTGGTTGGCGATCGGCCTGGGGATCGCCCTGGCCTATATCGTGTTCGGCATTGCCGGGTTCGGTACGGCGCTGGTGGCCGGGCCGGTGCTGATCCTGTTCATGCCGCTGTCGAAGATAATCCCGCTGCTGGTGCTGCTGGATTTTGTCGCGGCCTTCGGCAATCTCTTGCCGTCGCGGCGGGATGTCGATCGCTCCGAGCTGGTACGCCTGCTGCCGTGCATGGCGCTGGGCTGCACCCTCGGGGTGATCTTCCTGCTCAACCTCAAGTCCGACCTGTTGCTGCTGTTGATGGGGCTGTTTATCAGCGCTTATGCGGTGTACAGCCTGTGGGTCAAGGCAAGGCCCAAGGCGCTGGCGGCGGGCTGGGCGATTCCCATGGGGACCGTGGGTGGGACGTTCGGGGCGCTGTTCGGCAGTGGCGGCTTTTTATATGCGATCTATCTGAACAGCCGCCTGCCCAAGGATGCGGCGCGGGCCACCCAGAGTGCGTTGATCGGTTGCAGCACGGTGGTGCGCCTGAGCCTGTTCGCCATTGCCGGGGTTTATGCGCAGCTGCCTTTATTGTTGTTGGCGCTGTGCTTGTTGCCGGCGATGGCGCTGGGCTTGTGGATGGGGCGGCGGCTGACCCTGAAGCTGTCCCGCGAGGCGTTCGTCCGGCTGGTGACCTGGCTGGTGCTCGCCAGCGGCATTGCCCTGATCGGTCGTTACCTGAGTACTTGACCTGTGGGGTTCAGGGATTAAGCTGCGGGCCCTCGGATCTACCCGGCATGTCGACTTCTACACTTATTAGTAGGTATCGGCTCACAGGCGTACCGTCCGAACAGGCGACGCAGACTTCCCTTCAAACGCTTCAGGCCCCACCCATGAACTCGCAAAGCATCATCGTCCCGAAAATCTCCACCTTGCCGGTTCACGAACCTCGCGCCCGGGCGATCGTGCGCTGGCTGGTGCGCAAGAACATCGTCGAGGAAGCCTTGAGCACCTGTGGCCGTACCGGCAATCGCATGGCGCACGCCATTGCCCCGGGCGCGCGCGAAGTCGTGCTGCGCCCGGAGGCCTTGCCCTTCGGCGAACCGGTCAACGGCCTGGAGATCATTACCAAGCGCTGCATCTACACCCCGGCCAAGGGGTTTCTCGAGGAAGCGGGCTGCGCCGAGTGCCGCCAGGAAGTGGGGGAGGCGCTGTTCGAGAGCCTGGAAGACTGGATGCCCGGGCGCACCGATAACTTCACCTGCCCCGAATGCGGGCATGAAGATGACATCAACGGTTTTCTGTTCTTGCAGGAGTGCGGGTTTTCCAACCTCGGTTTCATCTTCAACAACTGGGCCGAGGCCGGGTTCAAGCAGAGCTTTCTCGACGAGTTCGCCGAATGGCTGGATCAGCCGGTGAGCTGGGTGAAGGTGGAGTTGTAAGGGGATTTCGGCAACCGGGTCCGGGTGCTGGATTCATCGTCGGCAGGTGCAATGCTGGCCCGCGAAACAGACGCTGCGTTCCGGCAAATTCCCCATCCATCACCCCGTTGATAATAGACAGAGTTTTACATTGAGCCCGGGTAGGTGTCTGAGTATAATGGCGCGCTTCCATTTTCCCGCTCGGGAGCCCCCGCGATGCTGCGTATCAGCCAAGAAGCTCTGACCTTCGACGACATTCTCCTAGTGCCTGGTTATTCCGAGGTGCTTCCTAACGAAGTCAGTCTCAAGACCCGTCTTACCCGTGGCATCGAGCTGAATATTCCACTGGTTTCCGCCGCAATGGACACCGTCACTGAAGCCCGTCTGGCAATCGCCATGGCTCAGGAAGGTGGCATCGGCATCATCCACAAGAACATGACCATCGAGCAGCAAGCTGCCGAAGTCCGCAAGGTCAAGAAGTTCGAAGCCGGCGTCGTCAAAGACCCGATCACCATCGAGGCTGACGCCACGGTGCGCGACCTGTTCGAACTGACCCGCATGCACAACATTTCCGGCGTGCCGGTACTGCACGATGGCGACCTGGTCGGCATCGTCACTTCCCGTGACGTGCGTTTCGAAAACCGCCTGGACGCCAGCGTCCGTGAAGTGATGACGCCTAAAGAGCGCCTGGTCACGGTCAAGGAAGGCGCCGACAAGAACGATGTGCGCGAGCTGCTGCACAAGCACCGCATCGAGCGCGTGCTGATCGTCGACGACAAGTTCGCCCTCAAGGGCATGATGACCGTCAACGACATCGAAAAAGCCAAGGCTTACCCGCTGGCCAGCAAGGACGATCAAGGTCGTCTGCGCGTAGGTGCTGCGGTCGGTACCGGTAAAGACACCGGTGACCGTGTTGCCGCCCTGGTCAACGCCGGTGTGGACGTGGTGGTGGTCGACACCGCCCACGGTCACTCCAAAGGCGTGATCGATCGCGTTCGCTGGGTCAAGGAAAACTACCCGCAAGTGCAAGTGATCGGCGGCAACATCGCCACCGGTGCCGCTGCCAAGGCCCTGGCCGCCGCTGGCGCCGACGCAGTCAAGGTCGGTATCGGCCCGGGCTCGATCTGCACCACCCGTATCGTCGCCGGTGTCGGCGTACCGCAAATCAGCGCCATCGCCAATGTCGCCGCAGCCCTTGAAGGCACCGGCGTTCCATTGATCGCCGACGGCGGCATCCGCTTCTCCGGTGACCTGTCCAAGGCCATCGTCGCTGGTGCTTCCGCCGTGATGATGGGCTCGATGTTCGCCGGTACCGAAGAAGCGCCAGGCGAAATCGAACTGTTCCAGGGCCGTTCCTACAAGGCTTACCGCGGCATGGGTTCGCTGGGCGCCATGTCCCAGGCCCAGGGCTCTTCCGACCGTTACTTCCAGGACTCCTCCGCGGGTGCCGAGAAGCTGGTTCCGGAAGGCATCGAAGGCCGTGTTCCGTACAAGGGCACCCTGACCGCCATCATCCATCAGCTGATGGGTGGCCTGCGTTCTTCCATGGGCTACACCGGTAGCGCCAACATCGAAGAAATGCGCACCAAGCCGGAGTTCGTACGCATCACTGGCGCCGGTATGGCTGAGTCCCACGTCCACGACGTGCAGATCACCAAGGAAGCGCCGAACTACCGCGTAGGTTGATGCTTCAAGCAAAACGTTAAATGACCGGGGCTGTTTTATTCAGCCCCGAGTCGTTTCTGAATCACGACTGTTTTCGAATTACCTAGACGAGACTGAATCATGGCCCTCGACATTCATGCCCACCGCATCCTGATCCTCGATTTCGGTTCTCAGTACACCCAGTTGATCGCCCGTCGCGTGCGTGAAATCGGCGTGTACTGCGAACTGCATCCGTTCGACATGGATGACGAAGCGATTCGCGAATTCGCTCCAAAAGGTGTAATCCTCGCCGGCGGCCCCGAGTCCGTGCACGAAGCCGACAGCCCGCGCTGCCCGCAAGCGGTGTTCGACCTGGGCGTGCCGGTCTTCGGTATCTGCTACGGCATGCAGACCATGGCCGAGCAAATGGGCGGCAAGGTCGAGGGTTCCGAGCTGCGTGAATTCGGTTATGCCCGCGTCGATGTGGTCGGCAAGAGCCGCCTGCTGGACGGCATCGAAGACCACGTCGACGCTGACGGCCTGTTCGGCCTCGACGTGTGGATGAGCCACGGTGACAAGGTCACCAAGATGCCGGAAGACTTCCACATCCTGGCCAGCACCCCGAGCTGCCCGATCGCCGGCATGTTCAACGACGACCTGCGCTACTACGGCGTGCAGTTCCACCCGGAAGTGACCCACACCAAGCAGGGCGGTCGCATCCTGTCGCGCTTCATCCTCGACATCTGCGGCTGCGAAGCCCTGTGGACGCCGTCGAAGATCGCTGAAGACGCTATCGCCCAGGTGCGTGCCCAGGTGGGCACCGACAACGTTCTGCTCGGCCTGTCCGGCGGCGTCGACTCCTCGGTGGTCGCGGCCCTGCTGCACAAGGCCATCGGCGACCAGCTGACCTGCGTCTTCGTCGACAACGGCCTGCTGCGCCTGCACGAAGGCGAGCAAGTGATGGCCATGTTCGCCGAGAACATGGGCGTCAAGGTGATCCGCGCCAACGCCGAGGAGCAGTTCCTCAACAACCTGGCCGGCGAAGCCGACCCGGAGAAGAAGCGCAAGATCATCGGCCGTACCTTCATCGACGTGTTCGATGCCGAATCCTGCAAGCTGGACAACATCAAGTTCCTGGCCCAGGGCACCATCTACCCGGACGTGATCGAGTCGGCTGGCGCCAAGAGCGGCAAGGCCCACGTGATCAAGTCGCACCACAATGTGGGCGGCCTGCCGGAAGAGATGAACCTCAAGCTGGTCGAGCCCCTGCGCGAGCTGTTCAAGGACGAAGTCCGTCGTCTGGGCCTGGAACTGGGCCTGCCGTACGACATGGTTTACCGTCACCCGTTCCCGGGCCCGGGCCTGGGCGTGCGCATCCTCGGCGAAGTGAAGAAGGAATACGCCGACCTGCTGCGTCGCGCCGACCACATCTTCATCGAAGAGCTGCGCAAGGCCGACTGGTACCACAAGGTCAGCCAGGCGTTCGTGGTGTTCCAGCCGGTGAAATCGGTGGGTGTGGTCGGTGACGGCCGTCGTTACGCCTGGGTCGTGGCCCTGCGTGCCGTGGAAACCATCGACTTCATGACCGCACGTTGGGCGCACCTGCCTTACGAGCTGCTGGAAACCGTCAGCGGCCGGATCATCAACGAGATCGAAGGCATCTCCCGCGTCACCTATGACGTGTCGAGCAAGCCGCCAGCCACCATCGAGTGGGAATGATCCCGGCCGAGTGATCGGCTGCTGATCGTTCAGGCAACAGCAATGGCGATCGAGACCTTCGGGTGTCGATCGCCATTTGTGTTTCAGGGTCTTTAAAACGCCCGCTTTCCAGCCCTCCCGCAATACCAGGAAAGACATGGGCCCATCGTCGCCCGCCTGGCCTGTGTACCCTCGACAGACATTCATCGAACTCCCAGCGGCGGCCTTTGGCGATGCCGGCGCAGGCGTTGAAAGAATTCATGGTTGTCAGTTGACAACCTTTTCATTGTTGACGAGACTGGAGGCCATGGATGGCTCGCACACCTCATCCCAAGAAAGACATTGAAATGGCGCTGCGTTACGCCGAGTGGCAGGGCTGGCGCGTCGAAGTCGGCGGTAGTCATGCCTGGGGCAAGATCTACTGCCCTTACAACAGCGAGGTGTGCCGGTGTGGCGAGTTCTGCATCACCAGTGTGTGGAGCACGCCGAAAAACCCCCTCCAGCATGCCCGGGCGCTGTGCCGGGTAGTCGACAACTGCACGCTGAATCAGCTGCGCGGCGGGAAAGTCCCGCAACCTCGTCGGGAGTCATGACCATGGAATACCTGTTTACCCTCAACTACCTGCTGCCTGCCCACGACTGTGACCCAGACGTACTGGTGGAGCGCCTTGGCGCGGGGGGCTGCACCGATGCGCTGGTCGGTACCGGGCTGGCGGGGCGCCTGGCGCTGGAGTTCAGCCGCGAGGCCGAAAGCGGTGAGGCGGCGCTGCTCAGTGCCCTGGGCGATATCAAGCGGATCATTCCGGATGCGCGGCTGGTAGAGGCCAGCCCGGATTTCGTCGGCCTGAGCGAGATTGCCGACATTGTCGGGGTCTCCCGGCAGAACATGCGCAAGCTGATGCTCAACCATGCCGGCAGCTTCCCCCTGGCGATCCACGAGGGCAGTGCCTCGCTCTGGCATCTGGCGGAAGTGCTGAGCTGGCTGGATGCCCGGGGCGGTTACCAGTTGCAGCACCCAGTGATAGAGGTGGCGCGGGTCGCGCAGTCCGTGAACCTGGCCAAGGAGGCCCGGCGGGTTGGCACCCCGAGCGCCGAACTGGTGGCGCTGCTGGGCTGAGTGATCGGGCCCGCCGCGACGGTCAGCGTCGGGCGACGTCCGAGAAGTAGAACTTGTCCAGGGTGTGGCGTGATTCGGTGTACTCGAACTGTCGGCCGTCCTGCAGGAAGGTCTGGTTGCTGACCACTATCACGTGGCTCTGGCCTTCCAGGTCCAGGTGCTGCTGGTCATCCCGGGTGCGTGGGATCGCTTCGATGGTCCGCTGAGCGTAGCTGATCTGCAATTGCAGGGTCTGCTCGATGTAGGCGTAGATCGAGTGCTCGGCAATCTGCCGGTCCAGCCCCGGGATCAACTCGGCGACAAAGTGGTTGATGTCGAGAATCACCCGTTTGCCATCGATACGCCGCACCCGCTTGATGCGGGTAATCAGGCTGCCTTCCTCGGCCTGCAGGTGTTCGCGCAACGCGCCTTCGAGGGGAAACTGGGTGAACTCCACCACCTCGGTGCTGACGTCGTTGCCCAGGCGTGGATAGGTTTCCTGGAAGCTGACGATGCCGCCCAGCTGGAACTCGATCGGGTGCGGCGACAGCACAAAAGTGCCCTTGCCATGGATCTTCTGGGCGAAGCCGCGCTCCTGCAACTGCTCGATGGCCTTGCGCACGGTGCCGCGGCTGGCCTGGTAGCTGTCCATCAACTCGGTTTCGGAAGGCAGGCGAGCGCCGCGTTCCAGGCGCTCGGTGGTGATGCTGGCAAGCAGATCGCTGTAGATCTGGTTGTATTTACTCATGGGATGGCTCTGTGCCGTCTGCGCTCAAGGCGGGAACCTTAAGGGCCGTGAGCGGATTTGTCTATTTGAGACGCTGGGGTCGAACGCCTGGTTGCGGGTGTTGAACTGGCGATGAAATACCTTACAGCAGTTTAAGAATTTTCTGTCGCGCATGGCGTGCTCTGCCGGAAAACACGGATCTAGAGCGGTTCTCGCGCAGAAGAAACTCACTGCGACCTGTATTTCGGAGCGGCACCGACAAACTCGTCTGTACGAGTTGTTGATTTAACTCGTACAGACGAGTATTTTTCGCTTCGGCGTGCTGCCAATAACAAAAAACCAAAGCGGAAGAACAAGCATGAGCCACGATTACTCCACGATCGCCAGCGAGTTGCTGCACAGCCTCGGTGGCGCCGACAACCTCGAACAAGCCGCGCATTGCGTCACCCGCCTGCGCCTGGCGCTCAAGGACCCGAGCCTGGTGGACAGCGCGACGCTGAACCAGATCGATCTGGTCAAGGGCTCGTTTTTCACCGGTGGCCTGTTCCAGGTGGTCATCGGCCCCGGCGAAGTCGAAAAGGTCTATGCCGCGTTGCGCCAACTCACCGGGCTGGCCGCATCCACCATCGCCGACGTCAAGCAGAAGGGCGCCGACAAGACCAACGCCATGCAGCGCCTGGTGCGAGTGTTTTCCGATGTCTTCATGCCGATCCTGCCGGCGCTGATCATTGCCGGCCTGCTGATGGGGGTGAACAACCTGATCGGCGCCAAGGGCATGTTCATCGAGGGCCGCACCCTGCTCGAGGCCTACCCGACCCTGGATGGCGTGTGGAGCCTGATCAACCTGATGGCCAACACCTCCTTCGTATTCCTGCCGGCACTGGTGGGCTGGTCGGCGGCCAAGCGCTTTGGCGGCAGCGAGATCCTCGGCATCGTGCTGGGCCTGATGCTGGTGCATCCCGACCTGCTCAATGCCTGGAACTACGGCAAGGCCGTGGCCGGGCTGGAGGGCCAGAGCCTGCCGTACTTCGACATCTTCGGCCTGTTCCAGATCGAGAAGGTCGGCTACCAGGGGCAGATCCTGCCGATCCTGCTGGCGGCCTACGTCATGAGCGTCATCGAAAAATGGCTGCGGGCGCGGGTACCGAACGCGATCACCCTGCTGGTCGTGCCCATCACCACCATAGTGGTCACCGGCGTGCTGGCGCTGGCGGTGATCGGCCCGGTGACCCGGCACCTGGGGATCCTGATCACCGAAGGCGTGGTCACCCTGTTCGAACTGGCACCGATGGTCGGCGGGGCGATTTTCGGCCTGCTCTACGCGCCGCTGGTGATCACCGGCATGCACCACATGTTCCTCGCCGTGGACCTGCAACTGATCTCGACCCAGGGCGGCACCTTCATCTGGCCGATGATCGTCATGTCCAACCTGGCCCAGGGCAGTGCGGCGCTGGCGGTGTTCAGCATGAGCCGCAACGCACGGGACCGCAGCATGGCCTCGACCTCGGCGATCTCCGCCTATTTCGGCATCACCGAGCCGGCCATGTTCGGGGTCAACCTGCGCTACAAATTCCCGTTCTACGCCGCGCTGATCGGCTCGGCGCTGGGCAGCATTTTCCTCTCGCTGAACAAGGTCCAGGCCTCGGCCATCGGCGTCGGCGGGCTGCCGGGGTTCATCTCGATCATTCCCCAGTACATCCCGATGTTCGTGGTCGGCATGGTCGTCGCCCTGGTGGTGCCGTTCGTACTGACCTGCGGCTTGAGCATGAAGATCATCCGGCCGGGGTATCGCGTCGCCTGACAGATCGCGATAAGGCCCCCAAGGCCAGTACCCAACCCATTGAAGGAGCCCGCCATGCAAGACTGGCAGCGTTCGGTGATCTACCAGATCTACCCGAAGAGTTTCTACAGCCACAGCGGCCAGGCCACCGGCGACCTGCTGGGGGTGGTCGACAAGCTCGACTACCTGCATTGGCTGGGGGTCGATTGCCTGTGGCTCACCCCGTTCCTGCGCTCGCCGCAGCGCGACAACGGCTACGACATCAGCGACTACTACGCCATCGACCCGAGCTACGGGACCATGGCCGATTGCGAGCTGCTGATCGCCGAGGCCGGCAAGCGCGGCATCAAGCTGATGCTGGACATCGTGGTCAACCACACCTCTATCGAACATGAGTGGTTCCAGCAGGCCCGCAGCAGCCTCGACAACCCGTACCGCGACTTCTACATCTGGCGCGACCAGCCGAACAACTGGGAATCCAAGTTCGGCGGCTCCGCCTGGGAGTACGAAGCGCAGACCGGCCAGTACTACCTGCACCTGTTCGACCACACCCAGGCCGACCTCAACTGGGACAACCCCCGGGTGCGCGCCGAAGTGTTCAAGATGATGCGTTTCTGGCGCGACAAGGGCGTGGGCGGCTTCCGCCTGGACGTGATCAACCTGATCTCCAAACCGGCCGATTTCCCGGAAGACGCCAGCGATGGCCGGCGCTTCTATACCGACGGCCCGAACGTGCACCCGTACCTGCAGCAGATGCATCGCGAGGTCTTCGAGGGCTTTGACCTGATCAACGTCGGCGAGATGTCCTCCACCAGCCTCGAGCACTGCATTCGTTATTCGCAGCCCGAGTCGAAAGAGCTGTCGATGACCTTCAACTTCCACCACCTGAAGGTCGATTACCCGAACCTGCAGAAGTGGATTCGCGCCGATTTCGACTTCCTCCAGCTCAAGCGCATCCTCTCCGACTGGCAGAGCGGCATGCAGGCCGGTGGCGGCTGGAACGCGCTGTTCTGGTGTAACCACGACCAGCCGCGGGTGGTGTCGCGTTTTGGCGACGACGGCGAATACCGGGTGGTTTCGGCGAAGATGCTCGCCACCGCGTTGCACTTCCTCCAGGGCACGCCGTTCGTCTACCAGGGCGAGGAGCTGGGCATGGCCAACCCCGGTTTTACCCACATCGACCAATACCGCGATGTCGAGACCCTGAACATCTACCGCCTCAAGCGCGAAACCGGTGACAGCGAGGCGGACAACATGGCGGCGATCATGCAGAAGTCCCGGGACAACGGGCGCACGCCGATGCAATGGAATGCCGGGGCCCATGCCGGTTTCAGCAGCGTCGAACCCTGGATCGGCGTGCCGGCCAGTGCCGCGCAAATCAACGTCGAGCAGCAGCTCGAAGACCCGGATTCGGTGTTGCACCACTACCGCCAGCTGATTGCCCTGCGTCGTCGCGAGCCGCTGATCCAGGACGGCGAATATCGCCAGCTGCTGGCCGAGCACCCGCAGGTCTGGGCCTATCTGCGCGAGGGTCAGGGCGAGCGGCTGCTGGTGGTGAACAATTTCTACGGCAGCGCCTGCGAAGTGCAGTTGCCGGAGGGAGTGATGACCGAGCGCATGGAGCAGCGCCTGGTCATCAGCAACTACGCGGACCATGAAACCCGCAGCCGCCAGCTGTTCCTGCGGCCTTACGAGTCCTTTGTCCTGCACCTGATCGACCGCTGACAACCTTCCCCGCATGAGCGCGGCGTGCCCGGCACACCGCGAGCTTTCGCTCGCCGGTAGGGGGGCGCCTGCGGGGCACACACAGAATAAAAATAATGGGGTGGCTTATGAAAACAACAATAAATCGCGGCCTTGCAGCCTCTTGCGTCTGCCTGGCCTTGCCGTTCCCGGCCCAGGCCCTGGAGTTCGCCGGTTACCTGCGCAGCGGTCTCGGGACCTCGGTCAACAGCAGCTCGCAGTCGTGTTTCCAACTGCCCGGCGCCCAGTCCAAATACCGCCTGGGCAACGAGTGCGAACAGTACGCCGAGCTGGAGCTGCGCCAGGACCTCTACACCCTGGACGACGGCTCGGTGCTCAGCGTCGACGCCATGGCGTCGCTCTATAACCAGTACGACCGCAGCCTGACTTTCCAGGGCGACAACGGCTCGGCGCGCATGCCGCAGATGTATGCCCAGTGGTCGAACATGCCCAGCCTCAATGGCGGCTCGCTGTGGGCTGGCCGGCGTTACTACAAGCGTAACGACATCCATATCTCCGACTTCTACTACTGGAACCAGAGCGCCACCGGCGGCGGTATCGAGGACGTGCTGATCGGCGACCTGAAATACAGCTACGCCTTCTCGCGCAAGGACAACCTGTACCAGAAGGACTACATCAACCGGCACGACTTCAACGTCGCCGGTTTCAAGACCAACCCCGGCGGCGAGCTGGAGCTGGGCCTGAGCTACATCGACAAGCCCGACAGCCGCGACGCCCATCGGGGGTGGGCGATCACCGCCCAGCACGTGCAGAAGGACTTCCTGGGCGGCAAGAACAAGCTGGCGTTGCAGTACGGCGAAGGCCCGGGTACCGGGCTGGGTTACACCGGCAATGTGCAACTGGACGACAGCAACAAGAGCTACCGGCTGGTGGAGTTCTTCGACTGGCAACTGACCCCGCGCTTTGGCGGGCAGGTCGAAGCGATCTACCAGAAAGACATCCGCCCCGACGGTAACGACCAGAACTGGATCTCCCTGGGTATCCGCCCGGCCTATGCGATCAGCGAGCAGTTCAAGCTGGTCACCGAGCTGGGCCACGACCAGGTCGAGGCCCCCGGCGGCACGCGCAAGCTCAGCAAGTTCACCTTCGCCCCGACCTGGTCGCCCAAGGGCCCGGAATTCTGGGCGCGCCCCGAGGTGCGCCTGTACTACACCTATGCCAGCTGGAACCAGGCCGCCAAGCGCGCGGCGAATGAGCTGGCGGCGGGCTCGGCGTTGTCCGATACCGGCGCCTTCGGCACGGCCAGGCATGGTGCGAACGTCGGATTGCAGGTCGAATACTGGTGGAAATAAGCGATGCTGTCGGGGCTCGCGCTCCATCGGCACTCACAAGAACAAACAGCAGGTGAAGTCATGGCTACAACCCAACAATTGCAACTGCTCGCGCCGCTGTCCGGGCTGTTGATACCCCTGGAGCAAGTGCCGGACCCGGTGTTCTCCAGCCGGGTCATCGGTGACGGCCTGTGCATCGACCCGACCTCGCAGACCCTGCGCGCGCCGCTGGCCGGAGTGGTCAGCAACGTGCAGGACAGTGGCCATGCGGTGAGCATCACTGACGACAACGGGGTGCAGGTGCTGATGCACATCGGCCTGGACACGGTGAACCTGGCGGGCAAGGGCTTTAGCCGCCTGGTGCAGGAGGGCCAACGGGTCGAGGCCGGGCAGCCGCTGATCGAGTTCGATGCTGACTACATCGCCGTGCATGCCCGCAGCCTGTTGACGCTGATGCTGGTGGTCAGTGGCGAGCCCTTCACCTGGCTGACTGCGAACAGTGCACTGGTGGACAGTGGCCAGCCGCTGTTGCAGTTGAGCCTGGGCGAGCCTGCGCCAAGCACAGAGCCCGAGGAGGAGGGCGAGGCGCTGTTCTCCAAACCCGTGACGCTGCCTAATCCCAATGGCCTGCATGCGCGCCCGGCGGCGGTGTTCGCCCAGGCGGCCAAGGGCTTCAAGGCGAGCATCTGCCTGCACAAGCAACAGGCCAGCGCCAACGCCAAGTCCCTGGTGGCGATCATGGCGTTGCAGACCGCGCAGGGCGATGCCTTGCAAGTCAGCGCGGCGGGCGCGGATGCCGAGGCGGCGATCAAGGCCCTGGCCGAGTTGCTGGCGAGTGGTTGTGGCGAGGCGGTGAGCGCGGTGATCGCCGCCAAACCTGTGGCGCCGGTTGCCGCGCCATCGGGCAAGTTGCTGCGGGGCGTCTGCGCCTCGACGGGATCGGCCTTCGGGCAGGTGGTGCAGGTGGCCGAGCAGAAGCTCGAGATTATCGAACTCGCCGCCGATCAGGCGGTGCAACGCGAGCTGCTGGAGCGGGCGCTGGCGCAGGCCACCGAGGCCTTGCAAGTCCTGCGGGACAAGGCCGCCAGCACCGCCCAGGGCGAGATATTCAAGGCTCACCAGGAACTGCTGGAAGACCCGAGCCTGCTGGAGCAGGCCCATGCCCTGATCGCCGACGGCAAAAGCGCGGCATTCGCCTGGAACAGCGCCACCGAGGCCACCGCCGAGCTGTTCAAGGGCCTGGGCAATCCGTTGCTGGCCGAGCGCGCCCTGGACCTGATGGATGTCGGGCAGCGGGTGCTCAAGTTACTGCTGGGCGTGCAGGACAGCGCCTGGGTCCTGCCGGAGCAGGCGATCCTGATTGCCGAGCAGCTCACCCCGTCCCAGACCGCCGGCCTCGATACCCGCAAGGTGCTGGGGTTTGCCACGGTCGGCGGCGGCGCCACCAGCCATGTGGCGATTCTGGCCCGGGCCCTGGGCTTGCCGGCGGTCTGCGGCCTGCCGGTACAGGTACTGGCGTTGGCCAGCGGCACGCCGGTGCTGCTGGATGCCGACCAGGGTGAATTGCACCTGGACCCGAAGCTGGCGGTGATCGAGCAGTTGCAGGCCCGGCGTCAGCAGCAACAGCAGCGCCAGCGCCAGGAGCTGGAACAGGCCGCCGAGGCCGCGGTGACCCGCGACGGCCATCATGTCGAGGTGACGGCCAACGTCGCTTCGCTGGCCGAGGCCGAGCAAGCCATGGACCTGGGCGGGGAGGGCGTCGGCCTGCTGCGCTCGGAGTTTCTTTACCAGGACCGCAGCGTCGCCCCGAGCCATGAAGAACAGGCCGCGACCTACAGCGCCATCGCCCGGGCCCTGGGGCCGGAGCGCAACCTGGTGGTGCGGACCCTGGATGTCGGCGGCGACAAACCGCTGGCCTATGTGCCGATGGAGCCTGAAGCCAACCCCTTCCTCGGCATGCGCGGGATCCGCCTGTGCCTGGAGCGCCCGCAGCTGTTGCGCGAACAGTTCCGGGCGGTTCTCGCCAGCGCCGGCCTGGCCCGCCTGCACATCATGCTGCCGATGGTCACCCAGCTGGCGGAATTGCGGCAGGCGCGGCAGATGCTGGAGGACGAAGCCCTGGCCCTGGGGCTCAAGGAGTTGCCGAAGCTGGGGATCATGATCGAAGTGCCGTCGGCGGCGCTGCTGGCCGACCTGTTCGCGCCGGAGGTGGATTTCTTCTCCATCGGCACCAACGACCTGACCCAGTACACCCTGGCCATGGACCGCGATCATCCGCGCCTGGCCAGCCAGGCCGACAGTTTCCACCCGGCGGTGCTGCGCCTGATCGCCTCCACGGTCAAGGCCGCCCATGCCCACGGCAAGTGGGTCGGCGTCTGCGGGGCGCTGGCTTCGGAAACCCTGGCGGTGCCGCTGCTGCTGGGGCTGGGCGTGGACGAACTGTCGGTCAGCGTGCCGTTGATTCCGGCGATCAAGGCCCGCGTGCGCGAGGTCGAGCTGAGCCAGTGCCAGGCCCTTGCCGGACGCATTCTCGGCCTGGAAAGCGCCGAACAGGTACGCGACGCCTTGCACCAGCATCAACAGTCGACGCTGGCCCCTTCACTGGTTCTGGAGAACTGAACATGTTCGAGAAATTGCAGCGGGCGTTCTGGAAGGCCCTGACCCCGGACCTGGTGCCTGACCAGCCGAAAACCACAACCCAGGCCAAGGATGACGCCGCCCTGGGCGAGGCCGTTATTGCGGCGCTGGGCGGTGCGAACAACCTCAAGACCCGGCAGCGCGTGGCCCTGACCCGGGTGCGGGTGGAATTGCATGATCCGACCTTGCTCGATGTTGTGGCCTTACGCAGCGCTGGCGTGCTCGGGACGATGGCGCTGGCGGGAGGCGTGGTGCATCTGCTTGTCGGGTTATCTGCGTAGCCGCTGTCGAGCCTGGGTTTATGCGAGTGCTGCGCACTCGATCGCGAGCAAGCTCGCTCCTACAGGACTGCATATTCCCCTGTAGGAGCGAGCTTGCTCGCGATAGCGTCCGAATGATCAGCGCCTTTTTTTCTTCACATGTCATGGCCCCACCCACCTGCGGCCGCTTGCCGCGCCGCCCTTACTGTTTCTCAACTGCGGGTGTATCGTATTCGCCTTTTGCGGGTCCTGGCCTGCCGCGGATACGTGAGGTAGTTGAGTCCATGTCCTTTACCCGTCGACAGATACTCGGTGGTCTGGCCGGTCTTGCAGTGGTTGGCGTGGGCGCCGGTGGCGCGTCGCGTTACTGGCTGGGCAAGATGGCCGACGCCGAGGCAGGCCACGATTATCAACTGATCGCCGCGCCGCTGGACGTCGAGCTGGTGCCGGGCCACAAGACCGAAGCCTGGGCCTTCGGCCCTTCTGCGCCGGGCACCGAGCTGCGGGTGCGCCAGGGCGAGTGGCTGCGGGTGCGCTTCATCAACCACCTGCCGGTGGCCACCACCATCCACTGGCACGGCATCCGCCTGCCGCTGGAAATGGACGGCGTACCTTACGTCTCGCAATTGCCGGTCATGCCGGGCGAGTACTTCGACTACAAGTTCCGCGTGCCGGATGCCGGCAGCTACTGGTACCACCCCCACGTCAACAGCAGCGAAGAACTGGGCCGCGGCCTGGTCGGCCCGCTGATCATCGAAGAGCGCGAGCCCACCGGCTTCAAGTACGAACGCACCCTGAGCCTGAAAAGCTGGCATGTGGATGAAGCCGGCGCCTTCGTGCCGTTCAGCATCCCCCGCGAGGCGGCGCGTGGTGGCACGGCGGGGCGCCTGTCGACCATCAACGGCGTGTCCCAGGGGGTGGTGGAGATCCCGGCCGGGCAGATCACCCGCGTGCGCCTGCTCAACCTCGACAACACCCTGACCTACCGCATCAACATCCCCGGTGTCGAAGCGCAGATCTATGCCCTGGACGGCAACCCCATCGAGCCGCGGCCGTTGGGCAAGGAATACTGGCTGGGGCCGGGCATGCGCATCTGCCTGGCGATCAAGGCGCCGCCGGCCGGCGAAGAGCTGTCGCTGCGCAACGGCCCGGTGCGCCTGGGCACCTTGCGTTCGGTGGCCAACAGCGACGCGCCGACCGAGTGGCCGCCGGCGTTGCCAGCCAACCCGATCGCCGAGCCGGACCTGGATAACGCCGAGAAGCTCAACTTCAACTTCGAGTGGGTTGGCTCGGTCTCGGTGAACGTGGACAATGGCAGGCCACCGAGCCTCTGGCAGATCAACGGCAAGGCCTGGGACATCACCGACAAGACCTGCGCCGACCGCCCGATCGCCACGCTCAAGAAGGGCCAGAGCTACATTTTCGAATTGAAGAACATGACTCAGTACCAGCACCCGATCCACTTGCACGGCATGAGCTTCAAGGTCATCGCCTCGAACCGCAAGAAGATCACCCCGTACTTCACCGACACCTACCTGCTGGGCAAGAACGAGCGTGCCCGGGTGGCGCTGGTGGCGGATAACCCGGGGGTGTGGATGTTCCATTGCCATGTGATCGACCACATGGAAACCGGCCTGATGGCCGCCATCGAGGTGGCCTGATGCGGCAGATTCGCCCCGCCCGGATCATCGATCGCAGCCGCGACCAGGAGTTCATGCGTGAAGCCCTGGCCCTGGCCGCCCAGGGCGCGGCCCTGGGCGAGGTGCCGGTGGGCGCGGTGCTGGTGCAGGACGGGGAAATCATCGGTCGCGGCTACAACTGCCCGATCAGCGGCAGCGACCCCAGCGCCCACGCGGAAATGGTTGCGATCCGCGCCGCGGCCCAGGCGGTCGACAACTATCGCCTGCCCGGCAGCACCCTCTACGTGACTCTGGAACCGTGCAGCATGTGCGCCGGGCTGATCGTGCATTCGCGTATCGCCCGGGTGGTGTACGGCGCGCTGGAGCCCAAGGCGGGCATCGTGCAGAGCCAGGGGCAGTTCTTCAGCCAGGGGTTTCTCAACCATCGGGTGCTGGTCGAGGGCGGGGTCCTGGCCGAAGAGTGCGGCGCGGTGTTGAGCGAGTTCTTCAAGGCACGCCGCGCCAGCCGCAACTGAGCACCTTCCTCTTCTGTAGGAGCGAAGCTTGCTCGCGATGACGCCAGCCCGGGCCATGCATACCTCGAACCTGGCGTGACGCTTGAAATCGCTATCGCGGGCAAGCCTCGCTCCTACACGGTGTGGGGCATTTATTTCCTGGCGACAATCACCGCGCGCATCGGCGCCGGCAGGCCTTCGATGGTCTTGCTGTGGTCGTTCGGGTCGAGGAAGTCGCTCAGCGACTGGTACTTCATCCACTCGGTGCCGCGCTGTTCCTCGACGCTGGTCACGCTTACATCCACGCAACGCACATCGCTGAAACCGGCGCGGCGCAGCCAGAGTTCCAGGGCCGGTACCGACGGCAGGAACCACACGTTACGCATCTGCGCGTAGCGGTCTTCCGGCACCAGCACCTGATGCTGGTCGCCTTCCACCACCAGGGTTTCCAGCACCAGTTCGCCGCCCTTGACCAGGCAGTCCTTGAGCGCCAGCAGATGCTCGATCGGCGAGCGGCGGTGGTAGAACACGCCCATGGAAAACACCGTGTCGAAGCCTTCCAGGTTGGCCGGCAGGTCCTCGAACGGGAACGGCAGGTGCCACACCGCGGGCTCCGACAGGTAACGCTGCACCGCCTGGAACTGGCAGAAGAACAGCCAGTTCGGGTCGACACCGATCACGCTGTGGGCGCCGGCGCCGAGCATGCGCCACATGTAGTAGCCGTTGCCGCAGCCGACATCGAGGATGCGCTTGCCTTGCAGGTTCAGGTGCGGAGCGACCCGCGACCACTTCCAGTCCGAGCGCCATTCGGTGTCCACGTGCACGCCGAACAGGTCGAACGGGCCTTTGCGCCAGGGCGACAGGCCCATCAGCGCGGTGCGCATCTGGGCGCGGGTGGCGTCGTCGCAGTCGGTGTCCAGGGTCAGGCCGTTGAGCAGGTCGATGGTGCTCGGCTGGATCTTCGGCAGCGCGTCCAGCGCGCTCTGCCAGCGCTCCAGGTCGCCGTGGCCCTTTTCCATCTTGGTGTCGAGTTGCGCTTGCAGGGTGTTGGCCCAGTCGGCCAGCGGCGTACCGGCCAGGCGGCGGGCGAGGGGGGACAGATCGATCATGGCAAGGCAATCAACGAGGCAAAGTTAAGACACTGGAACCACGGCACGACTTTCGAGAACCCGGCGGCCAGCAGGCGTTCGCGGTGTTCTTCGAGGCTGTCGGGCTTCATGACGTTTTCGATGGCGCTGCGTTTCTGGGCGATTTCCAGTTCGCTGTAGCCGTTGGCGCGCTTGAAGGCGATGTGCAGGTCGGTGAGCAGCGCATGCTCCTCGGGGTCATTGAAGCGCAGCTTCTCCGAGAGGATCAGCGCGCCACCGGGCAGCAGCGCCTGGCGAATACGCCCGAGCAGGGCCAGGCGCTGTTCGGGGGCGATGAACTGCAGGGTGAAGTTCAGCGCCACCACCGAGGCCGGCTGGAACTCCAGGGCGAGGATGTCGCCTTCGATCACTTCGACCGGCAGCAGCTCCTGGAACATCGAGTCCTGGCCGTTGAGGTACTCGCGGCAGCGCTCGACCATGGCCGCCGAGTTATCCACCGCGATCACCCGGCAGCCGTCGGTGCGCACATGGCGGCGCAGGGCCTGGGTCACGGCGCCGAGGGACGAGCCCAGGTCGTAGAGCACGCTGTTGGGTTGGGCGAACTGGGCGGCGAGCACGCCGAGGTTCTCGACAATGGTCGGGTAACCCGGCACCGAGCGCTTGATCATGTCCGGGAACACCCGCACCACGTCTTCGTTGAAGGCGAAGTCGGGCACCTGGGCCAGGGGCTGGGCGAAAAGGCGGTCGGGTTCTTTGCTCACGGCGGTTCCAGCGGTGGAGATAGAAAGAGGGCCGGCATTGTAGCCGCTGCCGCAGGCTGCGATAAGGCCCGAAGGGCCTTTGGGGCCGTAAGGGCGACACAAGGTGGATGCCCGCCTGTGACCCTGTAGCCGCTGCCGAGCTTGCGAGGCTGCGCATGAGGACGCAGTCCTCGCCAAGCCTGTGCAGGGGGGGTATCTGAAGGACCGCGGTGGCCGGTTTTACGGCCGCTTCGTCGGAATGCCGCCCAGACCGATCGCAGCCTCGCAAGCTCGGCAGCGGCTACAGGGCTCAGCGGGGCTTCTGGCGGAAGGCCGAGGCCGCGATCCCCCATTGCCCCAGCCAGTAACTGAGGATGATCAGGTAGGGCGCGGCATCGAAGGCCACCACAAAACGGCTGATGCCGATCACGCTGTCGGAGAACACGAAGGCCACGGCGCCGGCGGCGGCCAGTTGCGCCGAGCGCTTGGGCACGTCGCTGCCCAGGCGGGCCAGGGCGCGCCAGAGCATGGCACTGATGACCAGGCCGTAGACGATCACCGGCACCAGCAACGGGCCCAGGCCATGGCTGATCAGAAGGCCCAGCAACGCCGCGCCGGCGACCAGGGCCAGCAGCAGGGGCACGGGCGCCAGGCGCCGGCAATCGCTGGTATAGGCCTTGAGATAGGCCAGGTGCGCAACCAGGAAGGCGCCGAGGCCGAACACGAACAGGTCGGCGGGCCAGGCCAGTAGCACATCGCCGAGCAGGGAGAACAACAGGCCGAGGCTGATCCAGCGGCGATAGTCGCCGGGAGGTGCATCGTGCAGCCAGCCGAGCAGGGCCAGCACCGGCAGCGGCTTGACCAGCAGGCACAACAGGGTGGCGTGGATGCTCAGGCCGTAGAGGAAGGTCGCCGCGCCCATCAGCGCCAGGATCAGCCAGCCCATGTCACTTGACCGAAATGGCGCAGTCGAAGGCTTTCACCGGTGCGACTTCCGGGGCCCAGGGTTGCTGATAGGTCAGCAGCAGGCGCCCGGTGCCGGCGGCAAAAGCCTGGAAGCGCCAGGTGGACTGGCCGGCGCTGCCCACTAGGCCGCTGTCTTCGGGATTGCTGTAGACCTCGGGGCTGACTTTGCGCAGCACGCCGCCGGCCGAGTCCTGGATCGCCCAGCGATAACCCGTGGTCGGGTTGCTCGGCAGGGTCAGGATCAGGTTTTGCCCGTTGCTCAGTTGCACTGGGCATTCGCTCTGGTTCTCGACCGTGACGTTTTGCTTGGGTTGGCTGGCGCAGGCGGCGAGCAGGGCAAGGCTGAGGGGTAGCAACAGACGAATCGGTGACATGGGTCAGAAAGCTCCGGTCATGACAAAGGGCGAGCATAACCGAAGATGGGGGAATCTGTGGTGGGGTAGGCGAGACGTTGTAGGAGCGAGCTTGTTCGCGATAAGCCATCAAGGATAGCGCTGGGCGGCGGATACACCGCCGCTGTGCGGCTATCGCGAGCAAGCTCCGCTCCTACAGGTCTGCGTTTAGAACAGCACTTTCGCCACATCGGCGAAACGCTTGGCGAAGTGCACGGTGATGCCTTCCTTGAGGTAGTCCGGCAGCTCTTCGAAGTGGCCGCGGTTGGCTTCCGGCAGGATCAGCTCGTAGAGCTTCTGCCGGCGCGCCGCGATGACTTTCTCGCGCACCCCGCCGATGGGCAGGACATGCCCGGTCAGGGTCAGCTCGCCGGTCATGGCCACGCCCTTTTTCGGCGGCTGGTTACGCGCCAGGGACAGCAGGGCGCTGGCCATGGTCACCCCGGCGCTCGGGCCATCCTTCGGCGTGGCGCCTTCCGGCACGTGCAGGTGGACGAACGCCTCGTCGAAGAACTTCGCATCGCCACCGAACTGCTTGAGGTGCGAGGTGACGTAGCTGTAGGCGATTTCCGCCGACTCCTTCATCACATCCCCCAGTTGCCCGGTGAGCTTGAAACCACGGTTGAGGGTATGAATCCGCGTGGCTTCGATCGGCAGCGTGGCGCCGCCCAGGCTGGTCCAGGCCAGGCCGGTGATCACCCCGGTGCCGCTGAGCACCTGCTCGTTGCGGAACACCGGCATGCCCAGGGAGGCTTCCAGGTCCTTGGTGCCGAGCTTGATCACCGCATCCGGATCTTCCAGCAGCCGCACCACGGCCTTGCGCACCAGTTTGCCCAGCTGTTTTTCCAGCTGGCGCACCCCGGCCTCGCGGGCGTAACCATCGATCACCGCGCGCAGGGCGGCGTCGCTGATGCTCAGGTGGGCCTTGGACACACCGGCCTTTTCCAGCTGCTTGGGCCACAGGTGGCGCTTGGCGATGGCCAGTTTTTCCTCGGTGATGTAGCCCGACAGGCGAATCACTTCCATCCGGTCCAGCAACGGGCCGGGAATCGAATCCAGGGTGTTGGCGGTGCACACGAACAGCACTTTCGACAGGTCCAGGCGCAGGTCCAGGTAGTGGTCGAGAAATTCCACGTTCTGTTCCGGGTCGAGGGTTTCCAGCAGCGCCGAGGCCGGGTCGCCCTGGTAGCTCTGGCCCATCTTGTCGATCTCGTCGAGCATGATCACCGGGTTCATCACTTCGACGTCTTTCAACGCCTGCACCAGCTTGCCCGGCAGGGCGCCGATGTAGGTGCGGCGGTGGCCCTTGATCTCGGCCTCGTCACGCATGCCGCCGACGCTGAAGCGGTAGAACGGCCGGCCCAGGGACTCGGCGATGGACTTGCCGACGCTGGTCTTGCCCACGCCGGGCGGGCCCACCAGCAGTACGATGGAACCGCTGATCTCGCCCTTGTAGGCGCCGACCGCGAGGAATTCGAGGATCCGGCTCTTGATGTCGTCGAGCCCGGCGTGATGCTGGTCCAGCACCTTGCGCGCATGCTTGAGGTCGAGCTTGTCCTCGCCGTACACGCCCCAGGGCACCGCGGTGGCCCATTCCAGGTAGTTGCGGGTGACCGCGTACTCCGGCGAGCCGGTCTCGAGGATCGACAGTTTATTCATCTCTTCCACGATGCGCTTCTGGGCCTGGGGCGGCAGGACCTTGCCTGCCAGGCGCTGCTCGAACTGCTCGATGTCGGCGCTGCGATCGTCCTTGGTCAGACCCAGCTCCTGCTGGATGACCTTGAGCTGTTCCTTGAGGAAGAACTCGCGCTGATGCTCGCCGATCTTGCGATTGACCTCGGCGGAAATCTCTTTCTGCAGGCGCGCGACCTCGACTTCCTTGCGCAGCATCGGCAGGACTTTTTCCATGCGCTTGAGCATCGGTACGCAGTCCAGCACTTCCTGCAGTTCGTTGCCGGTGGCCGAGGTCAGCGCGGCGGCGAAGTCGGTCAGCGGCGACGGGTCGTTGGGGCTGAAGCGGTTGAGGTAGTTCTTCAGCTCTTCGCTGTACAGCGGGTTGAGCGGCAGCAGTTCCTTGATCGCGTTGATCAGCGCCATGCCGTAGGCCTTGACCTCGTCGGTCGGCTCGCTCGGCTGGTGCGGGTACTCGACCTCCACCAGGTACGGTGGGCGATGGTGCTTGAGCCAGGTGCGGATGCGTACGCGGGTCAGGCCCTGGGCGACGAACTGCAACTTGCCGTTTTCGCGGCTGGCGTGGTGCACCTTGACTAGGGTGCCGTACAGCGGCAGGGCCGAGGTGTCGAAATGCCGTGGGTCTTCCGGTGGGGTGTCCATGAAGAACAGCGCCAGCGAATGGTGTTCGGACTTGCTCACCAATTCCAGGGTTTCGGCCCAGGGTTCTTCGTTGACGATCACCGGCAAGACTTGCGCGGGGAAGAACGGCCGATTGTGGATCGGGATGATGTAGACCTTGTCCGGCAGATTCTGCCCGGGCAGGGCCAGACCCTTGCCGGAGGATGTATGGAGTTCGGCGTTTTCCGGGTCGGCGTATTCACTCATGGTTTCAGGAAGTTCTTGCTGGTCGCTCATGGGGCACCTGCGCAATGGGGTATGCCAGGTTAGATGGGGCAGGTGACGAGCGGTTTCAATGGCGGGCGGGCCGGATCAATTATTTCAGTCCTTGTCGCCGCGACGCGGTGCATCCTCCAAAACGGCGAGGGCGAGGCTGTCATTTCTGCGCAGGAACGCTGGTAAATTGGCGGCGACAGAAAAATGACATTGTAAACCCCCTGATTTTATTGCGTGATCTTCTTGTCTTGGCGGTCTAATCTGGACCGATTAAATGCTGTCAGGGAAATGGCATTTATTTGACGCATCTTTAGCTGCCCAGAGGGACGCGTAATGATCAAGGGACTTTTCAGCGGGGAGCGGCGGGTGTCGCCGTGGGTGTGCAGAGTCGACAACAGTGAGGTCGCGGCGACGAGAGCCGGCTCATGAAGTGGCGCCATACGTTCCAGGTAAGGATCACTGGGGTATTGGCGTTGTTGCTGTTGATCGTGATCGGGGTGGTGTACTTCGCCGTCAAGGCCGCGACCAACCATGCAGTGGAAAACCAGGCGCAAGTGCAGCTGCAAACCGGCACCCGGGTCTTCGAACGCCTGCTCGAACTGCGCGGCCGGCGCTTGCGTTATGGCGTGGACTGGCTGGTGGTGGATGCGCAGTTTCGCGAGGCGGTGATCAGCGGCGACTCCCAGGCGATTCTCGAGGCGCTGCGTCAGCACGGCACCGGCACCCGCGGCAGCGAGCTGTTCGTGCTCGGCGCCGAAGGCACGGTGATCGCCAGCACCCTGGGGGCGATCACCGAGCACGAGCATTTCCCTTACGACCGCGCGCTGCGCATGGCCCTGCGGCAGAACAAAAGCATGTTGATCGTCGCGCTCAAGGGCCAGCCTTATCTGCTGGTCCAGGGGCAGGTGCTGACGCCGATGCACATGAACCGGGTGGTCATGGCGTTTCGCATGGACGACCTGTTCGCCAGCGAACTGCGCTCCATGAGCAACCTGGAAGTGTCTTTCCTCACTCTGCAGGACGGGCGCGCCGGGGAACTGTTCAGCACTCAGCCGGACATTTTCTGGGCCACCATCATCACCACCCTGCGCAACTCGTCCTGGCGCGCGCTACCGCAGTTGAGCGATGCCCACGGCAAGCGCTTTCTCAATCAGGCCTTGCAACTGGCCAACACCGACGATCCCGACGACCCCAAGGTCCTGGCGTTGCTGCAAAGCCCGCTGGATCACGCCTTGCAGGCTTTCGCGCCGCTGGACCGGGAATTCCTGGCGATCGCCCTGGCAGCACTGGTGGTGTCGCTGGCCGGCGCCCTGTTCATGGCGCGGCGGGTGTCGCGGCCGCTGAATGTGCTGGCCGAGGCTGCCCAACGCATCGGCACCGGCAACTACCAGGTGCCGGTGGTGCTCAAGCGCACCGACGAGTTCGGTTTGCTGGCCGAGGCGATCAACGCCATGCAGAGCGGGATTGCCAGCCGCGAGCTGCAACTGGCCCACAACGCCCTGCACGATCCCTTGACCGGCCTGCCCAACCGGGCGCTGGCCATGGAGCGCCTGAGCAATGCCATCAGCGCCGGGCGCAAGGTGGTGCTGCTGTACCTGGGTATCGAGGACTATCGGGCGATCAACGAAGGCCTGGGCCCGGAAGGGGTGGAGCAGATGATGCGCGAAGTCAGCCGGCGGCTGTCGGAGACGGTGTCCACCGGGGACACCGCGGCACGGATCACCGCCAATGAGTTCCTGTTGCTGCTGGAAAACACCGAGATCGATGGCGCGGTGGCCATGGCCGATCGGCTCCACGCGCTATTGAGCCGGCCGCAGACCATCCATGGCGATGAAGTGCAGCGCCAGGTGTGCATCGGCGTGGCGGTCTATCCCACCGACGGGCAGTCGGCGGAAGAACTGATCAGCCGCGCCGCCATCGCCCGCCACGACGCGGCCGCCCAGCCCGGTTACCTGCAGATCTACCAGCAGGATCGCGACCTGGCCCATCAGCGCCAGATCGGGCTGATCCGCGACCTGCGCCGGGCCGCGGCGGAAGGCGAGCTGTTCTTGCTGTACCAGCCCAAGCTCGACCTGCGCCATGGCCATGTGCACCAGGCCGAAGCCTTGCTGCGCTGGCAGCACCCGGAGTTCGGCATGGTCTCGCCGGCGGAGTTCATCCCCCTGGCCGAGCGCACCGGCAGCATGAACAGCCTGACCCTGTGGGTGATCGAGGAAGGCATGCGGCAACTGGCCGAATGGAACATGCGTGGGCTGCATTTGCAGTTGTCGCTGAACATCTCGGCGGACGATCTGCATGGCCACGACCTGGCGGCGCGGGTGAGCGTGTTGCTGCAACGTTATCGACTGTCCGCCGAGCAGCTGATTTTCGAGATCACCGAGAGCGCCATCATGCGCCACCCGGAGCAGGCGCTGGAGGTGTTGCAGAGCCTGCGCGACTGCGGCATCAGCCTATCGGTGGACGACTTCGGCACCGGCTATTCGTCGCTGGCGCAATTGCAGCGGCTGCCGGTGCAGGAGCTGAAGATCGACCAGTCGTTTATCCGTAACCTCGACGAAACCAGCGGCGACGCGGTGATCGTGCGCTCCACCATCGAGATGAGCCACAACCTGGGGCTCAAGGTGGTGGCCGAAGGGGTGGAGCAGGAACGCAGCCTGCGCCTGCTGGAGCGCTGGCACTGCGACACGGCCCAGGGCTACCTGATCAGCCGGCCGCTCAGCGCCGCGGCCTTCGAGGCCTGGCTGTTGAAGTCGCGGATTTCCAGCTGAGCAGCGCCGCGTGGCCGCTCCGGGTGCTGTGGCCGGACATCCGCAGGCCCTGTTTCACAGTGTGAAGTGGTCGCCATGAACCATCGACGATGGGCCGCGGCTTACTGCTTGGTGCACTCGGCGGGGAGCGCTACGACGCCGCCCATGGAGGCGAAGGCGACCATGCCGCCACTGGGCAATACGCAATTGTATTCGCCGTTGCTGGTGCTGGCGGTGAAGTAGGTCTGGGACGCGTCGCTACGCACATTGGAGACCGTGGTCACGGGTTTGCCGAGGGTGGTCTGGGCGCGGTTCTTGAGGTCGTCGTTGCTGGGTTTGGCAATGGCGCAACCGCCCAGGGCGAGTGCCAGGAGGCTGAGCAGGGCGAGGGGGCGAGCAGTGGGGTGGAGGTTCATGGTGATTCTTCCTTGGCGTTGTTGTGTTTTCTACGGCGCAGCCGACCCCGACACCGCAGAGCGGCGGTGTTGAGAAGAGCGAGTGAGTGGTTGGCACTATATCGCCGGGGTAGGGGAGGGTCGATTAGCACAGATGGGCTAATGTCCCTTTGCAATGGCCGGGTTGAGGATAGCGTCGGCGCAGGGCCGGCTGGCGGTCGCCGGCCCCGGATCGAGGTTCAGCTCAGCAGTTGTTCCTGCAGGCGCCGGCCGAGTACGTCCAGCAGGTCGCAGCCATCGCGCAGGGGGATGACGCAGAGCTGGGCGAAATCCTGGAGCAGCGCCGGGTTGCTGTGCAGGTTGGCGTCGCTGGCGATGTTTTCCAGCAGCTGGATCGCCGCACGGATGCGGTGGGCGGCGGCTTCGTGCAACACATCCAGCGGCGCCTCGGTGTCGATCAGCAAGGCGGGGATGGTGCAGTCGTTGCTGGTCAGGGCCATGTAGCGGCGGGGTTTGGTGTCGTCGAAGATCGCGGGTGGATCGGGAGTGAGTTTTTTCATTGGTCTGTTCCTAACGTATGAGTCGGAGTCGCCAGAAATCACTTCCACGTAATCAGGTGGCGGCTGTACGCAGGTGTGGAAGACCGGGACGTTAGGCACCCGGCGCACTCGAGAGTGCCCCACGCACAGCCGCCATAAAGTGCAGGCGAAAAACGCCTGACTCACGTTGCTTTGCGCGCCTAACGATATAAGGGCTTCCACACCCTGTCACTGAGTTTGCAGTGACAGGCCAAACCATAGAGTCCGGGGCCCGGTGGGACAAGGTGATGGGAGTCGACGCGTGTTGTAGGAATTTTCGCTGTTGCCACTGCCACCCCCATCTCGGATCGACATTGGCCTGTAGCCGCTGCCGAGCCCGCGAGGCTGCGATAAGGCCCGCAGGGCCTTGGTTCCCGATCTCCCGCCGAACCTTCAGCAGTCTTCAGAACGCCGCGACCGTGCCGGTCGATCGCAGCCTGCGGCAGCGGCTACATGGATCTCTGTTGCCTGGCGGGCCTTATCGCGGGCAAGCCTCGCTCCTACGGAAGCGTAAAGCGGAACGCAGCGATCCTGCTTCTGTAGGAGCGAAGCTTGCTCGCGATGACGTCAGGCCAGGCAACACAAAAATGAAAGGCTGAAGAAACTCCCCGCAAACGCCATCCACAAAAAAAGGCGGCTACCCGCAGGTAGCCGCCTTTTCATTCACCGCCGGTAACGCTTATTCCGACAGTTTGTAGGCGATGATGTAGTCGCCCATCTTGGTGCCCAGCGAGCCGTGGCCACCCACGACCACCAGCACGTACTGTTTGCCATCCTTGCCGGTGTAGCTCATCGGCGTGGCCTGGCCGCCTGCTGGCAGGCGGGATTTCCACAGTTCCTTGCCGTTGTTCACGTCATAACCGCGGATGTACTGGTCCAGGGTACCGCTGAGGAAGCCCACGCCGCCGGCAGTAACCATCGAGCCGCCCATGCTTGGCACGCCGATGGGCAAGCCGATCGGTACTGGCGAGCTGTCGCGGCTGGTGCCGTTCTTGTGCTTCCACACCACTTTGTTGGTGGTCAGGTCGATACCGGCCACGTAGCCCCAGGCCGGGGCCTGGCAAGGTACGCCGAACGGCGACATGAACGGATGCATGATCACCGCGTACGGCGCGCCGGTGTTGGGTTGCACACCGGAGGTTTCGCTTTCGCGCTTGCTGCCGGCGGCGACTTCGGCGCGCGGCACCAGCTTGGAAACGAAGGCCATGTAGTTCGGGCTGGTGAACAGCAGGTGACGGACCGGGTCGATCGATACGCTGCCCCAGTTGAACACACCGACGTTACCCGGGTAGATCAGGCTGCCCTGGATCGATGGCGGGGTGTACTGGCCTTCGTAGCGCAGTTCCTTGAACTGGATGCGGCACAGCATCTGGTCGAACGGCGTGGCGCCCCACATGCCTTTTTCTTCCAGCGGCGGTGGCAGCAGGTTCAGGTCCGAACGGGCCTGGGTCGGCGCGGTGTGGTCGCCTTCGACCGCACCGGCCGGAGCCGGTACTTCCTGGATCGGCACGATCGGGGTGCCGTCGCGACGGTCCAGCACGTACAGGCTGCCTTGCTTGGTCGGCTGGATCAGCGCCGGCTTGATGCCGTCCGCGGTCTTCATGTCCACCAGGGTCGGCTGGCTGCCCACGTCCATGTCCCACAGGTCATGGTGGGTGAACTGGTAGTTCCAGCGCAGCTTGCCGGTGTCGATGTCCAGGGCCACGGTGCCGGCGCTGAATTTCTCGGCGCCCGCGGTGCGGTTGCCGCCCCACTGGTCAGGCATCTGGTTGCCCAGCGGCAGATAGACCAGGCCCAGCTTCTCGTCGACGCTGGCCAGGGACCACATGTTCGGCGAGTTGCGGGTGTAGGTCTGGCCTTCCGGCAGCGGAGTGGTTACGTCGGGGTTGCCGGCGTCCCAGTTCCACACCAGGTGACCGTCGTGCACGTCGAAGGCGCGGATCACGCCGGACGGTTCGTTGGTCGACTCGTTGTCGGTCACGTGGCCGCCGATGATCACCAGGTTACGGGTGATGGCGGCCGGCGACGTCGAGTAGTAGCCGCCCGGGGTGAACGGGCCGATACCGGCCTTGAGGTCCACCGCGCCTTTGTTGCCGAAGTCTTCGCAGACCTTGCCGGTGTCGGCGTTGATCGCGATCAGGCGTGCGTCGGCGGTCGGCAGGAACAGGCGACGCGGGCAGCTGGCGGCGATGGCCTGGCCGGCGGCTGAGAGGCTGGCCGGGGTGCTGATGGCATCGGACTTGTTGAAGTTGGCTTCGTCGTAGTACGACACGCCGCGGCAGGTCATGTGCGCCCAGCCACGGAAGTCGTCGCCGTTCGGGCCCTGGATTTTCGGGTCGAAACGCCAGATTTCCTTGCCGGTGTCCGGGTCCAGCGCCAGCACCTGGCTGTGGGCGGTGCAGGCATAGAGCATGCCGTTGACCTTCAGCGGGGTGTTCTGGTTGGTGATTTCCACCGGGTCCTTGGCGGTCGGCATGTCGCCGGTGCGGATGCGCCAGGCTTCCTGCAGCTTGCCGATGTTGGCCGGCGTGATCTGGGTCAGCGGCGAGTAGCGGTCGCCGAACTCGGTGCGGCCATACGCCTGCCAGTCGCCTTCGGGCATGGTCGGCGCGGCGCTGGTGGTGTCGGCGCTTTCACGGCCCAGTTCGCCCGAGATCTCGCCCGGGTTGGTGAACTGGCTGTTGATCGCGGCACCGCCGGCCAGGACCACGGCCACGCCCAGTACCGCGGTACCCAGCGGCGCCGGGCCGTTGCGCAGCAGCGGACGACGGAACCATGGCAGCAGCAGAACCACACCCAGGGCAAAGAACAGCGACAGGCGTGGCACCAGTTGCCACCAGTCCAGGCCGACTTCCCACAGTGCCCAGACGGAGCTTAAGAACAGCACCACCCCGTAGACGAGCAGCGCGGAACTACGCCCCGCCAGCAGCAGCACGCCGCTGACGATCAGGCCGATACCGGCCAACAGGTAGTACAGCGAGCCGCCGAGCATGCTCAGCTTGATCCCCCCGGCCAGCATGGCCAGGCCCATTAGCAGCAGCAAGATACCGAGCAGGCTCGGCAGCAGGCGGCTCGGACTTGAAGCACCATCAGTGCTCATAGTGTGGTTCTCCGTGACGTTTAAGGTAGTCCCGCGCTTGTTCACTGTAGATGACGATCAGGCGCGGGCATGGTTCAGCAGTGTTTGGGAAAAACAGTTTTATTCAGATTGGGCGCGCAGGCGTGCCTCAGAACGAGCTCTGGATCTTGATCCCGCCGATCAGCGCGTCGTCGACCTTGTCCACGCCACCCGGGTGGCGGATGTATTGCAGGTTCGGGCGCACGGTCAGCCAGTTGGTGACGTGCACGCCGTAGTACAGCTCGGCGCTGTATTCGGTGTCCTGGGGCGGCAGGTAGGCCGGGTTGTCGTAGTCCTGGATGAGGTTGGCCTGGTTGGTCGCTTCGGCGTTCTTGCGGTAGGCCGGGTTGACGTGGACCCGGGCCATGGCGAAGCCGATGTCGTCCTTGGCGCGCGCATCGAACAGGCCCTTGTAGACCAGGCCGGCCTGGACATAGTTGTCGATGGCGTTGGTCTTCTTGTCGTGCATCGTCGCATTGGCGAACAGGCTCAAGCCGCGCGAGTGGTCGCTGGCCAGGCTGGTGATCTGCTGTTGCGCGCCCAGCCACAGGCCGTGCTTGCTCGAACTGCTGCGATAGGCCTCGCCGCTCAAGGCCGCCGGCTGACCGTTGCTGTCCTTGTACACGTCAGTGGCCTTGGCGCTGCTGTAGTAGTAACCGGCGCGGTATTCACCCGGCAGCCCGTTGAGCTTCGGCGTCCACACCAGCTCCACCGGCAGCAGGGTGCCCTGGGTGCCGCTGCCGCTGAGCTTGAAGCCGTTGCCGCGTTCGAGGTTGGACGGGTTCTGCTCATAGGCGCCGATCTGCGCGTAGAGCTCAGGCGTCAGGTGATATTTGACCCGCAGCGCCCATTGGCTGACCGGCCAGTTGTACCAGACGCTGCCGGCCCAGTTGCCGACCTGGGAGCCGCAGAACGCCAGGTTCTGGAAGTCGCAGGGGAAGCTGTTGAAGTCTTCGCCCTGGCCGAACCGGCCGACCTTGATATCGAGTTTCTGGTCGAAGAATTTCTGCTGGTACCACATCTGCGTCAGGCGCCAGGTCTGGCCGCGGCCCCAGACTTCCTGGGCCGAGGTGAAGCCACCGACCCGCGGGTCGTTGATGCGGTCGTTGCTGATGTTGTCGCCGTCACGCTTGGTGATGGTCAGTTGGAATTCGGCATCGTTCCAGCCGAGGATCTTGCCCAGGTCCAGGTGGCTGCCGAAGGCGAACTGGTCGCTGAAGCGCGCGGTGCGGTCATGGTCGTAACCGCCATGCAGGTTGGCGCCCATTTCGCCGACGAAGTCGATCTTGAAGTCGTAGCCTTTTTTCGCCAGCTCGGTGCGGTTGCCGTTCCAGTCGCCGAGCATCCAGGGGGACTCGCTGTCGAAGGCCGGCGCGGCCTGGGCGCAAGTGGCCAGGCCGAAGGCGCTGAGCAGGGTCATGGCTTTCTGGCTGGCAGTAGGGTGCAAGACAGCGCTGTCTTTGAGGGGCTTGAAATTAGGCATAAGTTGTCAGGTAAGGGCTTTTTATAAGAGGTCAGAAAAACAGGGGGTAGCGCGCGTTGCGAACCTCAGGGGTCGCAAGCGGTAGCCACTGTTTTAAGGAAAAAAAACGATTCAGCGTTGGGGGCGTAAGGATAAAGCGCCTCCTCTTGGAGAGAAAGCGCTTTTAGTGACATGAATCATTTCGAATTTGGTAACAGTGTGCTTTTTCCTGCCGTTTGTATTCGGCACGAAACTACCGTCAATCTTCTTTCGGTCAAACAGGGGGCACGTCGTTCTACTTTGAATAACTCGCCCCTGTTGTTGTGCGGGTTCAACTAAGGACTTTCAGACTTCTTTTCTCCAGCCGGAGAACGTGATGGATGTTCCTTCTTCCTCTTCATCCTTGATCTCGATCTTGTAAGTACCGCCGCCAGCCACACCGTCAATCAGGGCTTTTTCATCGTTTGCGCGTAACTCGGCGCCTTTGGCTTGCTCCTGGTAAAACTTCACGACCTCGGGGAACGGCGCGTAGGTTTTCAATAGCACCTCGAAATCATGCCGGGGCCTGCCCGCTATCTCGTCGTAGTCGCCGTAAATCGGCGCGCCTTTCAGGCCTGGTGTGATGAAGAAACCATCGACGCCTGCGCCCACCAAGTGGGAGTTTTTAGGTAGCAACCCGAGCATCGCCTTCGGGAAGTCGGCAGGCAGTTGTGAGGCGTTCCAGGAGTCTTTTTCCGGTGCAGTGGTGATGTATTCAACGGTGGAGATCTTTTGCGCCCGGGCACGGGTTTCGGGATCTTCACTTTCGGCCCAAGACGCGACCATTGGCGGCAACTCTTTGCTCCAGGCAATGATCGGCTCGGCGTCACTCTTCTTGGCGTCTTTGGCCTGGAAGATGGTCAGCACGGTTTCCGGTGCCGGATTGCAGGACAAGGTTTCGTCCCTGGATTTGACGGTGCAGTGCCCATTCACCAGCCCAACGGCGAGCAACTGCCCCTTGTCGTCCAACAGCAGCGCGGCGCGTTCAAAGCCGTGACCATGATCCATGGCCGTGAGCATTTTGCGTCCGGCAGGTACACCTTTCTCGAACGTCGAGAACTCTGAGTCGAGGGAATCCAGTACTTGCGTCACGATCATGGAGCCGTCGCTGGTGAAGCTGCCGGTGGCGTAGCCGATGAAGTCGATCAGGGCCGCGCGCACCGCCGGGTCTTCATTGAGTTGCGGTGGTCGTGCCGGCGCGGGGGCATTGGTGAGCTGCAGCACGGTTGTGCCATCTGCGCGTTTTTCCGAATGAAGGGACAGTGCGACAGCATCAAGCGAGAGGGTGAGGGCCAAAAGCACGGCGAACGGGCGTGTGAGGTTGAACAAGGGGTCAGTCCTTTGTTGGGTGGAAATCCGGTTTCTGCGGGAGGTCACGGGTTGATGGCACTGCTTCAGGCCGTCATGACAGGTACGCAACCTTGGAAAGATAAAGCGGCGCATTTTGCCCGGTCACGGCCTGGCGGTACAGGCTGGGGATTGCGCAATGCCGTGGGAGTCAGGTTCTGAGGGGGAGGGGGCGGAGAGGAAAATCGCAGCCCGAAGGCTGCGATTGTGGGGGGACTCAGAAGGTGGTGCGCAAACCGACCTCGATGCTGCGCCCCTGGGCCGGGGCGATGTCGCGCAGGATCGAGCTGGCGTAACGCACGGTCTGGTTGGTCAGGTTCTCGCCCTTGACGAAGGCCAGCCACTGGCTGCTGCCGATATCGAAGTGGTAGCCGGCGCTGGCGCCCAGGGTGGTGTAGCCGTCGGTGCCGCTTTCGTTGTCCGGCACGCGACGCTGGCTGGCGGCGTGTTCGACATCGATGCGCGCCTGCCAGCGATCCAGTTCCCACAGCAGGCCGCTGTTCAGGCGTAGCGGGGCGATGCGCGGCAGGGCTTCGCCGTTGTCCAGGTTCTTGGCGCGGGTGTAGTCGCCGGACAGTTCCAGGGCGAACTTGCCGTAGGCGCTTTCGCCGAGCTTCCAGTGATCCTGCGCTTCGATACCGGTAAACCGCGCGCGGACCCCGGAGTAGGTGTATTCCGGCATGCCGCCGGCGTCTTCCTCGCCTTCATCGTTGAGGGTGCGGCCGCTGCCGAGCAGCCCGATGTAGTTGGAGAAGTGGCTGTAGAACACCCCGACGCTGCCTTTGTGGGTGCCGTTGTCGAAACGCAGGGCCAGGTCGCTGGACACGGCTTTTTCCTTCGACAGGTTGGCGTCGCCGACTTCATAGGTGCCGGTGGCCACGTGGGCGCCGTTGGCATACAGCTCGTAGAAGGTCGGGGCGCGTTCGGTGTAGCCCAGGGTGGCGGCCACGGACCAGATCGGCGTCAGGGTATAGACCGCGCCGGACGACAGGCTACCGGCGGTGAAGCTGCTGGAGCTGTCGGCCTGGCTGAAGCGTTCGTTGCCTTTGCTGTCCGGGTCGACGCGGGTGTGTTCCAGGCGTCCGCCGAGGCTGAGTTTCAGGCGTTCGGTGGCCTGCAGCTCTTCGAGGATGAACAGTGCGGCGCTGTCGGTGTCGGTCTGGGGCACGAAGGCCTCTTCGCCGAGCGCGGAAAACTCGCTGCGGCTGACCTGGGTGCCAATCACCCCATTGAGCGGGCCGAGGGGCTGGTGACGGGCTTCGACACGGGCTTCGTAACCCTTGTTCTTGAAGATTGTGCCAGTCTCGCCGCCTTCGATTTCGCGGTGCTCGTAATCGGTGTAGCCGGCATCGAATTTCAGCGAGCTGAAAGGGCCGTCGAGGTTGCGCAGTTCCGAGGCGAAGGCATAGTGGTCCTGCTTCATGCGGATGCGCACGTCCTCTTCGGCGGGCGAGCCGTAGTTGGAGTCGTAGTTGCTGTAGGACAGCCCGGCGTAACCGTCGTCCCAGGTGTAGGAACCGCCGATGGCGCCGCCGTCCTGACGACCGTCGCTGTTGCCCAGGCGACCTTTCTTGCCGTTGCCGTCTTCACTCGGCGGGGCGTGGCGGCTGCGGGCGTAGCCGGGGATTTTCAGGTCGTTGAACTGCCGCGAGTTGGCGTCCAGGTGCAGGGCGAAGGTGCCGTTGCCGGCTTCCAGTTTGCCCGCGCTGCTGCGGGTGGTGTCGGCACCGCCGTAGCGCAATTCACCGGCACCGTGGATGCCTTCGATGGCTTCGGTGGGGATGCGGTTGTCGAAGGTGTTGACCACGCCGCCGATGGCGCTGCCGCCATACAGCAGGGCAGCCGGGCCACGGACGATCTCGATACGGTCGACGTTGACCGGGTCCAGCGGCACCGCGTGGTCGTAGGACAGCGACGACGCATCCAGGGCGCCGACGCCGTTGCGCAACAGGCGAATGCGATCGCCATCCAGGCCGCGAATGATCGGCCGGCTGGCGCCCGGGCCGAAGTAGGACGAGGACACGCCCGGCTGTTTATTCAGGGTTTCGCCGAGGCTGCCTTGCTGTTGCAGGGTCAGCTCGTCGCCTTCCAGCACCGTGCTCGGCGCCGCCGTTTGCTGGCTGCCCAGCGGGTTGGCGGTGATGACCTGCGGTTGCAGCTCCAGGGCGTGGGCCTGGGAAGCGAGCAGCAAGGCGGCGGACAGCGGCGTCAGGCGCCAGAGTAGAGAGCGAGAAGGGCGGTGGGCAGAGAGGGACATCGGTCATTCCTTGGCAAGCGCGGGGCTGTGCGCTTTGAGTCAAAAGAGAACAGGCGTGACACGGCGAGGTGTCTGGATCAGGGGTTTGTTTTGTATTGATACAATATAACATCTCTCTTGGCGCGAAAAGGAAGGAACTTTTTCAGGAGAGGGGGGCATTCGTTCCGATGTAGCCGCTGCCGCAGGCTGCGATCGAGCGGAGCGCTCGCGGCGATCTCAGGTGCATGAGCGCCTTCGGCGCTATCGCAGCCTGCGGCAGCGGCTACAGTTGATGAGTGTTCGCCCTTCCACCGGATCGAACCCTCGGCTAAGGTGCGCGACTTCCTTTTTTCTCTTGCTCAAAGGCCCGGCATGACTGCAACGAACAACGACCCGCTGCACGGCGTCACCCTGGAACAGATCCTCAAGGCGCTGGTGGAACACTACGAATGGCAGGGGTTGGCCGAGCGCATCGATATCCGCTGCTTCAAGAGCGACCCGAGCATCAAGTCGAGCCTGACCTTCTTGCGCAAGACGCCCTGGGCGCGGGAGAAAGTCGAGCAGCTGTACGTGAAATTGCAGCGCACCAAACGCCCGCTCTAAGGACCTTCGATGGCTGTCGAGCCGGTTTTTCCTTCAGGCGGCAAACGGCTGTTCACTGCGCTGGCCGCGTTGCTCGGCTGGGCGGGGCTGACGATCCAGCTGTACCTGATTCTTCATCTGCGCTGGACGGTGGACGCCAGCCTACTGGGCGGGCTGATCAACTTTTTCAGTTTCTTCACCGTGCTCACCAACACCCTGGTGGCGGTGGTGCTGACCTGTGCCCTGAACCTGCGTAGCTCACGGGGGCAGCGGTTTTTCCTGCAACCCTGGGTCAGCAGCGGTATCGCGGTCAGCATTCTGCTGGTGGGGCTGGCGTACAGCCTGTTGCTGCGTCATCTGTGGCATCCCCAGGGTTGGCAGTTGGTGGCGGACGAGTTGCTGCACGACGTGATGCCGCTGCTGTTTCTCGTCTACTGGTGGTGCTGCGTGCCCAAGGGCCGCCTGGGGTTGCGGCATGTCGCCGGGTGGATGCTCTACCCGCTGCTGTATTTCGCTTATGTCCTGCTGCGCGGGCATGTGCTGGGGCTGTATCCCTATCCTTTTGTCGACGTGGACAAGCTGGGCTACGCGCAGGCGTTCGTGAATGCGTTGGGGATTCTGGCGGGGTTTGTGCTGGTGGCGCTGGGGATTGTCGGGCTGGATCGTTGGTTGGGGCGTCGCCGGGCTTGAGTATGCGGTGACTGGAAGGGCGTCATCGCGGGCAAGCCTCGCTCCTACAGAGGCAGGTCTGTAGGGGCGAGGCTGGGCAGTCCGTCACTCTTCTTCGCTACTGTCCAGGCGCCAGTAACCGGCGGCCTTCACGAACGCGTCGTCGAGTCGGTGCTCGTCCAGCAGCACCCGGCGAATCTGCCGCGAGACTTTGCTTTCCGTGGCCACCCAGGCGTACAGCTTGCCGCTCGGCATCTGTAGCCCGCGCACGGTGCTGAACAGGTCCTGCTGGCCGCCGTCGCGTTCGACCCAGATCACCTCGACCTGCGCCGCGCTCTCCAGCACCTGCCGCTCGGCCGCGTCCTGGACCTCGATCACCGCCAGTACCCGGCGCCCGGCCGGCAACTCTTCCAGGCGCCGGGCAATGGCCGGCAGTGCGGTTTCGTCGCCGA
Organism: Pseudomonas sp. SBT1-2; assembly: GCF_028640875.1. Classification (NCBI taxonomy): domain Bacteria; kingdom Pseudomonadati; phylum Pseudomonadota; class Gammaproteobacteria; order Pseudomonadales; family Pseudomonadaceae; genus Pseudomonas; species Pseudomonas sp. SBT1-2. Next base: position 72,074 of record NZ_JAQZAA010000086.1, on the reverse strand, counting down.
TCAGCAGGTAGCTGTCGAACATGTCCGGCACGATCATCGAGCCGCGGGGGCCGCCGATATGCAGGAACTGACCGGGCTTGGCCTGTTCGGCCCAGGTCGAGGCGGGGCCGTCGCCGTGCAGGACAAAATCGATATCCAGCTCGCCGATATCCAGGTCGTAGCGCCGTGGCGTGTAGTCGCGCATGGCCGGCATCACGCCGTTGTCCTTGCCCGGGCCCAGTACCAGGGTTTCCAGGGCGGCCTGCTGTTCGGCGTTCTGCGGGAACAGCAGCTTCACATGATCGTCGCTGCCCAGGCTGATGAAGCCCGCGAGTTCCGGCCCGCCCAGGGTGATGCGGCGCATGCGCGGGGTCAGGTCGACCACCCGCAGCACTTCCAGGCGGCGGCGTTTGATCTCGTGGCTGACCCGATGAATCGATGGCGAATTGTCTGCGCTCATTCAGCTGACTCCTGGGTAGAAGGGGTGGCCGGGCCGTCGACGATGGCGCGGGCGGTGTTGTTCAGCAGGTCGCGGACCCGCACGATTTCTTGCGGGTTCCAGCGGCCGTGGTGCATCTGCAGGGCGTGGCGCAGGTTGTGCACCGCCTCGTGGATTTCCGCCGGGCGATCATGGCCGCGCAGCGAGCGTTTGCTGACGTCGATGCGCATGCGCACGCCGTCCAGGGCAATCGCCTGGTCCTGTAATGACAGGCGACCGGCCTCGGTCACGCTGTAGCGTTTTTTCCCGCCTTCGGCATCGCCGCTGATCAGTTCGCTTTCTTCGAGGAAGGTCAGGGTCGGGTAGATCACGCCCGGGCTGGGGCTGTAGGCGCCATCGAACATGCCCTCGATCTGGCGGATCAGGTCATAGCCGTGGCACGGCTGCTCGGCGATCAGCGCCAGCAACAGCAGCTTCAGGTCGCCGGGGGCGAAGACCCGCGGGCCGCGGCCGCCGCGTTCGCGCCCGGGGCGTTTCTCGAAACCGTCGTGGCCGTCGCCGTACTCGCGGTGGGGATGGTGGTGTTCTCTCATTTTCTCTTTCTCCTGTTTGGTTAAGACATAACTTAAGATATATCTTAAATGCCGCGCAAGTACTTTCGTGGCAGCCAGACCTGCCGTTTGTCGGAGAATGGAGTTGAGAAGCATTCTTGTAGCCGCTGCCGAAGGCTGCGATAAGGTCCGGAGGACCTTTTGAGGGCCTCAAGAGCACGCCTCCTGCGGAGAGCGGCTACAGGCAGCGGTTATTGGACGACGGGAGGATTCAGCGTTGCGCCAGGCTGCCCAGGCATTGGGTGTTGCTGCCCGGTTGCAGGTACGGCGTGAGGATCGGCGCCATGCCCTTGAGCACCTGGACCGGCAAGGCCGAGGTGAATTTGAAGCCTTGGGCCGAGGCGCCCGGTACATAGGCGGTCAGGGTGCCGAAGTGGTGTTCGCCGATATAGAACACGAAGGTGGCGGTGCGGTTGATGGATTTCGAACTGAGAATCCGTCCGCCGGAACCGACGGCCTCGATGCGGTTGTCGCCGGTGCCGGTCTTGCCGCCCATGGCCAGCGGGGTGCCGTCGGCCAGCTTGAAGCTGCCGGAGAGGCGCTTGGCGGTACCGGCATCCACCACTTGCGACAAGGCGCCGCGCAGCGCGGTGGCCACTTGCGAAGGCATCACCCGCTTGCCCTCGGCCGGGTCGTTGACCAGCTTGGTTTCATAAGGCGTATCGGCGGCGAAATGCAGGCTGTCGATGCGCAGGGTCGGCATGCGCACGCCGTCGTTGAGGATGGTGCCGACCAGTTCGGCCAGCGCCGCGGGGCGGTCGCCGGAGCTGCCGATGGCGGTCGCCAGCGAGGGCACCAGATGGTCGAAGGGGTAGCCGACTTTCTGCCAGCGCTGGTGAATGTCGAGGAACGCCTCGATCTCCAGCATGGTGCGGATACGGCTGTCGCGCGCGCTCTTGTGCCGGCTCTTGAACAGCCAGCTGTAGACCTCCTGGCGCTCGAATTCGCTGGCTTTGACGATCTCGCTGAACTTGGCGTCGGGGTTGTTCAGCAGGTAGCCGAGCAGCCACAGGTCCAGCGGGTGCACCTTGGCGATATAGCCCTGGTCGGGCAGGTCGTAGGAGCCGGGGCCGTAGCTGTAATAGAGCTTGTCCAGGCGTTCGTCGGTGAGTTTTTCCGTGAGCTTGGCGCCCTTGAGGTGCGAGCGAATGAAACTGTTGAAACTCTCCTGGCTGGCTTCCGGCAGCAGGTAGCGGTGCACGGCGGCCAGGCGGATCGGCGTCGGGTGCATGCTGTCGAGGAAGGTGTCCAGGCGCGCCTGGGTGTCCTTGTTGCGGTACTTCTTCCAGAACCGCAGGAGGAAGGAAGTGCCCTCGCGGTCGGCGAACTTGGCCAGGTATTCCTGGCGCCGCGGGTCGCCGTCATCCTTGAGCAGGTTGGCGCTGTTGCTCGGGCCGGCGTAGGTGCTGTAGCGCACCAGGTCGCGCATCAGACGGATGAAGGGCAGGTTGATGGACTCGCGCAGGGCGTCGCGCAGGGTCGGCATGCGGCCGTTGTCTTCCTTGCGGAAGTTATGAAAGGTGTGCAGCCCGCCGCCGGTGAAAAAGCTCTCGCCGGGGCTGGCCGAATATTTGCGGTCCAGGGCCGCCTCGAGCATTTTCGGCAGGCTGCGATCGTTGTTCTGGATCAGGTAGTCCACGGCCCAGCGGCTCAGGCGATCCTGTTCGGCGATCTCGACTTTCTTCAGCACCGCCGGGGTTTCGGCGCCGTACTGCTCGTACAGTTCGGCAATGATCTGCAGGTAGGTGGTCAGGACCCGCAGCTTGGCGGTGGAGCCCAGCTCCAGCTTGCTGCCTTCGTTGATGTCGAAGGGCTGGTCGGTGCTATCGGTCTGGACCCGCACCCGCGAACCGTCCGGCGTCAGTTCGAGCAGGGTGAAGCTGTAGCGCACCTGGGTGGTGCTGGTCGGCGTCAGCAGGCGTTCGCCGAGCAGGCCGATCTCGCCGGCGAACACCGGGTCGGCCAGGTGCTTGAGGTACTCGGTGGCCTGGCGTTGCAGGTCGCTTTGCAGGGTACTGGTGGCCGACAGATCGAGGCGGTCGAGGTCGTACAGCGGCCGGTTGAGCAGGCCGGCCAGGCGGCTGCGGGCGACGCTGATGCCCTTGTTGGTCTCGATCGGCTGGATCGTCGGTTCCTGCACCCAGTCGCGGAAGGTGGCCTTGCTGGCCAGGGCGGCGGCCGACAGCGGCGTATCGATCACACCGTTCTGGGTCAGCAGGCGGATATGGCTGTCGGTGAGTTCGGCCAGTTCCCGGCGGCCCTTGGACAGGTAATGCGAAGGCCGGCGCTGGGCGATCATCAACGACAGCACCTGGCGCAGGGCCAGGCCACGTTGCGCCAGGCTCTGCGGATCGCTGGCGGTGCTCGCCAGCTGCTCGTTGACCTGGGCGAAGTCGGCGCCATACCAGACCCGCAGCCCTTCGGCCATGCCGTGCACTTCACCGTGGCCGGGCACCGCCGACAGCGGCACGCTGTTGAGGTAGTCGCGGATGATGCGTCGCCGCGCCTCGAGGGTCTGCTGGCCGCCCTGGTAGGCGCGCACGCTGGCGGAAATCATCTGCCGGAGCTTTTCCGCGCCGGACACGGTCAAGCCGTCTGGCGAGTGCCGGTACTTTTCCAGTTGGGTCGCCAGGGTGCTGCCGCCCGCCGTCTGCCCGGGCAGGTGCAGGAGCTTGGCCACCTGTGACCAGGCAGCCTTGCCGAAGCGCGGCCAGTCCACCGCCGGGTTGGCCAGGGGCTGGTCGGGGTCGAGCAATTCGCGGTTCTCGATGAACAACAGGCTGCGCACCATCACCGGCGGGATGGCGGCAAAGTTCGAGTAGAGCTGTTGCGGGTACTTGAATTGATAGAGCGGCGCCGCGCGGCAATCGGTGATCGACAGCCCGGCCTGAATCTTCTCGGTATAGGGTACGAAGAAGCCGTTTTCGCTGTAGTTCATCAAGGCGGGGGAGAAGCGGGTCTGGGCCTCCACCACGTAACCGCGCTTGAGCAGGCGCGCGAGGAAATCATCCAGGGCGCTGTAGCCCAGGCGTTTGTCGAAGGGGCCGGCGCCGGGGTAGACGATGGCATCGCTGGGCCCGGGCGCCATGGCGTAGTTCAGGTCCGCGGCGAACTTGCTGAGTTCGCGCGCCTGCAGTTTCGAGGTGCGCATTTCCTTGGACGCGGCAAAGCCGAGGGCGACCAGCGCCATCAGCAGCAATAGCCAGAACAGCCGCCACCAAAGCCGGCTGGAATGGGACTTTTCAGGGATAGGCGCTTCTTCCACGCGATCAGTTGGCACTACATTTTTACTCGAATCGGTCTGTCGCAAAGCACCCATAGTCGACTGATCCATTCACGCAAATTGATCGGACTTGTCTGAAGCTTAGACGGTGGTGGGCAATGGTGAAAAATTTGTGATCGACCTGAAAGCATTCACCTCCCCCTGTAGGAGCGAGCTTGCTCGCGATAAACCCGAGGGCGCCGCGATGCTTCGGATACACCGCGTCATCGTTGACGACCATCGCGAGCAAGCTCGCTCCTACAGGGGGGGCGAGGCGAAAGAAGCCTGAGATAGAGCCATCACGACCGGTAAATAGGTCCTAGGTAGGGGCATGACGCTGCACCATGGCTGTGCAATACTCGGCGCCGTTCAAAAATGACAAACGGCAAAAAATCCAGGTAATGCCACTCCGCAAAACCCGAAGATACCGAGATTTCTCTCTGAATTTAGCTGTTTATAGAGTGAAAAAGCCTGCCGTCAGCTTTTTATACTGCACGCCCCACTGATCTTGCAGGATTTGTCCTACAAGACGTGTCGGCCCACAAGGTCGATCCGATCTGGCAGGTACGGGTTATCCGTCCGTGCCTTACAGACTCGGTGGCTCACATCCAATAACAAGATGAGGTTGTACCCTATGCCAGTTGGCAACCACCTGCCCCAAGGCGAGACCGCTCAAGGCGGCCCGCTGAAACGCGAACTCGGCGAACGGCATATTCGCTTGATGGCGCTCGGCGCCTGTATCGGTGTCGGCCTGTTCCTCGGTTCGGCCAAGGCCATTGAAATGGCCGGTCCGGCCATCATGCTGTCCTACATCCTCGGCGGCCTGGCGATTCTGGTGATCATGCGCGCCCTCGGCGAGATGGCCGTGCATAACCCGGTCGCGGGTTCCTTCAGCCGTTACGCGCAAGACTACCTGGGCCCGCTGGCGGGCTTCCTCACCGGCTGGAACTACTGGTTCCTGTGGCTGGTGACCTGCGTCGCGGAAATCACCGCGGTGGCGGTGTACATGGGCATCTGGTTCCCCGATGTGCCGCGCTGGATCTGGGCCCTGGCGGCCCTGGTGAGCATGGGCTCGATCAACCTGATCGCGGTCAAGGCCTTCGGTGAGTTCGAGTTCTGGTTCGCCCTGATCAAGATCGTCACCATCATCGCCATGGTCATCGGTGGCATCGGCATCATCGCCTTCGGTTTCGGCAATGACGGCGTGGCGCTGGGCATTTCCAACCTGTGGACCCACGGCGGTTTCATGCCCAACGGCGTGACCGGTGTGCTGATGTCGCTGCAGATGGTGATGTTCGCCTACCTGGGCGTAGAGATGATCGGCCTCACCGCCGGTGAAGCGAAGAACCCGCAGAAGACCATTCCCAACGCCATCGGCTCGGTGTTCTGGCGCATCCTGCTGTTCTATGTGGGCGCGCTGTTCGTGATCCTGTCGATCTACCCCTGGAACGAAATCGGCACCCAGGGCAGCCCGTTCGTGATGACCTTCGAGCGCCTGGGCATCAAGACCGCCGCCGGCATCATCAACTTCGTGGTGATCACCGCCGCGCTGTCGTCCTGCAACGGCGGCATCTTCAGCACCGGGCGCATGCTCTACAGCCTGGCGCAGAATGGCCAGGCCCCGGCTGGTTTCGCCAAGACCTCGAACAACGGCGTACCGCGTCGCGCGTTGCTGCTGTCGATCTTCGCCTTGCTGCTGGGTGTGCTGCTCAACTACCTGGTGCCGGAGAAGGTGTTCGTCTGGGTGACCTCCATCGCCACCTTCGGCGCGATCTGGACCTGGGTGATGATCCTCCTGGCCCAGCTCAAGTTCCGCAAAGGCCTGAGCGCCTCGGAACGTGCCGGCCTGAAATACCGCATGTGGCTGTACCCGATCAGTTCCTACCTGGCCCTGGCGTTCCTGGTGCTGGTGGTGGGGCTGATGGCCTACTTCCCGGACACCCGCGTGGCGCTGTATGTGGGCCCGGCGTTCCTGGTGCTGCTGACGGTGCTGTTCTACCTGTTCAAGCTGCAACCGAACAATGCCCAGCAGGGTGCGGTGCGTTCGGCGTCGTAACCCCATCAGGCGATAACACAAAAAGCCCCGGTCAGTGACCGGGGCTTTTTTATGCGGGCGATATTGCTGCGGTTCCAGGTTTTAGTGTTGTGACCCTCCGTTCACCGCAACTCGATCGCCGGTGCGCGGTCAGCTCCCCAACAGCCCGGTGGTGTCCGCATCGAACGCCGCTTTCGCTCGCTGGGCGGCGGGCGCCAGCAAGGCCAGCAGCGCGGCCTCGCTGTACAGCTTGGTGCTCGCCAGGTGCTTGGGCGTCGGCTCGATCGGGATCAGCACGTCTTCGTCGCTGGCGTGCAGCCAGATCGCCACCACCTGCAGCGCCGAGACAAACAACACCCGCAGCTCGAAGGTCCGGCCTTTGAGGTGCGGCGCCTGTTCCGCCAGGTTCAGCGCGTTGACCGTGGCCGACGCCAGGGCGCCGTGGTTCAGGGACGAGAACTCGACCTGGCCAGCGATCTCGGCCAGTTGGGCGTCGGCAATCGACACCCCGTCGCTGAACACCAGGTAATGCCAGTCCCCCAGCGTCGCCTGTTGCAGGCCTTTGCCTTGGGCCAGGTCTTCCAGGCTCAGCGAGTAGCCGCGGTAGGGCTCGGACAGGCTCACTTTACTGGCGGTGGCCTGGGCGAACTGGCGGTTGACGCCGAAACCTTTGCTCTGCAGGGCGGCCTGGAGAGCCGGGCGCAGTACCTGAGCGCCGTTGGCAGGTGCCTTGGGATAAGTCAGTTGCATGCTGCCCTCCTTAGTTTTTCCGAGTGAAGTAGGTGGTGGTCCAGTTGCCGCCGCCGTTGTACGAACGGGGGAAGGTGTTCAGGGCGCGGGTCGAATAACCGTAGATGGAATCCGCAATCAGCAGGTAGCTGCCGTTGGTGCCATAGATCGCCAGGAAGTGCGCGCCGCCGCCAAACCAGGCACAGCGCAGGCCGACGGGGCGTCCCATGTTGATCTGGTTGTCGATGGCCGACAGTTGGATCGAACCCTGGCTCATGCCACCAAAGCTGCGGGTGGTTTGCAGGGCCGAGTCCAGGTAGCCGTACACGTTGCACGGCCCCGGCTGGTTGCAGCAGGTATTGCGCCCCAGTTGTGCGTTGGCGACCCCGCATTGGGTCCAGGAACCGGTGCGGTAATAGTTGCCGACCGAGGCCGACAGCGCGGCCCAGCACCAGTTGGTCTGGGTTTGCTGCTGAATGCTGAAGTTGAGGCTGGCGGCCAGGGCGGCGTGTTCCGCGCTGTCGTCGACTTCGCTCAGTCCGGCATCGAGCAGGGTGCCGACCAGGCACTGTGGCAGTGCTTGCGCAGGACCTGTGCGGGTAAAGGGTGTGTCTTCAAGGGTTAACATTTTCATCCTCCATGAGTGAAAACAAGCGTCCAGCTTGTGTCGTTGTTGCGTATTGCGATGAAGCGGTTTTCTGAGGCCCGTGACCGGCCTGCGGGGTTCGCCATCCTCGATGGCCTGCTCCGGTCGGGCTCAGGGGTAACCTTAGTCGTAATATGCATTTGTGCAAATTAAATTATGCATTGATGCAATTTGTTGCGGGCAAGCAGCCAGGCGAGGAGAGGCCAGGGAGGCGGCTTGCACGACAACGGCCCATGCCGGCCGGCTTGGATGCCGCACGTCTGAAAGAGCGCTGGATCAGCGATTTCGCCAATCGATGGGCAGAAAAACCTGCCATACAAGTTGAGCGATATTCAACGCGGGAGAGTCACCCATGAGACTCTTATGGAAGGGAATCTCCAGATACACGGTGATCGGCATCGCCAACACCTTTATCCACTGGCTGGTGTTCTTCTTGCTGAGCCTGGTGGCGGGCCTCAGCCAGGCGCTCAGCAACCTGGCGGCCTTTTGCGTCGCGGCGTCGTTTTCTTTCTATATGAACGCGCGCTTCACCTTCGCCGCCAGGAGGTCAGTCGGCGGTTATCTGCTGTTCCTGGGCGGCATGGGCGCGCTGAGCCTGGGTGTCGGGCATGCCGGGGATGTGTGGCGGCTGCCCGGCTTGCTGACGGTGCTGGTGTTTTCCGCCCTGAGCCTGGTGGCGGGGTTTCTGTTCGCCAAGTACCTGGTGTTCCGCGAGTGTGAGCCATGAAGATCTCGCTGATCGTTCCGGTCTTCAATGAAGAGCAGGCCATCGGCCTGTTCTACCAGGCGGTGCGTCGCGAGTTGCGCTTCGAGCAGGGCGAAGTCGAGATCGTGTTTATCAACGACGGCAGTTCCGACCGCACGGCCGAGGAGGTCAAGGCCCTGGCGCAGGTGGACGAGCAGGTGCTGTTGATCAATTTTTCGCGCAATTTCGGCAAGGAGCCGGCGTTGTTCGCCGGGCTGGAACACGCCACTGGCGATGCAGTGATTCCCATGGACGTCGACCTGCAGGACCCGATCAGCGTCATCCCGCGGCTGATCGAGGAGTGGCAGAAGGGCGCCGATGTGGTGCTCGCCAAACGCCGCGGGCGCGCCGCCGACAGTTACCTGAGGCGCTGCAGCGCGGCGCTGTTCTACCACCTGCTGAACCGGATCGCCTACACCCGGATCGAGGAAAACGTCGGCGACTTCCGGCTGATGGATCGCAAGGTGGTCGATGTGATTCGCACCCTGCCCGAGCACCAGCTGTTCATGAAGGGCGTGCTGTCGTGGGCCGGCTTCACCACGGTGGTGGTGGAGTACGAGCGCGCCGGGCGGGTGGCGGGCAACAGCAAGTTCAATGGCTGGAAGCTGTGGAACCTGGCGCTGGAAGGCATCACCTCGTTCAGCACCGTGCCGTTGCGATTGTGGACCTACGTCGGTGGCGGCATCTCGATTTTCGCCGTGCTCTACGCGGTGTACATGGTCCTGGACAAGATCTTCTTCGGCAACAGCGTGCCCGGCTACCCTTCGTTGATGACCGCCATTCTGTTTCTCGGCGGCGTGCAGTTGATCGGCATCGGCATTCTCGGCGAGTACGTCGGGCGTATCTATATCGAGGCCAAGCATCGGCCGCGCTACGTGATCAAGGACGTCATCGGCGGCAAAGACCGCCTGGGGCTCTAGCATGGACAGAATGGGCAGCTTGCTCAGCGGGGAACTCGGACGCCGCCAGGTCTGGCTGTTTTTTCTGTTCGCCACCATGTTGTATGTGCTGCCGCTGATCCTCGCCGACTTTCCCTATATCGATGACAACTGGCGTTCGCTGTCGGCCGGCACCGCCTGGACGGAGCAGGGGCGGCTGTTTACCGAACTGTTCTACAACGCCCTGACCTTCAGCGGCGCTGCGCCGAACATCTTTCCCTTGCCGCTGCTGATCGCCACGCTCGCCATGGCCTCGGCATTGACCCGCCTGACTTTCCATTACTACCCGCAACCGACGGCGGCCTGCTGCATGGTGCTGTTGCCGCTCTGGTACAACCCGTTCTTTCTGCAGAACCTGTCGTATCAGTACGACGGCCCGGCCATGGCCTTGAGCCTGGTGGCGGTGATCTTCGCCATCACCTATCGCAACCCGTACCGCGTGCTGCAATGGCTGGTGCCGGCCTTGCTGGTCGCGCTGGCCATCGGGCTGTATCAGATCAGCATCAACGTGTTCCTGGGCCTGTGCTGCCTGGAGGTGATCCGCGGCGCCAATGACAAGACTGCCTGGCCGCGCTGGTGGGAAATGATCGGCTGGAAGATCGCCCAGGCGGCCCTGGGCTGGATGATCTATTGCGTCACCGCCTACCCCTTCATGGATCAGACCCGCACCTTGCTGTTGAACTGGTCGGCGCAGCCCTTGCTGCAATTGCAGGTCAACATTGGCAGGGTGCTGGAAAAAGTCGTGCTGCTGTTTCACGGCGGGTTCGCCTGGGTGTTCGCCGCGCTGGCGCTGTGTGCCCTTGCCGGTTGCGTGCGGCTGGGGATGAACCTGTTCAAGCGGCCGGACAGCGGCCTGAAAAAGGTCGTGATGGCGCTGGTCTGCCTGCTGGCATTGCCGCTGGTGATTGTGCTGGTGTCGGGGATCGCGCTGTTTTTCCGCGACTTCAATGAAGGCGCCCGGACCTTGATGGGCTTCGCGCTGCTGTTGGTGTTGCTGTTCTATCTGAGCCACCTGGCGTTGGCGGCGCTCCATGAGCGCTTGCCGCTGCTGCTGATGGTGCCGCTGCTGGCGATGTTGTCGCTGTCGTTCGCCTATGGCCGGGTGCTGACAGTGCAGAAAACCCTGGCGGCCAGCGCGCTGTCGAGCCTTGAGCGCGACATCACCAGCCACCCACAGTTGCGCGAGGCCAAGCGCATCTATATGTCGGTGACCTATTCCGATCACTGGCTGCTGGCGGCCGCGGGCTCGTTCAAGCAGATGCCGGTGCTGCACTACCTGCTGAATATCGACTTCTTCATGCTGGCGGAGAACCTGCCCAAGGTGGGCATTGCCAACGTGGTCGCGGAAAGGGAGCGGCGCAATGCGACCCTGGCCGGTTACCAGGGCTATCCACCGCTGGTGGACAGCCGCTATTACCGGATCTACCTGCTGGGGGACTACGGTTTTATCGTCATGAAGGAACCGGCGCCGATCAAGACGCTGCATTGGTGAGCGCCAGTCAGGCTAGATATCGATAATCACCAGGGTGCCGTGGCTGCCGGGCAGCACCGCATGAGGCAGCCCGGCTTCGACCAGGTACATCTGGCCTGCGTTCACCCTCACCTCACTGCCGGCAATGCCCAGGCGCAGGCAGCCATGGGTCACCAGCAGGGCTTCGTTGTAGTCGTGGCTTTCTTCGGCGTGGGCCTGTTGGTCCATGCGCAGCACCTTGATGCGCGCCGGCCCGACCTGGCCCACCACGGAGGACTTCCAACTGGTGGGCAACTGGCTGGACAGCGAATCGAATGACAGCAATGGCATGTGGAACTCCCAAAAGTCAGGGGTGCTGCGGTCTGCTTTCGGTGGTCCGGTCAAGCATCATGGGGGCGTTTTTTCAGAACTCGTCCATCAGCAGCACACGGCATTCCCTGGCCTGGAAGGCGTTGATCTGCGGCACCAGGCGGGTGAAGTGCTCGGTCTGGCAATGGGCCTTGAGCGCCGCGCGGTCTGGCCATTGCTCGATAAAGATGAAGTGCCCCGGGTCTTGCTGGTCGACGAACAGGTCGTAGGCGATGCAGTCCGGTTCCTGGCGGGTTTTCTCCACCAGTTCGGCGTACCAGGGGCGCACGGTGTCGAGGTGTTCGGGTTTGATGAAGTCTTCGGCGATGACTTTGAGCACGGGTTTGCGTCCTTTGCCTATCGATGAATAACACCCCGCCACGCGGGCGGGGCGTCGAGGGTGGCTGCTCAGGCCGCGGCTTCGCTGTTGGGCTCGAAGCTGTCGGCGCGCGCCAGCTGCCACATGCGTGAATAGAACTCGCCGGTGACCGCGCCGGTGAGCAGTTCGCCGGGCTTGAGGAACACATGCAGCTGCGAGAACAGCTTGATCTCGGTGGCCGACATGCGTCGCACCAGGTGCCTGGCTTCCAGTTGCGACGGGTGATTCAAGCCCGCGGCGGCAAGCATTTCGGCCAGGGCCTTGAGGGTGTTGCGGTGGAAACTGAACACTCGTTGCGCCTTGTCCGGCACCACCAGCGCGCGCTGGCGCAGGTTGTCCTGGGTGGCGACGCCGGTCGGGCATTTGTTGGTGTGGCAGCTTTGCGACTGGATGCAGCCGATGGCGAACATGAAGCCGCGCGCCGAGTTGGCCCAGTCGGCGCCGATGGCCAGCACGCTGGCGATGTCGAAGGCGCTGACAATCTTGCCGCTGGCGCCGAGCTTGATCTTGTCGCGCAGGTTCAAGCCCACCAGGGTGTTGTGCACGAACAGCAGGCCTTCGCGCATCGGCGCGCCGATGTGGTCGGTGAATTCCACCGGTGCCGCGCCGGTGCCGCCTTCCTTGCCGTCGACCACGATGAAGTCGGGGAGGATGCCGGTTTCCAGCATGGCCTTGGCAATGCCCATGAACTCCCACGGGTGGCCGAGGCAGAACTTGAAGCCAACGGGCTTGCCGCCGGACAGCTCACGCAACTGCTGGATGAAATGCATCATCTCGATCGGCGTGGAAAAGGCGCTGTGGCTCGATGGCGAGATGCAGTCCTCGCCCATGCGGATGCCACGAGTGTCGGCGATTTCCTGGGTCACCTTGTGCTTGGGCAGGATGCCGCCGTGGCCGGGCTTGGCGCCCTGGCTCATCTTGATTTCGATCATCCGCACCTGCGGGTTCTGCGCCTGCTGGGCAAAACGCTCCGGGTCGAAACGGCCGTCGCTGGTACGGCAACCGAAATAGCCGCTGCCCAGCTCCCAGGTCAGGTCGCCACCGTTTTCCCGGTGATAGGGGCTGATGCTGCCTTCGCCGGTGTCATGGGCGAAGTTGCCGAGCTTGGCGCCCTGGTTGAGGGCGCGGATGGCGTTGGCGCTGAGGGAGCCGAAGCTCATGGCCGAGATGTTGAACACCGAGGCCGAGTAGGGTTGCTTGCACTGCGGGCCGCCGACCGTGACGCGGAAGGTGCTCGGGTCGCTCAGGGGAGCCGGGCGCATGGAGTGGCCGATGAATTCGAAACCCGACTGGTAGACGTCGATCAGGGTACCGAACGGCTTGTCGGCGCTTTCGTTCTTGGCCCGCGAATAGACCAGCGAGCGCTGGGCCCGGGAGAAGGGCAGGGCGTCGCTGTCGGACTCCAGCAGGTACTGGCGGATTTCCGGGCGGATACCTTCCACCAGATAGCGGATATTGCCCAGGATCGGGTAGTTGCGGCGCACCGCGTGAGGGCTTTGCAGCAGGTCGAAAATGCCCAGCAGGCTGAGCAGGAAGGTGACCAGGGTGAATGGCCAGAGCCAGTCATGTTCGAGAAAGGGCAAGCTGGCGAGGGTGAAAATCACGCAGGCAGCAAAGAAGGCGTAGCGGCTCAGGAGGGACAGGCTCATACGGTTTCCTTGGTTCGGACTCTATAGATTTCGTTTTTGGGTACTCATTCTTCTTGTGTGGCCAACGATCTTGTTGTTGTAGAGAACGGCCGTGGCGCAGCAGCTGTGCGCACATGGCAGCTTCAGGCGTCAGGCATTCTGCGCCTGGAGAAAAATCCAAAACAGCTCGGACCGGGACTTGATGCCCAGCTTGTCGTAGATGTGTTTCTTATGGACTTTCACGGTTTCGGCAGAGGTTTGCAGCTTACGAGCGATCTCCTTGCTGGAGCAACCGCTGAGCATCAAGTGCCCGACCTCTCCAGTTCGCGGGCGGTCAATTGCATGCACTTGAGGCGTTGCAGCGAATCTTCCAGGCGATTGCGCCAGTTGCCCCGGCATTCGGCGAACACCCGCGTGGCTGTTCGTTGAGCGCTTTGGGCAAGCGTGAGCGCCTGGAGCCGGGCGTTGCCGAGGGCGATTGACAGCTTTCATTATTGCAACTGGTTCTCGTTTCCATAATTGAATAATGTTACTGTATAACGCAATTTAGCCTTAGCTATCCCCTGGAGACTCCCATGAAAGCCAATATCCATCCTGCCTACCGCACCGTGCTGTTCCATGACACCGCCGCCGACGTGTACTTCCTGATCGGTTCCACCGTGGACACCGACCGCACCCAGCGCCACAGCGATGGCAACACTTACCCCTATGTCGCCCTCGACGTCTCCAGCGCCTCGCATCCGGTCTACACCGGCCAGCAGCGCAAGACCCAGTCCGAAGGGCGGATCGCCGGCTTCAACAAGCGTTTCGCGTCGTTCGGTTCGTCCGGCAAGACCGGTAACGCTTGAGGGCCTCGGCCCTTGCCGCGTACCCGCTCGTTCCTGCATCGCTGTAGGAGCGGGCGGCATCCTCTTTTCTATTCCCCTCTCTATTCCGGGCTGTCCATGGAAGGCCTGGGTGGCCAGCGCTTCGTCCCGCCGCCCGAGGCGCCGGGTGTATGGAAAAAACAGCGGCCGACTGTGTCGTGACGACGACTCGCCAGTCATGGGATCCTTGCCGCCTCGCGTAACCGATCCAGGTTTTTCATGACTCTTTCAAGCGCCACATCCCCCCTTATCCGTATCGCCGCGGCCCTGTTGATCGGCCCCGACGGCCGTACCCTGCTGGTGCGCAAGCGCGGCACCCAGGCCTTCATGCAGCCAGGCGGCAAGATCGAGCCGAGCGAGTTGCCGGCCCAGGCCCTGGCCCGTGAACTGGAAGAGGAACTCGGGTTGCGTATCGACCCGGCCGATGCCCGTTACCTGGGACGTTTTTGCGCACCGGCGGCCAACGAGCCGGGTTTTGTGGTCGAGGCCGAATTGTTTCGCCTCGATCTGGACACCGACGAGGTCCGGCCCGCGGCGGAAATCGAGGAGGTCTGCTGGATCGATCCGGAGGCTGGCGACGAGCTCACCCTGGCCCCATTGACACGCGACCTGATCTTGCCGTTCTATCGCGCCTCGCAACTGGCCTCGGCCTGATTTTTCAAGGACAAAGGATTGCCCATCATGATTCCCCTTCACGACATGTTGATCTTCATCGCCGCAGCCTTGCTGATGGTGCTGACCCCCGGCCCCAACATGATCTACCTGATTTCCCGTTCGATCTGCCAGGGCCGCCGGGCAGGCGTGACCTCGCTGGTCGGCGTGGTGGCCGGTTTCTTCGTCCACCTGTTCGCCGCGGCGATCGGCCTGACCGCGGTCTTCATGGCGGTGCCGGTGGCCTATGAAGTGCTCAAGTGGGTCGGCGCCCTGTACCTGATGTGGCTGGCCTGGCAGGCCCTGAAGCCGGGCGCGCGTTCGCCGTTCGAGGCGCAGCAGCTGCCGCCGGACTCGTCGCGCAAGCTGATCCTGATGGGTTTTCTCACCAGCGCCCTGAACCCGAAGATCGCGGTGTTCTACCTGTCGGTCTTTCCCCAGTTCATCAGCCCGGAACACGGTTCGGTGTTCACTCAGAGCATCATCCTCGGCCTGACCCAGATCAGCGTGAGCTTCAGCGTCAACCTGCTGATCGCGCTGTTCGCTTCGGGAATCGCCGCCTGGTTCGTGCACAACCCGCTGTGGCTGGCGACCCAGCGTTATTTCATGGGCTTCGTGCTGGCCGGGCTGGCGGTGCGTCTGCTGCTGGAACAACGCCAGACGGCCTGATCCTTTTATTCACCCGCGAGCCCGGGGCCTCGACCAACCATGTCCATCCAGCACCTCGATGCCAGTCACGCCGCCGCCTACCGCGCGCTGATGCTCGAAGCCTATGAACGGCACCCGCAGGCTTTTACCTCCAGCGTCGCCGAACGCGCGGCGATGCCCCTGAGTTGGTGGGAGTCGCGGCTGAGCAGCCCACTGGACCTGCTGCTGGGGGCCTTTGAGGGGGGCGAGCTGGTGGGCATTGTCGGGCTGGCGTTCGAGGTCCGGGAAAAAGCCCGGCACAAGGCCACGCTGTTCGGCCTGTATGTGGCGCAGCCTTATCGCCACGGCGGCCTGGGCTACCGGCTGGTCCAGGCGCTGCTGCGGGAGGCACGCCAACGCCCCGGGGTGCGGCTGGTGCAACTGACCGTCACCGCTGGCAACGACGCAGCCCTGGCGCTGTACCAGCGCTGCGGTTTCGTCCAGTTCGGCCTGGAGCCACTGGCGGTGCGGGTGGGCGTCGAGTACTTCGACAAGCTTCACCTGTGGCGTGAAGTCGTCTCCCCTCTCTGAATTTCCCCCACTCCTCCAGGCTGATGCGGCTTTTCAACGTACCGCGCTGACCCCGTCCAGGGTCGAGAACGAAGTGTCCTTGGCGGTCAGCAGGAAGTCGCGCATATAGGGCGCATCCAGCATGTCGGCACGGATCGCCGCGTACAGCGTGGCGAACAGGCCTTTTTCCCCCAGGCGCTTGGCCTTCACATAACCCCGTGAGCTGTATTCATGCAGCGCCCAGTGAGGCATGCCG
The DNA here is from genome assembly GCF_028640875.1 of Pseudomonas sp. SBT1-2. Lineage (NCBI taxonomy): Bacteria > Pseudomonadati > Pseudomonadota > Gammaproteobacteria > Pseudomonadales > Pseudomonadaceae > Pseudomonas > Pseudomonas sp. SBT1-2. Next base: position 55,894 of record NZ_JAQZAA010000086.1, on the reverse strand, counting down.
CACACACCACGGCCGCTGGCCACCAGCTGCATCATCATCACCGTCAGTTCCGAGGTACGGACCTGGGCAGGCTCGATGTCGGCCGGTTCCAGGAAGCGGGTGAAGATATCCAGGCGGTCGCGCTCCACCGGGTAGGTGATCAGGGTTTCGCTGAGCAGGTCTTCCGGAACGATGTAGGGCTTGCTGGCCAGGCGGTGCTGGTTGGCCACCGCCAGCATGGCTTCGTAGGTGAACAGCGGCACGTAGGTGATGCCCGCCAGTTCCACCGGGTCGGAGGTCACCACCAGGTCCAGGTCGCCGCGGGCCAGGGCCGGCAGCGGGGCGAAGGAGAAACCCGAGGCCAGGTCCAGCTCGACTTCCGGCCAGGCATCGCGGAACTGGTCGATGGTCGGCATCAGCCACTGGAAGCAGCTGTGGCATTCGATGGCCATGTGCAGGCGGCCCGCGGTGCCGCCGGCCAGGCGGGAAATGTCCCGCTCGGCGGCGCGCAGCAACGGCAGGGTGGCGTCCGCCAGTTGCAGCAGGCGCAGGCCGGCGCTGGTGAAGCGCACCGGCTTGGTCTTGCGCACGAACAGCGGCATGCCCATGCGCTCTTCCAGTTCCTTGAACTGGTGGGACAGGGCGGACTGGGTCAGGTGCAGGCGTTCGGCGGCTTCGACCAGGCTGTCGGCTTCGCGCAGGGCGTGCAGGGTCTTCAGGTGACGGATTTCGAGCACCAGGGTCTCCATGAGTAAATTTTGTGATCAACACGAAAAGGTTGAGTTTGTCTCATGTTGGCTTGGCTGTCGACAATAGCGCCATCTTTTACCGGGAGGAACCCACCCATGGCCTTGGCCCACACCCTTGGTTTTCCGCGCATCGGCGCCGACCGCGAACTGAAAAAAGCCCTCGAAGCCTACTGGAAGGGCGACCTCGACCGGCAGGCGCTGCAAGACGTCGGACGCCAGCTGCGGGCCAGGCACTGGCAGCTGCAAAAGGACGCCGGCATCGACCTGCTGCCGGTGGGCGACTTCGCCTGGTACGACCAGGTGCTGACTCACTCGCTGGCCTTCGGCGTGGTTCCCGAGCGCTTCGACAGCAGCAAGGACGCCCAGGGCCGGCCGACCCTCGACACCCTGTTCGCCATGGCCCGCGGTGCCTCGGCTGGCTGCTGTGGCGGCGATCAGGCCAAGACCCAGTACGCCCAGGAACTGACCAAGTGGTTCGACACCAACTACCACTACCTGGTCCCGGAATTCAGCGCCGACCAGTCGTTCAAGCTGAGCTGGGAGCAGCTGTTCGACGAGGTCGACGAAGCCCACGCCCTGGGTCATCGGGCCAAGCCGGTGATCATCGGTCCGCTGACCTACCTGTGGCTGGGCAAGGCCAAGGGCAATGACTTCGACAAGCTCGAGCTGCTGGAGCGCCTGCTGCCGGTCTACGGTGAAATCCTCAACCGCCTCAAGGCCCAGGGCGTGGAGTGGGTGCAGATCGACGAACCGATCCTGACCCTCGACCTGCCGCAGGCATGGAAGGGCGCCTTCGAGCGGGCCTACCACATCCTCCAGTACTCGCCGCTGAAAAAGCTGGTGGCCACCTATTTCAGCGGCCTGCAGGACAACCTCGGGCTGGCCGTCGGCCTGCCGGTGGACGGCCTGCACATCGACGCCGTGCGGGCACCGGAACAACTGACCCAGGTGCTCGATCGCCTGCCGACCTACAAGATTCTTTCCGTGGGCCTGGTCAACGGCCGTAACGTCTGGCGTTGCGAGCTGGAGCAGGCGCTGCAGCAGCTGCAAGCGGCGCAGGAGCGTTTTGGCGACAACCTGTGGGTCAGCAGTTCCTGCTCGCTGCTGCACAGCCCGGTGGACCTGGCCCGGGAAGACCAGCTGGATGCCGAGTTGAAAAGCTGGCTGGCCTTCGCCGTGCAGAAATGCGGCGAAATCTCGGTGCTGCGTGACGCCCTGAACGATCCCCAGGCCCCGGCGGTGCAGGCGGCCCTGGCCGCAAGCCGCCAGGTGCAGGCCAGCCGCGCGCAATCGCCGCGCATTCACAAGGCCGAGGTCCAGGCGCGGCTCAAGGCGGTCAGCGCCGCCGACAGCCAGCGTCACTCGCCCTTTGCCCAACGCATTGCCCAGCAGCACGCCCGCTTGAAGCTGCCGGTGTTCCCGACCACCACCATCGGTTCGTTCCCGCAGACCGCGTCGATCCGCCTGGCGCGCCAGGCATTCAAGCAGGGCAAGCTGTCGAACAACGATTACACCGACGCCATGCGCTGCGAAATCCGCCACGCGGTGCAGGTCCAGGAACGCCTGGGGCTGGACGTGCTGGTGCATGGCGAGGCCGAGCGCAACGACATGGTCGAGTACTTCGCCGAGCAACTGGACGGCTACCTGTTCACCCGCTTCGGCTGGGTCCAGAGCTACGGTTCGCGCTGCGTGAAACCGGCGGTGATCTACGGCGACCTGAGCCGCCCGCAGGCCATGACGGTGGACTGGATCAGCTACGCCCAGAGCCTGACCGACAAGGTGATGAAGGGCATGCTCACCGGACCGGTGACCATGCTGATGTGGTCCTTCCCCCGCGAGGACGTGTCCCGCGAGGTGCAGGCCCGGCAACTGGCGCTGGCGCTGCGCGATGAGGTGGTGGACCTGGAGAAGGCCGGGATCAAGATCGTGCAGATCGACGAAGCGGCATTCCGCGAGGGCCTGCCGCTGCGCCGGGCGGACTGGCAGCCGTACCTGGACTGGGCGGTGGAAGCCTTCCGCCTGACCGCCTCTGGGGTGCGCGACGACACCCAGATCCACACCCACATGTGCTACAGCGAGTTCAACGACGTGATCCAGGCCATCGCGGCCATGGATGCCGACGTGATCACCATCGAGACGTCGCGTTCGGACATGGAGCTGCTGGAGGCGTTCGAGGCCTTCGACTACCCGAACGACATCGGCCCGGGGGTGTACGACATCCACTCGCCGCGGGTGCCGGACACCGCCGAGATGGTCAAACTGATGAGCAAGGCGGCCCGGCGCATCCCCGCCGAACGTTTGTGGGTCAACCCCGACTGCGGCCTGAAGACCCGCGCCTGGCCGGAAACCGAAGCCGCCCTGGTCAACATGGTCGCCGCCGCCCGTCAGTTGCGTAACCAGCAGGCCTGATCCCGGCCAACGCCAATCCCTGTAGGAGCGCAGCTTGCGCGCGATGAGCCGACAGGCGCCGCGCTGCTTCAGGAACACCGCGTCATCGTTCACGACCATCGCGAGCAAGCTTCGCTCCTACAGTGGGCCGGGGCACGATGCTGAGGGCTTTTGTAGCCGCTGCCGCAGGCTGCGATAAGGCCGAAGGCCTTCAGCGGGTTCAAGATCGCTGCGTCCCTTCGGGCCGATCGCAGCCTTCGGCAGCGGCTACAGGGTTTTATGACCGCTGGGCAATCTTCATCAAACTGTCACGTAACTGTGGCAGCGCGCTCGATCAAAGTTCATCAGACTCGCGCTCTACTGGGCTTCTGCGTTTCGGTGTTTCTTCATGTGGGCAAGATTTTTTTCAACGACTGTTTTCCTGGCCGCGCTGCTGCTCGGCCTGCCGTCTCAGGCGGCGTCTCGCTGTGATGTCAACGTACCGACCCAAAGGGTCGAACTGGAGCAGGTGAGCCTGGCCTACCAGAGCATCGGCCGTGCCTCCGATCCGGCGCTGCTGCTGGTGATGGGCCTGGGCGGGCAGTTGATCCACTGGCCGGACGAAGTGGTCGTTGCCCTGTGCCAGCAGGGGTTCCGGGTGATCCGTTACGACAACCGCGACGTCGGCCTGTCCACCTGGCGCCAGGCGCCGGCCAACGCCAACCTGACGTTCGAGGTGCTGCGCTACAAGCTCGGCCTGCCGGTGGCCGCGCCCTATAGCCTGACCGACATGGCCGACGACGCCCTGGGCCTGATGAATGCCCTGCAGGTCGAGCAGTTCCATGTCCTGGGCGCGAGCATGGGCGGGATGATCGCCCAGCACCTGGCGGCCATGGCGCCGCAACGGGTCGAGAGCCTGACCCTGATCATGACCAGCTCCGGCGCCGAAGGCCTGCCGGCGCCCAACGCGGCGCTGGTGCAACTGTTGTCGCGGCGCGGCGCGCCGAACCGTGAGGTGGCGCTGGAGCAGCAGGCCGACCTGCTGGCCGCCCTTGGCAGCCCGCAGGTCACCGACGATCGGCAAGCGCTGCTGCACCAGGCGGCGGAAGCCTATGACCGTGCCTTCAACCCGGAAGGGGTGAAGCGCCAGATCATGGCGATCCTCGCCGAACCGAGCCGGGTGGCCCTGCTCAACCAGCTGCGCGTGCCGACCCTGGTGGTGCATGGCACCGCCGATCCGCTGCTGCCGGTGATGCACGGCGTACACTTGGCCGCGCATATCCAGGGCAGCCAATTGAAGCTGATCCCGGGCCTGGCCCATCGTTTCCAGGAAGCCTTCAAGGCGCCGTTGCTGGCGGCGGTGCTGCCCTACCTGCAAAGCCATCGCGAAGACACCTCGCACTGGGCGCAGATCGATCCGCTGCCCGCGCCGAACCTGCTCTGACCTAGGCTTGCGTAGGAGCCAGGCTTGCCGGCGATTGGGGCAACGCGGTGTGTCTGATGCACCGCTATCGCGGGCAAGCCTCGCTCCTACAAGTCCGTGGCGGCCTTCTTCTGTAGGAGCCCGGCTTGCCGGCGATTGGGGCTATGCGGTGTGTCTGAGGTACCGCTATCGCGGGCAAGCCTCGCTCCTACAGGTCCGTGGTGGCCTTGGCTTCTGTAGGAGCCAGGCTTGCCGGCGATTGGGGCAATGTGGTGTGTCTGAGGTACCGCTATCGCGGGCAAGCCTCGCTCCTACAGGTCCGTGGTGGCCTTGGCTCTAGGGGATGGGCGTGTATCAGCGGACGATCTTGTCGACCTGGATCCCGAGTTTTTTCAGGCGGTACCAGAAGCTGCGTTCGGAAATGCCGATCAACTGCGCGGCGGCGGCCTGCACGCCGTTGCTCTGTTGCAGGGCGGCGAGGATGTAGGCTTTCTCCACTTCGGCCAGGGCCGCGTCCAGGTCGCTGGGCACGCTGAGGCTGTCGCCGGGCAGGGCGCTGGCCCCGGCGTTCAGCGGCGGTGAGCTGAACAGATAACCCGGCAGGTCGCTTTCCTCGATCACCGCGCCCGCGGCGACGATGGTCGCGCGTTCGACGCAGTTCTGCAGTTCGCGGATATTCCCCGGCCAGGCGTAATTGGCCATGGCCTGCAAGGCCTGGGGGCTGAAGCCGGTGATGCGTTTGCCGGCGGTGGCGCCCAGGGTGTGGGCGAAGTGCCGGGCCAGGGGCGCGATATCCTCGACCCGCTCGCGCAGGGCGGGCAGCGGGATCGGAAAGACATTGAGGCGGTAATACAGGTCTTCGCGAAACTCCTTGTTGGCCACCGCCTCCAGCAGGTTCTTGTTGGTGGCGGCGATCACCCGCACGTCGACCTTGCGCTCGCGCGGGTCGCCCACCGGTTCGATCACCCGCTCCTGCAAGGCGCGCAGGATCTTCGCCTGCAGGGCCAGCGGCATGTCGCCGACCTCATCGAGAAACAGCGTGCCCTTGTCCGCCTGCTGAAAGCGCCCAACCCGGTCCGCCACGGCGCCGGTGAAGGCGCCCTTGCGATGGCCGAACATTTCGCTTTCCAGCAGGCCTTCGGGGATCGCCGCGCAGTTGACCGCGACAAAGGGTTTGTTGGCGCGGTTGCCGTGCTGGTGGATGGCCCGGGCGACCATCTCCTTGCCGGTGCCGCTTTCGCCGGTCAGCAGGATGGTGGCGTTGCTTTCGCGCACCGAGTCCACCGCTTGCAGGACCCGGCGGAAGGTCGGGCTGTCGCCCACCAGGCTGTCGATCTGCCGGTGCTCGTCGAGCTCGGCGCGCATGCGCTGGTTGTCCTTGAGGATGTCGCGAAACTGCAGGGCCTTGCTGACGGTGATGTCCAGCTCGTCGATGTCGAAGGGCTTGGCGATGTAGTCGTAGGCGCCGTTGCGCATCGACTGCACGGCGTTTTTCACCGTGCTGTAGGCGGTCATGACGATCACCGGGATCTGCGGGTAGCGCTGCTTGACCTCGGCCAGCAGCTGCGGGCCGTCCATGCCGGGCATGCGCCAGTCGCTGATCACCAGGTCGATCTCTTCCTGTTCCAGCACCTTGAGCGCGTGCAGGCCATTGCCGGCGGTGAACACCTGGATACCGTCCTGGCTCAGCGCCGAGGACAGCAGGTCGCAGAGTTTGGGCTCGTCGTCGACCACCAGCAGGTTATGCGTCATGGCTGGGCCTTTTGCTCATTTTCATCATCCTCTTCGTCATCCTCACCCTTGGCCGGAATGTACAGGCTGAAGGTGGCGCCGGCATCTATTTCGCTGCTGCATTCGATGTGCCCGTCATGGTTTTCCATGATCGAGAACACCTTGGCCAGGCCCAGCCCGGTGCCCGAGGCCTTGGTGGTGACGAAGGGGGTGAAGATGCGTTCGAGCATGTCCGGCTCGATGCCCTGGCCGGTGTCGGTGACCCGCAGGATGGTGTGCTCGGCGTCCTGGGCGATGCCCAGGGTCAGGCGCCCGCCCGCGGGCATGGCGTCGATGGCGTTGAGGATCAGGTTCAGGCAGGCCTGCTTGAGCTGGCGCGCGTCGGCGTAGAGGGTCGCGCCCGGCGCCTGGTCGTCGATCTGCGCGTCGATCTTGTGGCTGGCCAGTTCCGGCTCGCAGAAGCCGATCAGCTCCTCCACCAGCGGCCGCGCCAGCAGGGTCGAGCGGATCGGCGCGCTGGGCTTGGCGAAGTCGAGGAAGTCGGTGATCAGGTCGTTGATCCGGCTGACTTCGCTGATCACGTATTCCAGGTGACGCTTGTCGCCTTCGGGCAGATCCGCACGGCGGTGCAGCAGTTGGGTGGCGGTCTTGATGATGCCCAGGGGGTTGCGGATCTCGTGGGCCAGGCCCATGGCCACTTCGCCCAGGGCGTGCAGGCGGTCGCGACGGCGCAACTGGGCTTCCAGGTGCTGCAGTTCGCCCAGGCGTTCGCTCATGTGGTTGAAGGTGCTGCTCAACTCCGCCAGCTCGTCGCCGCCAATCACCGGCACCCGTTGCCGGTAGTCACCGGCGATCACCGCCTGGACCCCCTTGGACAAACCGCGCAGGGGCATGGTCAGTCGTTTCGACACCAGCCAGCCGACGGCCAGCGACGCCGCCGAGCTGAGCAGGAAGATCAGGATGAACAGGTTGCTCTGGTTGACCAGCCCCACCAGGCTGCTGTGGCGCAGCAGGCCGCTGAAAATCACCCCCACCAGTTCGCCGCTGTCGTTGAAGATCGGCCGGTACAGCCCACTGTAGCGGCTGGTGAACTGCTCCGTGGGCTGGCGGGTATCGCGCAGGATGTTCTCGATCTTTTCCGGCACCTGGGTCGGGTGGTCCTCGAAACGCTGGGTGGCGAAGATCTCGGCGAAGTCGTTGGCCTTGGCCAGGTACAGGCGCAGGTCGAGGGAGTGCACGTCGGCCACGCTGGTGAGGAAGCTGGCGTCCAGGTAGGTGGCGATCAGCAACTGGTAGTCGATGTCGTCGAGGGTGGTCTGGAAGGTCGAGACCACCGCGCCGGTGGCCACGCCGCCGACCTGCAGGGTCTGCAGCACGGCGTTATGGGCCAGGCTGATCTGCCCGACGATATCGTCGGCGGCGGTGCTGAACACCACCTGGTGGTCGCGCTTGCGGATCAGCGCCACCACATCGATGCCCATGGAGTCGGCGATGTCGGCGGTGAGCTTGTCGTGCCTGGCCGCGTTGCGGTCGGTGGGCGGCCTGGCATAACGCAGGAACAGCTGGGCGATGCGCGCGTTGTCGCGCAGGGTCTCGGTGATTTCGTCCTCGACGATCTTGGTCGATTCCTGCAGCCAGATGCGCACGTTGCTGTCGAAGATCTGCGACAGGGTGGTGGCCGCCAGCTCGGCGGCGATCATCGTGGGGATCACGCTGACCATCCAGAACGCCAGCACCAGCTTGCGCTGCAGGCTCCAGCGGGAGATGGCGAAAGGGCGAGGGGTGCGGCGGTCTTTTCTGGTCATGAACTTTCGCTTAGTGCAGCGGCCATGGCGGGGTCGGTGCGATCCGGCCGGAGAACATATTTCAGCCCTTTGAGCAGGGTGTCGAGCAGCGGGTTGCGATGCTGGAAGAACAGGCTGTTGCCGCTGAAGCTGCAACCCAGGCGCAGCTTGCTGGCATAACCGGCCTGGCCGCATTCGTAGAGCGCGATCCGGTGCTGGATACAGTAGTCGACATTGGCCATCCAACTGCGCAAATACAGGTTGTGCTCACGGCTGATCTCCAGGTCGTGGGCGAAGAATTTGTCGATCAACCGGTGCTCGTCCAGCAGCACCAGGTTGAAGGCCACCAGTTGTTGGTCGACCCAGTACAGCACGCAGGCGGCACGCTCTCCCAAGTGCTGGAGGATACCGGTGAAGTAGGGCGCGGGTAAGCGTTCGAATTGCAGGTCGCTGCGCCGCAGGGTGGCTTCATACAGGCGCATGACCTGGGGCAGGACGTCGTCGATGTTGCGTCGCCATTCGATCCGCGGCCCGGGCGCACGCAACTTGCGGCGCAGGTCCTTGCGCGTGGATTTGCCCAGGGTGCCGAGGTAGGCATCCTGCGAGCCGAAGGGCACCGGCAGCAGGGCGCTGGGCAGGCTGGGCATGGCTTGCAGGCCGAATGCCTGGCAGCTGGCGGCCCATTGCCGGTCCTGGCTGGCGGCATCCTTGACCGCCAGCAGGCCGATGCCCTGGGCGTCGGCGTCGCGCCGGGCCAGGTGCAGCAGTTGCCCGAGCAGGGCCTGGCGGCGCACCGCGGGGATATGGCTGGCGGTGCCGGCGTGGCACTGTTCGGCCACCGGCGAACCGATGGCGTACAGCGGCAGTTGCAGCAACCCCGGCCACCAGCGTTGCAGGCGTTCGCTCAGGCGCTTGGCCGGGCCCGAGACGGTGGTGTCCAGGCGATAACGGGTGATGAAGGCCGGGGCGGCGGCCACCAGCTTCTCGTCTTCGAACACCGCCAGGTAGCGCCAGGTGAAGTCCTCGATGCCGGCGTCCTGTACTGCCAGGTAATAGTCCCAATTCTCCAGGGCACCGGGAAAACAATCGTTCCAGGCGCTGCGGTCGATGGCCTGGATGCTCGAAAAGACTTGGCTGGTGATCACGTGCGGTCCTTGAATCAGGCGAACTGGCGCTGGTCGTCATACACCGCGGGCCGCGGGCCCGCCTGGCGTTCGATGAAGTCCGCGCTCAACTCCACCACCCGGCGGTACTGCAGGTCGACGGTGATCATGTGGTAGCAGTTGTCGAGCAGCACCTTGACCACCGGGCCGCCGAGCTTGCGCTCGACATAGTCGGCGTTCCAGCGGCTGGTGATATCGTCCTCGATGGAGTGCAACACCAGGGCCGGGGTGGTGATCGACGGCATGCGTTTTTTCACCACAGCGTTCATCCGGTGCAACTCGCGCACGGTCACCCCTTCCATGGTCAGCAGGCCGGCACTGCTGCTTTCGCCGGCCTTCATCTGTCGCTCGACCACCGCCCGCAGGCGCTTGTTCTTGATGCCGTACGGCGGCTTCTCCTCGAAGCTGCAGATGTGCACGCCGAACGGAATCTTCATCAGCAGCGGGGTGAGGAACGCCAGCTTGTTGATGCTCCAGCCGTCGTACTTGAGGGTGGTCGAATACATCAGCAGGCCGCTGACCTGCCCCGGGTGTTCCGAGGCCAGGTACATGGACATGACGGCGCCCATCGATAGGCCGCCGACGAACACCTGCCGGTGACGCTGACGGATGCCGACGAAGGTCCGGCGCACGCCCTCGTACCAGTCCTGCCAGCCGGTGGCCTGCAGGTCGGCGTTGTTGCCGCAATGCCCGGCCAGGGTCGGCACGTACACCGTGCACCCGGCCTGGGCCAGGCCGACGGCCACCCGACGCAGTTCCGTCGGGGTGCCGGTGAGGCCGTGGATCAACAACACCGCGACCTCGCCATTGCCGAGGATGAAGCCGGCGTCGCCCTGGCCCAGGTCGATGCCGGCACCCGGATCGATCTGCACTGTCATCGTTTCATGGCCCGGTCCAGCAGACGGTCGAGCAGGGCGATGCCGAGGTCGATCTCCGCGTAGCTGATTTCCAGCGAGGGGGCCAGGGTGATGACGTTCTTGTAGTAGCCGCCGACATCGAGAATCAGCCCCAGGCGCTGGCCATTGATCTCGATGTCGCCCTTCATGCCTTCCTCGACCATGTAGTCCAGGGTCGCCTTGTCCGGGGTGAAGCCGTCGCTGGTGCAGATCTCGCAGCGCAGCGCCAGGCCCAGGCCGTCGACGTCGCCGATGATCGGGTAGCGCTTTTGCAGGTCCTGCAGGCCGGCCAGGAAGTACTTGCCCTTCTCCATGACCATCGCGCCGTAGTCGATCTCGCTGGTCATCTTGAACATTTCCAGGCCCACCGCGGTGCCCAGCGGGTTGGAGGCGAAGGTGGAGTGGGTCGAACCCGGCGGGAACACCTTGGGGTTGATCAGCTCTTCGCGGGCCCAGATGCCGCCCAGGGGGTTGAGGCCGTTGGTCAGGGCCTTGCCGAAGACGATCACGTCCGGCTTGACGTCGAAGTGCTCGATCGACCACAGCTTGCCGGTGCGGTAGAAGCCCATCTGGATCTCGTCGACCACCATCAGGATGCCGTGCTGGTCGAGCACGTGCTTGAGCTCGCTGTAGAAGTTCATCGGCGGGATCACGTAGCCGCCGGTGCCCTGGATCGGCTCGACGTAGAAGGCGGCGTATTCGCTCTGGCCGACTTTCGGGTCCCACACTCCGTTGTATTCAGTCTCGAACAGCCGGGCGAACTGCTGCACGCAGTGGCTGCCGTACTCTTCCTTGGTCATGCCCTTGGGGCCGCGGAAGTGGTAGGGGAAGGGAATGAAGTTGGCGCGCTCGCCGAAGTGGCCGTAGCGGCGACGGTAGCGGTAGCTGGAGGTGATCGACGAAGCGCCGAGGGTACGGCCGTGGTAGCCGCCTTCGAAGGCGAACATCAGGCTCTTGCCATGGGTGGCGTTGCGCACGACTTTCAGCGAGTCCTCGATGGACTGCGAGCCGCCGACGTTGAAGTGCACGCGGCCGTCGAGGCCGAATTTCTTCTTGGCATCCACCGCGATCATTTCCGAGAGCTCGATCTTGCCCTTGTGCAGGTACTGGCTGGCGATCTGCGGCAGGGTGTCGATCTGTTGCTTGAGGGCATTGTTCAGGCGCGGGTTGGCATAACCGAAGTTCACCGCCGAGTACCACATCTGCAGGTCGAGGTAGGCCTGGTCGCTGGTGTCCCAGACGTAGGAGCCTTCGCAGCGGCTGAAAATCCGTGGCGGCTCGATGTAGTGGACGGTGTCGCCGTAGGAGCAGTACTTGGCTTCTTTTTCCAGAAGCACCTGGTCTTCTGCGGTTGCGATACGAATGTCAGACATGGTGGAAGAGTTCCTGAGTGGGGACGCAATGTTCGGTGGTGTTGTCGAGGGCGAAGGCGCCGGCATTGGCCGCTTCGTTGGGCAACAGGGCCAGCAGTGCCGGCAGTTCGGCGAAGGAATCGAAGGTCGCGTGGGGGATGGCGTTGCGTTGGCAGTACTCGGCCAGGCGGCCCTTGGCGAACACGAAGTCGGCGCTGGCGGCCACGCACATGTCGGACTGGCCGTCGCCGATCACCAGCACCCGCTTGCCCTTGGGCGTGGATTTGCATTTGCAGTTGCCGGATGCGGCGCGGCAGGCGTCGCTGGCGTGCGGGAAGTCGATGCGCCAGCTGTTCTGGTCGACCTGGCGCAGGCGGTTGGCGAGGATCGGCAGCAGGCTCACGTAGTGGCGCGCGAGGATCCGCGCGATGCCTTGCTCGATGCCGTCGCTGACCACTTCCAGGGAAGCGCCCAGGCCGATCACGTGATCGACGAAGTCGGGAAAGTCGGGATCGATCTCGACGCTGTCGAAACAGGCCAGCAGTTCGGCGGGCGAGGCCTTGACCAGCGCCAGTTGGCGGCTGAGGCATTCCCGGGAGCCGATATGGCCGTCCAGCCATTGTTGCTCGATGTCTTCCCAGCTCGGGTCGGCGAAGCGTTGGAGGACGTTGTCGATCACGTCGGTGCGGGTGATGGTCCCGTCGAAGTCACACACGATATGCCAGTGCATCATCTGCAGTTACCTGTTGGAGAGGAGCGCACTTTGCGCATGCCAGGCACTGGAGCAGGGACTGTGCCAACTGCCTTCGGCCCAGGCGGGCCGGGCTCTGCACGGGGAAAAGGCGTTTGGTGGGGTGGCTGGAGCTACAAATTTTGTAGCTCGCTACAAACAACATCAGTGCTTGCAGGGAGGGGGCGGGGTGGTGATTGATGCGCGCATCTTCACTCCAGGAAACCCGCGCCATGTTCAGCTTCACACGCTCCGCCCTGCTTGCCGTCCTGCTGTCGCTAGGGGCTGCCTGCGGGGCTTTCGCCGAGGACGGGGGCCAGGATGGATTGGGCGGTTCGCTGGGCCTGGGCATCGGCTACCAACCCCATGACCCCAGCGGCAGCCGGCATGACACCGTGCCCTTGCCCTATGTCGATCTGGAGTGGGGCGATGTCAGCCTCGACACCGACGACGGCCTGACCTGGGATGCCTTCAAGGGCAATGGTTTCAGCGCCGGGCCCTATATCAACTATTTGCCGGGACGTAACGCCAACGGCTCGCTGCGCGGCCTGCGGGACGTGCCGAACATGGCCGATGTCGGCGGCTACATCCAGTACGCGCCGGACGACTTCTGGCGTCTGTTCGCCTCCCTCGGCAGCGCGGTGGCTGCGGGCGAGGGCCAGGGTGGCCTGCTGGGCAAGGTCGGCGGTGAAATCGGTTATCCCCTGGGCTTGGGGATCATTGGCAGCAACAACCTCACCGCGCATTTCGCCGATGCCCGGCAGACCCAGACCTTCTTTGGCATCAGCGACGCCGAGGCCCAGGCCACGGGCATCGGCCGCTACAGCGCCGGCGGCGGTTTGCAGAACCTGACCCTGACCCAGAACCTGCAGGTGCCCCTGGGCGGCAACTGGTCGTGGATGACCAGCGCCAGCTGGATTCACCTGACGGGTTCGGCGGCCGACAGCACCCTGGTGCGCGAGCGCGGCGAAGTGAATCAGGGCCAGGTCCAGACCGCCCTCAGCTACCAGTTCTGAGGCCCGCCAAGGCCTTATCGCCGGGCTTGCGGGGCGTGCTCCAGGTCGTCATCGCGGGCAAGCCTCGCTCCTACAAAAACGGGGCGGAATACCTCTACCGGCATGCGCTGTTTCTGTAGGAGCGAGGCTTGCCCGCGATCCAGGCGCCGCGTAGTGCCTGAAGCACCGCGTCAGCATTCATCGCGAGCAAGCTTCGCTCCTACAAAAGCGCGGCGGAATACCTCTGCCGGCATGCGCTGTTTCTGTAGGAGCGAGGCTTGCCCGCGATCCAGGCGCTGCGCAGTGCCTGAAGCACCGCGTCAGCATTCATCGCGAGCAAGCTTCGCTCCTACATCGGAGGAATTGGTCCACCCTTTGCACTGGCAGCCATGAACCCACTTTTCAGGAAGTTCTTCATGGCTCGTCCCGCTTATCGCCTGCTCGCCCATTCGCTGTGGGACATCGTCCCGATCCTGATGGCCCTGGCGCATTTTTCCTTCGTGCTCTGGCTGGTGCTGGCCTTTCACAGTCTGTCCTGGTGGGTGATCCTGCCGGCGGCGCTGCTGTATGCGGTCAGCCTGTCGTGGAGCATCAACAGCATCTCCCATAACCAGATCCACAACGCCTATTTCAGCCTGCCCTGGCTGAACCGCGCCTTCGACCTGCTGCTGTCGGTGACCATCGGTTTTTCCCAGACCCTGTACCGCGATATCCATAACCGCCATCACCGTGGCAACTCGGATCGGCCCGGGACGGACGGCACCACGGTCGACCCGCTGTCGATCTACCTGCATGGCCGCAATGGCCAGCCAGACAATGTCTGGGCTTACACCTTCCTGAGTTTTTTCCGCGACGACCCCAAGGCCATCTACCAGGAAATGCAGCGCAAGCGCCCGGCGGACGCGCGTTGGGTCAAGGTGGAAATCGGCGTGACAGTGCTGGCCTATGTGGCGCTGGCGCTATACGACTGGCATGCGCTGCTGGTGCTGCTGCCGTTCTGGTACCTGGGACAGTCGCTGTCTTCGCTCAACGGCTACTACGAGCACCTGGGCGGCAACCCGGACCTGCCGATCGCCTGGGGCGTGAGTTCCTACAGCCGGCTCTACAACCTGATCTGGATGAACAACGGCTACCACGCCGAACACCACTACCGGCCGAAGATGCACTGGACCCGGGTCAAGGCCTTCCACCGCGAGATCCGCGAACAGCAGCGGGCGGCGGGGGTGAAGGTAATTCCCGTGGCCCATGGCCTGGGTTTCTTGCTGAAACACCCGAAGCCCTGACACCCGCGCACCTGTAGCCGCTGCCGAGCCTGCGAGGCTGCGATCGACAGCGAAGCGGGCGCAGGATCTTGAGATCGCTGAAGGCCTTCGGCCTTATCGCAGCCTGCGGCAGCGGCTACATAAAGCCCTTCAGGCTTCCTCGCCCTCGGCCAGCAGGGCGATCCCGCCGATGATCACCAGCACCCCGACCCAGTGCAGCAGGCTGATCTGCTCGCCCAGGCCCAGCCAGGAGCCGAGCAACACCACCACGAACACCAGCGAACTCAGGGGGAAGGCCAGGGACAGGCTGCTGCGCCGCAGGATCAGCATCCACACGAAGAACGCGCCGATGTAGCAGGCGATCGCCAGCAGCACTCCCGGGTTGACCGCCACCGCGGCCAGCCATTGCAGGTTGAAATCCATCTGGCCCAGCTGGTCGCCACCGACCTTGGTAGCGATCTGGCCGGCGCTTTCGAAGCCGATCAGCAGGGCCCAGAGCACCAGGGTGCCGAGGCGCCCGTGGAGCCAGCCGTGAGTCTGTGCAGTCATACCGTCTTTCCTTGTGAAGCGTTGAAGGGGGCTCAGGTGCTGGCGACGCACACCAGCATCACGCCGAGGGTGATGACCAGGGTGCCCAGCCAGCGCCGGCGGCTGACGTTCTCACCGAGGATCAGCTTGCCGGCCAGGACCACGCCGCAATAGGCCAGGGCCGCGGCCGGGAACAGCAGGCTCAGCGGCGCCCGGGACAAGGCTTCGAGCCAGACGAAAAACTCGATCACATAGGCGCCGATGCCGCACCACAACAGTGGTGCGTTGAACACCTGGCCCCAGAAGGCGTTCAGGCGAAAACCGCCTTCCAGTTCCGGCAGGCGGTCCAGGCCGAGCTTGAAACAGAGCTGGCCGATCACGTCGAGGACGATGGAAAAAGCCACCAGCAAGATAACGGTCAGGGTCACGGGAACAGCTCCTCGAACAGCGCCATCAGGGCTTCGTTGGTGGTCGCATTGCGCAGCAGGTCGGCCTCGCTCCAGCGTTCGGCCGGCGGCTGGTCGGAGCGCGCTTCCCAGCGCTTGAAGGCGTTGCTGAAGGCCGGCGCGGCGAACTCGCCACAGACGTCGATACCGAGGATGCGCTTGCGCGCCGCCAGGCTGCGCAGGGCTTGCAGCAGGTGGCTCAGGCGCATGCCGCCCTGGTCCCAGTTGGTCGCGGCGTCGGCGCTGGCCAGCACGTCCTTGTCGATGGTGATCCAGATCGCCTGGGTCGGCAGGCTGTCGATCATCTGCTCGAGGAAGGCAGGCCAGTCGAGCCCGGCCAGGTTGCGCCAGTGCAGGTGGTTTTCCTGCTGCTGGTGCCCGGCGCCGTCGCCGACCCGGCCCCAGACCTTGGAGGGCGCGTGCTGCCAGGGAAACAGCTGCAACTTGCCGCGCCGCAGCGCCTTGAGGTTGCCGCCGCGCAGCTGCGGGTTGTGCAGGTCGTCGCTGCACGGCCCGAGGGTGACGATGCGCTGGATATGCGGCAGCTGCAGGGCCCGGTTGACCCAGGAACCGCAGTGCCGGCGCGGCGCGAAGCGCACCCAGTCGGGGTGGTTGTCGAAGTGGATCAGGCTGACCGGCTGTTGCAGGTCGGCCAGGAAGGCCGGGGTCAGGTGGTGGTAGTCACCGGAGCCGACAAAGAAGATTTCCGGCTGCGGCCCACTGTGCGCGGGCCTTTGCCGCAGGCGCTCGGTGAAGTGGCGGTAGGTGCGTTCGGTGGACCAGAGCCGCAGTTTCGGGCCCAGGTCCAGCAGGTCCAGGTGTCGTGCCTGGCCGCTGCGCAGCCGGCGCTGGACAGGCTCCTGGGCGGTCAGGCTGTGGTCGAGATCGAGAATGTTCAAAGCAGGATTTACCCATGGCAGCGCCCCTCGAAAAAGCCGGCGTCACAGGTCGCAAACGCAGGCAGAGCGGGCTTTACAGGGTAAATGCAAGGGACGGGCCAGCACCTCGGCGAGGCAGGTCGGACGTCATCGCGAGCAAGCTCGCTCCTACATGGACCCAGCGTCACCTGTAGGAGCGAGCTTGCTCGCGAAAAAAACGCATGGGCACCGCAGGCTTCAGGCGTGGACGCGGACCCAGACGCTGACCAGCACGGTGGCGGCCATCAGCCAGGCCACCGCGGCCACCGCCAGGGAGGCTTCCAGGCGCAGGCGGTCGACCATTACGTAGAGGGTCGCCAGGTACACGAAGTAGGGAATGATCGACCACATGCCGAAGACGATGGTGGTCTTCAGGTCGTCGATGGAACGGCCCTTGCCGACGATGTAGTGGGCGATCAGGGCGAAGGTCGGGAACAGCGGCACCAGGCCGGCGATGTAGTAGTTCCTGGTCTTGGCTAGGGCGGCGAGGATCACCACCACGGCGGCGCCCAGGCAGGCTTTCAGCAATAAATCCACGGTACTTCTCGCAGATGTCGGTTAGTGGCTCAGGCCGTATTTCTTGACCTTGTCGAACAGCGTGGTCTTGGCCATGCCCAGTTCCTGGCTGGCCTGGGTCAGGTTGCCGCCGCTGCGCTGCAGGGCGTCGTTGAGCAGGTTGCGCTCGAAGGCCTCGACCGCTTCGGCAAAGCCCAGGCCTTGCGCAGCGTTGCCGCTGGACTTCTTGAACGCCGGCAGGCCCAGGGCAAAACGTTCGGCGACGTTGCGCAGCTCGCGCACGTTGCCCGGCCAGTCGTGGCTCATCAGGTTCGACAGGGTCTGGTTGTCCAGCTCCGGCGCGGCGCGGTCGAAACGCAGGGACGACTGCTGCAGGAAGTGCTCGAACAACTGCAGGATGTCCTCGCGCCGTTCGCGCAGCGGCGGCAGCTCCAGGGTCACCACGTTCAGGCGGTAATACAGGTCGCTGCGGAACTGATTCGCGCGCCCCAGCTCGTCGAGGTCGGACTTGGTCGCCGCGATCACCCGGCAATCCACCGCCACGCTCTGGTTCGAGCCCAGGCGCTCCAGGGTGCGCTCCTGCAACACCCGCAGCAGTTTGATCTGCAGGTTCATTGGCATGCTTTCCACTTCGTCGAGGAACAGCGTGCCTTCGTGGGCGTGCTCGATCTTGCCGATGCGCCGCTTGCCGGCGCCGGTGAAGGCGTTGGCCTCGTGGCCGAAAATCTCGCTTTCGAACAGGTTTTCCGGCAGGCCGCCGCAGTTGAGGGCGACGAACTGGTGGGTATGGCGGCGGCTGAAATCATGCAGGCAACGGGCGACCAGTTCCTTGCCGGTGCCGGTCTCGCCTTCGATCAGCACGTTGGCCGAAGTGTCGGCGACGTTGGCGATCAGTTCCCGCAGGTGCTGCATGGCCGGCGAGCGACCGATGATCCGTCCTTCGAGGGAGTCGCGCTCGGCCAGCTGGCGGCGCAGCGACGACACTTCCCGGGCCAGCCCGCGCTGCTCCAGGGCGCGCCGGGCGACCTCCACCAGGCGTTCGGGGGAGAAGGGCTTTTCCATGAAGTCATAGGCGCCTTTCTGCATGGCGCCGACGGCCATGGAGATATCGCCGTGACCGGTGATCAGCACCACCGGCAGGCTGCGGTCGCGGGCCTTGAGGCGGGTCAGCAGTTCCAGGCCGTCGATGCCCGGCAGGCGGATATCGCTGATGACGATCCCGGCGAAGTTGTCGCCGACCCGCTCCAGGGCTTCTTCGGCGCTGCCGACGCCGACGCAGGGAATGTCTTCCAGGGCCAGGGCCTGCTGGCAGCCGAGCAGGACATGGGGGTCGTCTTCGACGATCAGGACGGTAAGGTCGTTGTTCATAGCGGCTCGGCTTGTGTAGGGCTGACCAGGGGCAGGCTGAGGACGAAGGCGGTGCCGCCGTCGGCCGGGTGCTCGACGCCCAGGTTGCCACCCGTGGCGGCGGCCAGGCTGGCGGACAGGGTCAGGCCGAGGCCCAGGCCCTGTTCGCCGGGTTTGGTGGTGAAGAAGGGTTCGAACAGATGCTTGCGCGCTTCGGCGTCGATGCCGTGGCCGTTGTCGCGCACCCGCAGGCGGTATTTGCCCTCGACGCTTTCGCCTTCCAGCCACAGCTCCGGCCGCGGTTGCGCCTGCATGGCGTCCAGGGCGTTGCCGATCAGGTTGACCAGGATCTGCTCCAGGCGGGTCTGGTCGATCTTGACCTGGACCTCGCTGAAGTCGCGGTGCAATTGCAGCGGCAGGTTTTCCAGGCGTGCGTTGAGCAGTTGCAGGGCAGCGTCCACGGCCTTGCCGAGGCTGGCTTCGCCCTGGTCCTCGCCACGACGGGCGAAGGAACGCAGGCTGGCGGTGATGCGGCCCATGCGGTCGATCAGTTCGTTGATGGTCTTGAGGTTGGTGCTGGCGGTGTCCAGGGCGCCGCGCTCGAGGAAACGCACGGTGTTGCCGGACAGGGTGCGCAGGGCGGCCAGCGGCTGGTTCAGTTCATGGGCGATGCTGGTGGACATCTGGCCGATGGCGGCGAGCTTGCCGGCCTGGACCAGTTCGTCCTGGGCGCGGCGCAGGGTTTCCTCGGCCTGGCGGCGCTCGCGGATCTGGCCCTTGAGCCGCTCGTTGCTGGCACGCAGGTCGCTGGTGCGTTCGGCGATCCGCCGTTCCAGCTGGTTGTTGGCTTCCTGCAGGGCTTCGCGGGCGGCGAGGCGGGTGGCGATGACCTTGCGCCGCTCGTTCCAGGCGATCAGCAGGAAAGCCACCAGGGCGAAGGCCACGGCCACCAGGATGCCCTGGTTGATGGCTTCGCGGCGCAGGTCCTTGAGCGGGGTCAGCAGGGTGAAGTTCCAGGGCGTATCGCTCAGGGGCCGGGTCTGGGACAGGTAGCTGATTTCCTTGTCGTCGGACACCAGCTCGGTGTTGGCCGGGAAGGTCAGTTTCTCCACGCCTTCGGCCAGGCGTTCGCGGGCCAGGGGCTCCAGTTCGTTGAGGGTGAACCAGTAATATTGCAGGCTGCGCGCCAGGCGCTCCTTGGTGTCGTCGCTCAGCGGGCGTACCGACCGCAGGCGCCGGGCCGGGTCGCTGGAGAGGATGATGATGCCGTTCTCGTCGCTGACGAAGCCTTCCAGGCGGGCGCGTTGCCAGCGTTCTTCCAGGGCTTCCAGGCGCACCTTGACCACCGCCACGCCGATGATCTTGCCCTGTTCTTCCAGGCCGTGGGCCAGGTAGTAGCCGGGTTCGCCGTTGGTACTGCCGATGCCGTAGAAGCGCCCGGGCTGGCCGCGCACGGCGTTCTGGAAATAGGCCCGGAACGACAGGTCTTCACCCAGGTAGCTGTCGACGTCGCGCCAGTTGCTGGTGGCCAGCACGCGGCCGGTGGTGTCCATCACGTAAATGGCCCGACTGCGGCTGCGCCGGTTCAGGCCTTCGAGGTAATTGTTGACAGTCTGCCGGTGCTCCGGCGTCGGGTCATTGAGCAGCAGCGAAACGCTGGATTCGAGTTCCAGCAGGCTGGGCAGGTAGGTGTATTTGCTGATCTCGCTTTCGACCGCGCGGGCGTGCAGTTCCAGCTGGCGTTCGCCGTTCTCGCTGAGGCTGCGGATGCCGTAATGTTCGCTGACCCAGAAGCCGACGTAACCCAGGCCGATCATCAGCAGGATGACCAGGGGCGGCAGGAACAGGTGGCGGATCAGACGGGGTTTCACGGCGAGTGATGGCGGCGCGGCGCGATAGAGAGTGGGGTCGCATTTCATCACAGTGGTCCCGGGTGTACCAGTTGTCCGTCCATGGTGACGTCCCCGTGGTATTGCGAGCTGTAGCCGCTGCCGAAGGCTGCGATCGCCCACAAGGTGGGCGCCTGATCTTGAGATCGCTGAAGGCCTTCGGCCTTGTCGCAGCCTGCGGCAGCGGCTACAGGGATTGCATGGTTTTTAGTGCTGCAGGATTTTCTCGAGGAAATGCTGCGCACGCTCGGAGCGGGCGTTGATGTCGCCGAAGAACTCCTCTTTCGGGCAGTCTTCGATGATTTTGCCGGCGTCCATGAAGATCACCCGGTCCGCGACCTTGCGGGCGAAGCCCATTTCGTGGGTCACGCACATCATGGTCATGCCTTCGTGAGCCAGCTGCACCATCACGTCCAGCACTTCGTTGACCATTTCCGGGTCGAGCGCGGAAGTCGGTTCGTCGAACAGCATGACGATCGGGTCCATCGCCAGCGCGCGGGCGATCGCCACACGTTGTTGCTGGCCGCCGGACAACTGGCCCGGGTGCTTGTGGGCGTGGGCGGCCAGGCCGACCCGGTCGAGCAGTTGCAGGCCTTTCTTGGTGGCCTCTTCCTTGCTGCGGCCCAGCACCTTGATCTGCGCGATGGTCAGGTTTTCGGTGATGGTCAGGTGCGGGAACAGCTCGAAGTGCTGGAACACCATGCCCACGCGAGAGCGCAGTTTCGGCAGGTTGGTCTTCGGGTCGGCGATGGACGTGCCGTCGACCACGATGTCACCTTTCTGGAACGGCTCCAGGGCGTTGACGCATTTGATCAGGGTGGATTTGCCGGAGCCGGACGGTCCGCACACCACGATCACTTCGCCTTTCTTGACCTCGGTGCTGCAATCGGTCAGCACCTGGAAGTCCCCATACCACTTGTTGATGTTCTTGATAGAGATCATACGGCAAACCTTTTTTGCAGACGCTTGACCAGCACCGAGGCGGCAAAGCTGATTGTGAAGTACACCAGACCGGCAACGATCAGGAACTCATTGGAGCGGCCGATGATGTCGCCGCTGGAGCGCGAAGCATTGAGGAAGTCCACCAGGCCCACGGTGTATACCAGCGAGGTGTCCTGGAACAGGATGATGCTCTGCTGCAGCAGCAGCGGGGTCATCTTGCGGAACGCCTGGGGCAGGATGATCAGGCGCATCATCTGGCCATAGCTCATGCCCAGTGCCTGGGCAGCGCCCATCTGGCCCTTGGGAATCGACTGCACGCCGGCGCGGACGATTTCGCAGAAGTACGCCGCTTCGAACATCATGAAGGCCACGATGCACGAGCCGAACGCACCGATCGGGGTGTCTTCGCCGGTGATCCAGCGCAGCACGAAGGGCACCGCCAGGTAGAACCAGGTGATCACCAGCAGCAGTGGGATGGAGCGGAAGTAGTTGACGTAGACGCCGGCGATGTTCGACAGCAGCTTGCTGTGGGACAGACGCATCAACGCCAGGATGGTGCCGAGGATGATCCCGCCGACGACGCCCAGGGCCATCAGCTTGAGGGTCATCAGCATGCCGTTCCACAGGCCGGGAATGGCCGGGACGACGCCAGTGAAATCGAATTCCATTATTTGCCCCCCACGGAGATCAGGCCGGGCACTGCGACTTTCTTCTCGACCATGCGCATCAGCAGCATCAGGCTCATGTTCAGGGTGAAGTAGATCAGCGTGGCCAGGGTGAAGGCTTCAAACAGGTTGGCCGAGAACTCGGCGGTCTGCTTGGTCTGCGCCAGCAACTCCATCAGGCCGATCAGCGAGGCCACGGAGGAGTTCTTGAAGACGTTGAGAAATTCCGAGGTAAGCGGCGGAATGATGATCCGGTAGGCCTGGGGCAGCAGCACGTTCCAGTAGATCTGCGGCAGCGAAAAGCCCATGGCGCGGGCCGCGGATTCCTGGCCGCGTGGCAGCGCCTGGATGCCGGTGCGCACCTGTTCGCAGACGCGGGCGGCGGTGAACAGGCCCAGGCACACGACGACGCTCAGGTAGGCCGAGGTGGTCGGGTTGAGGTCCTGCTTGTACCAGTCCTGCAGGTTTTGCGGCAGCAGGTCCGGTACCAGGAAGTACCAGATGAACAGCTGAACCAGCAGCGGTACGTTACGGAAGATCTCCACGTAGACGGTGGCGATGCCCGACACCAGGCGGTTCGGCACGGTCCGCATGACGCCCAGGATCGAGCCCAGCAGCAGCGCGACGATCCAGGCCACCACGGCAATGGCGATGGTCCAGCCCAGGCCCGCGATGAACCAGTCGAGATAGGTCTCGCTGCCCACGCCGGTGGACTTGAAGAACACGCCCCAGTCCCAGTTGTAATTCATTAGGGTCTCCCCTCTGATCGATCGATGTACAAGCACCCGCTTGGGGAAATCCGTTCCCGCCTGGATGACGCCCAGGCACACGCGATCGGCTCGACAACCACCGGTTCGAGTGTTTCCAAAAAAAGCCAGCAGGTAGTGACAGGCTCCTGAAAGGGCCGGGCCCTTTCAGGAGACAAGGTTAGTCAGGAATCAGGACTTTTTATCGTCAGCCGCTTTGTCGGTCGGGTTGGCGATCAGGGCCTTGAGCTCGTCGCTCATCGGGAACATCAGGTTCAGGCCTTTTGGTGGAATCGGCGACTGGAACCATTTGTCGTAGATCTTGTTGATCTCGCCCGACTTGTAGGTCGCGATGATGGCGTCGTCCACGGCCTTCTTGAACGGTGCGTCGCCCTTGCGGACCATGCAGCCGTAGATTTCGTAGGATTGCGCGGTACCGGTCACGGCCCAGTCGGTCGGTTTGCGGGCCTTGGCCATTTCACCGGCCAGCAGTGCGTCGTCCATCATGAAGGCGACGGCGCGGCCGCCTTCGAGCATGTTGAAGGACTCGCCGTGGTCCTTGGCGGAAATCACGTTCATGCCCATCTGTTTGTCGGCGTTCATCGCCTTGAGGATGCGCTCGGACGTGGTGCCGGCGGTGGTCACGACGTTCTTGCCCTTCAGGTCGGCGAAGTCCTTGTAAGGCGAATCCTTCTTGGACAGCAGACGGGTGCCGATCTCGAAGATGCCGACGGAGAAGTCTACCTGCTGCTGGCGCTCGACGTTGTTGGTGGTGGAACCGCACTCGACGTCCACGGTGCCGTTCTGCACCAGCGGGATACGGGTCTGCGAGGTAACCAGGTTGTATTTGACCTTGAGATCCGGCATGTCGAGGTCTTTTTTCAGGGCTTCGACGATTTTCAGCTGGATGTCGTGGGAGTAGCCGACTGGAACGCCGGATGCATCCGCGATGTAGGAGAACGGAATGGAAGCGTCGCGATGTCCGAGGGTGATGGTGCCGGAGTCTTTGATTTTCTTCAGCGTGCCGGTGAGTTCGGCGGCGACCACTGGAGTGCTAATCAGAGCAGCAGCAATGGCTGCGCCCAACAGATGGGGAACGATGCGCATCAATATTTCCTCGACATTTGTTTTTTTTATGAAGCCAGTTCGACGGCTCTCTTATACAGCGAATGCCTTGACGGCTCCTGATGTGTGTTGGCGCATCAGGCATTCGTCGGAGAGTGTAGAGCATGAGTCGTGCCAGGCCAGCTGATCCGTATCAAGGCCTTGATTTGAAAGGCTATTAAATATTTATGGCGAATATTGTCGGCGGTCTTTATCCGGTTATCCGAATCGACCCGAAAGTCGCGTTCGGAAAACCGAATGCCCAGGAAAGCCGGGCCTACCCCCTGTAGGAGCGAGCTTGCTCGCGATAGCGATCCGACTGTCGACACCTATGTCGAATGTCACGCAGTCATCGCGAGCAAGCTCGCTCCTACATAAAGCGGTGGGCATGAAAAAGCCCCCGGGCCGTGCGACGCGGGGGCTTCTTTATAGAAAGGGCGATCAGGCGGCTTCGATCTTTGCCCGGTTCTGCTCGACCTTCTGCAGGTAGTGCTGCAGTTTTTCCTGCTCGGCCGGTGTGGTGAACAGGCCCAGCTTGCTGCGGCGCCAGAGGATGTCCTGGGCATTGACCGCCCATTCTTCGCTGCACAGGTAATCGACTTCACGGGTGTACAGGCCGCCGCCCAGGTGTTCGCCCAGGTCGTTCAGGCTGTGCACGCCTTCCAGCAGGCGCCAGGTGCGGCTGCCGTAGCTGGTGGCCCAGCGGCGGGCGATTTCGCTGGGCACCCAGTCGAACTTCTGGCGAATTGCTTCGGCCAGCGCCTGCGGCGTGGTCATGTCTTCGCCGCCGGGCAGGGTCGAGTGGGCGGTCCAGCTCGGCTTGATGTGCTTGAAGAACGGCGTCAGCTGGGCCATGGCCGATTCGGCCAGCTTGCGGTAGGTGGTCAGCTTGCCGCCGAACACCGACAGCAGTGGCGCTTCGTCGGCATTGCCGGACAGCGCCAGGGTGTAGTCGCGGGTCACGGCCGACGGGTTGTCGGACTCGTCGTTGCACAGCGGGCGCACGCCGGAGTAGGTGTGCACGATGTCCTGGCGGCTCAGCTGCTTCTTGAAGTGGGCATTGACCACTTTCAGGATGTAGTCGGTTTCGCCTTCGGTAATCGCCACTTTCGCCGGATCGCCGGTGTACTCGCGGTCGGTGGTGCCGATCAGGGTGAAGTGGTTCAGGTACGGAATGGTGAAGACGATGCGCTGGTCTTCATTCTGCAGGATGTGCGCATGTTCGCCTTCGTACAGCTTCGGCACGATCAGGTGGCTGCCCTGGATCAGGCGGATGCCGTACGGCGAATCCAGTTTCAGGTCGTCCTTGATGAACTTGGCGACCCATGGGCCGGCGGCGTTCACCAGGGCCTTGGCTTGAATCGAGAACAGGCTGCCGTCGGCGCGCTCCAGGTGCAGGTGCCACATGCCCTTGCCGCGGCGGGCGCTGATGCAACGGGTCTGGGTGTGCACGTGGGCGCCTTTTTCGCGGGCGGCCATGGCGTTCAATACCACCAGGCGCGCGTCGTCTACCCAGCAGTCGGAGTATTCGAAGCCTTTGGTGATCTCGGCTTTCAACGGGCTGTCGGGACCGAACTTGAGGCTCTTGGAACCGGCGAGTTTTTCCCGCTTGCCCAGGTGGTCATAAAGGAACAGGCCGGCACGGATCATCCAGGCCGGACGCAGGTGCGGGCGGTGCGGCAGGACGAAACGCATCGGCTTGACGATATGCGGGGCCTTGGCCAGCAGCACTTCGCGTTCGGCCAGGGCTTCGCGCACCAGACGGAATTCATAATGTTCGAGGTAGCGCAGGCCGCCGTGGATCAGCTTGCTGCTGGCCGAGGAGGTATGGCTGGCGAGGTCGTCTTTTTCGCAAAGGAACACGGACAAGCCACGCCCGGCGGCATCGGCGGCGATACCGACGCCATTGATCCCACCGCCGATCACGGCAATGTCATAAATCTCGGCGAGAGGGGGCGCGGGCAAGGTGGAAGTGGGCATCGGCTGGCCTCGTGTTCTTCTGATATTTGAAATCGAACATTAATGTTCATTTGCGAAAATACTAGCGCAGAAACACGTCGACAGCCAGTGGACTTCGATTGAAAAAACTCATCGAAAGGCGGGCAAAGGAAAATTTACGAACATTGTCGGACGCAAGGCAGGTGAGGCCGGGGAGCGCGATATGTAGTCGCTGCCGAGCCCCGACGAGGCTGCGGCTACAGGGAATAGGTTCCGGCAGGTGTAGCCGCGGTCGAGCACCAACGAGGTTGCGCTCGATCTGGGCGGCACTCCGACGCAGCGGGCGCCAAACCGGACGACACCATCGCTCAGACATATCGCGTCGCCTGGTTTTACGGGGCTGCGCCCCGATCGCAGCCTCGCCAGGGCTCGGCAGCGGCTACGGGAGAGGGGTCAGACGACTTCCAGGCGAATCTTGTGTTGCTGCAGCAATTGGGTCAGCGCCGGAACCGGCTGCTGGTCGGTGACCAGGCAATCGATCAGGCTGATGGGGCCGAGGCGGATCATGGCATTGCGCCCGAACTTGCTGGAGTCGGCGGCCAGGATCACCTGGCGGGCATTGGCGATGATCGCCTGGGACACCCGTACTTCCTGGTAGTCGAAGTCCAGCAGGCTGCCGTCTTCGTCGATACCGCTGATGCCGACCAGGGCGAAATCGACCTTGAACTGGTTGATGAAATCGACGCTGGCCTGGCCGACCACGCCGCCATCGCGACGCACATTGCCACCGGTCAGCAGCACGTCGAAATCGTCCTTGGCGCTGAGCATGGAAGCCACGTGCAGGTTGTTGGTGATGATCTTCAGATGGTTGTGATTGAGCAGCGCCCGGGCAATGGATTCGGTGGTGGTACCGATGTTGATGAACAGCGAGGCGTGATCGGGGATCTGCGCGGCGATGGCTTCGCCGATGCGTTGTTTCTCATCGCGCATCTGATCGGCGCGCATGGCGTAGGCGGTGTTTTCGACACTGGAGTCGTAGGCTGCGCCGCCATGGTAGCGGCGCAACAGGTTCACTTCCGCCAACTGGTTGATATCGCGGCGGATGGTTTGCGGTGTAACGACGAACAGCTGGGCCATTTCCTCGATGCTGACATAGCCGCGTTCGCGGACCAGCTCGAGGATTTGCTGCTGACGGGGAGGCAGATTCATGGGGCTTCCTTTGGGCTGCCGTGCAAAATTTGCCCATGATGCCGCAGGAATCCGCTCCCGACCAGTTACAACCCGATACGAATCCGCGACTTGGCTTATTCAGCGCCTTCGTGCGGTTCCCAGTCGCGGGTACGGCTGACGGCTTTTTTCCAGCCGGCGTAGAGCTTTTCCTTCTCGGTTTCGGCCAGCTGTGGTTCGAACTCGCGCTCGATCACTGCCTTGCCGCGCAGCTCTTCCAGGCTGCCCCAGAAACCGCAGGCCAGGCCAGCCAGGTAGGCCGCGCCCAGGGCCGTGGTTTCGCGCATTTGCGGGCGCTCGACCTGGGTGCCGAGGATGTCGGCCTGGAACTGCATGAGGAAGTTGTTGGCCACTGCGCCACCATCCACGCGCAGGGCCTTGAGGCGTTCGCCGGAGTCCTGCTGCATGGCGTCGAGGACGTCGCGGGTCTGGTAGGCGATCGACTCCAGCGCGGCGCGGATGATGTGGTCCACACGCACGCCGCGGGTCAGGCCGAACAGCGCGCCACGGGCGTAGGGGTCCCAGTACGGAGCACCCAGGCCGGTGAAGGCCGGGACCAGGTACACGCCGTTGCTGTCCTTGACCTTGCTGGCGAAGTATTCGGTGTCGTGGGCATCGTTGATGATCTTCAGCTCGTCGCGCAGCCACTGCACGGTGGAGCCGCCGTTGAACACCGCGCCTTCCAGGGCGTAAGCCACTTCGCCGCGGGGGCCGCAGGCGATGGTGGTGAGCATGCCGTGCTTGGACTTGACCGCCTTGTCGCCGGTGTTCATCAGCAGGAAGCAGCCAGTGCCATAGGTGTTCTTCGCCTGGCCCGGCTCGACGCACATCTGGCCGAACAGCGCGGCCTGCTGGTCGCCGGCGATCCCGCCGATGGCGATGCCGCTTTTGGTACGGCCGTAGATTTCCGAGGACGACTTCACTTCCGGCAGCATTTCCCGCGGGATATCCAGCACTTCCAGCATCTTCGCATCCCACTCCAGGGTGTGGATGTTGAAGAGCATGGTGCGCGAGGCGTTGGTGTAGTCGGTGACGTGGGTCTTGCCGCCGGTGAATTTCCAGATCAGCCAACTGTCGACGGTGCCGAACAGCAGTTCACCGTTGCGCGCGCGTTCGCGGCTGCCTTCGACGTTGTCGAGGATCCACTTCAGCTTGGTGCCGGAGAAATACGGGTCGGTGACCAGGCCGGTGGTATCGCGGATGTACTCTTCCAGGCCGTCACGCTTGAGCTGCTGGCAGATCTCGGTACTGCGACGGCACTGCCAGACGATGGCGTTGTAGATCGGCCGGCCGGTGGTCTTGTCCCAGACCACGGTGGTTTCGCGCTGGTTGGTGATGCCGATGGCGGCTACCTGGTCATGGTGCAGGCCGGCTTGCGCCAGGGCCTCGACCATCACTGCGCTCTGGGTGGCGAAGATTTCCATCGGGTCGTGTTCGACCCAGCCGGCTTGCGGGTAATGCTGGACGAATTCGCGTTGGGCGGTGCACACGACGTTGGCGTCGCGATCGAAAATGATCGCGCGGGAGCTGGTCGTACCCTGATCGAGGGCAATGATGTAGTTCTTATTCTGAATGTCGGTCATGTCGATTGCCTTGGACAAAAATAAGGAAGTGGGCAAGAGGCGCAGGTCAGGGGTGGGCAGGACCTTGCGCCACCGGTTTCAAGAAGTTCTTACTTTGCCGTCAATGGCTTTTTCGGCATCCGTTGGAGCAGGGGCGACGGTTGGCAGGTGACGGGCAATCAACCCGCGGTAGGCCACGGCGCCGAGGCAGGCACCGATAATCGGCGCGAAGATCGGTACCAGGAAGTACGGAATATCGCGGCCGCCGGTGAAGGAAACCTCGCCCCAACCCATGAAGAATGTCATCAGTTTAGGGCCAAAATCCCGCGCCGGGTTCATCGCGAAACCGGTCAGCGGACCCATGGCGCTGCCGATCACGGCAATCAGCAGGCCGATCAGCAGCGGCGCCATCGGGCCGCGTGGCAAGCCGTTGTTGTCATCGGTCAGGGACATGATCACGCCCATCAGGATCGCGGTAATCACCACTTCGACCAGGAACGCCTGGGCGGTGGACAGCGCCGGGTTGGGATAGGTGGAGAATACCGACGCCAGCTCGAGGCTGGCCTGGGAGCCGCGGACCATCTGGTGGGCTTGTTCGTAATCGAAGAACAGGTTGCTGTACAGCGTGTAGACCAGCAGCGCCGCGCAGAAGGCGCCGGCGATCTGGGAGAAGATGTAGAACGGCAGTTTGCGCTTTTCGAAGTCGGCAAAGATGCACAGGGCGATGCTGACTGCGGGGTTGAGGTGCGCGCCGGAAACGCCGGCGGTGAGGTAGATCGCCATGCTCACGCCGATCCCCCAGATGATGCTGATTTCCCACAGGCCAAAGCTGGCACCCGCGACCTTGAGCGCGGCGACGCAACCGGTGCCGAAGAAGATCAACAAGGCTGTACCCAGGAATTCGGCCATGCACTGGCCGGAGAGCGACGGTTGTTGTAACGCAGTTGTCATGGAAAACCTCGGTTTTTGTTGTTGTCTGGCGCTGGCGTGAAGCGCTGAGCGCGATTTTCACCGTCGGCAGGATCCCCATCCTGGGCGCGGCTTACTGCTGGTTACGGCTGTTGGATCTACAACATGATATTCGCAAACGAAAAAATATAGACAAGAAACATTACTGTCAAAGGTCGAAAGTGAACCATTGGTCATTTTATAACTATCAGTTGTGTGAATGATCTTGCGGGAAGCGCGCGGGTTTTGTGCAAAAGGTGCGGCCAGCCTGGTGCCGGCGGCTGCCTGGGTTGGGGGATGGGCCTTGGAATAGAGCCTTTTGCTGGCGGATATCCTAGAATCGCCGGCACTGTTTCTGTTCTTTTCCCTGCCTATGGAGTTGCCATGACCCCTGCACTGGATCTGCTGAAAAAAGTTCGCGCCGAACATCGGGTGCACAGTTATGAACACGACCCGAAGGCGGCCTCCTATGGTCTGGAGGCGGCGGAAAAGCTCGGCCTCGATCCGGCGCAGGTGTTCAAGACGCTGTTGGCCAGCAGTGAAAAGGGCGAATTGCTGGTGGCCGTGGTGCCGGTCGTCGGAAGCCTCGATCTCAAGGCCCTGGCACACGCCGCCGGGGTGAAAAAAACCGAGATGGCCGACCCGGCTGCCGCGCAGCGCGCCACCGGTTACCTGCTGGGCGGGATCAGCCCGCTGGGGCAGAAAAAGCGCCTGCGCACCTTTATCGACAACAGTGCACAACCCTTTGCCAGCATCTTCGTCAGCGCCGGCCGGCGCGGGCTTGAGGTCGAACTCGCGGCCGCCGTGCTGGCCGAGCACACCCAGGCGA
The DNA here is from genome assembly GCF_028640875.1 of Pseudomonas sp. SBT1-2. Lineage (NCBI taxonomy): Bacteria > Pseudomonadati > Pseudomonadota > Gammaproteobacteria > Pseudomonadales > Pseudomonadaceae > Pseudomonas > Pseudomonas sp. SBT1-2. The sequence continues at coordinate 25,859 of NZ_JAQZAA010000086.1, read as the reverse complement.
CATTCGCCGATATCGGTCGCGACTGACTCGGCGTGCAGCCTGAGGTTTCAGTGTTGGTCGGGAAGGGAAGCGTTGAGGGGCATAACGACACAGGAGCCGGCGAACCGGCTCCTGCGGGATTGTCAGTGGGCGCCGCTGTAGCGACGAACGCCCGATTCAGACTGTGGCAGCTGCGCCGCGGTGCTGCCGGAGGCCTGGAACAGCACCAGGTGTTCGGCGGCCACGCGGATTCCCACATCAGCACCGACCTGGTGATCGGCGTGGCTTGGGAAGATCGACTCAAGCTGGCTGCCGGTCGGCAGTTGCAGGCGGTACAGGGTCGAGGCGCCCTGGAAGCTCTTGCCGACGATCCGCGCCTTGAGGGCGCTGTCCGGTGCATAAACGATATCGTCCGGGCGTAGCAGCACATCCACCGCGCCGCCGGGTGGCCAGGTGTAGGCACGGTTGCCGCGCAGTACGCCGAGTTCGGTCTGCACCGATTCCGGGCTGTCCAGCTGGCCACGGATGAAATAGCCCTGGCCGATAAAGCTCGCCACGAACGGCGTCAGCGGTTCGTGATAGAGGTTGTACGGCGTGTCCCATTGCTCCAGGCGGCCTTCCTTGAACACCCCGACGTGATCGCTGACGGCGAAGGCTTCTTCCTGGTCGTGGGTCACCAGGATCGCACTGGTGCCCCGCGCCTTGAGGATGTCGCGCACTTCGTGGCTGAGCTTGCGCCGCAGTTCGCCATCGAGGTTGGAGAAGGGCTCGTCGAGCAGTAGCAACTGCGGTTCCGGCGCCAGTGCCCGGGCCAGTGCGACGCGCTGCTGCTGGCCACCGGACAACTCGTGGGGGAAGCGCTTGCCAAGATTCTTCAGGTTGACCAGTTCCAGCAGCTCCTCGACCACCCGGTTCTTCTGCGGGTGCTTGCGGATGCCGAAGGCAATGTTGTCCGCCACGCTCAGGTGCGGGAACAGGGCGTAGTCCTGGAACACCATGCCTATCCGGCGGCGCTCCGGCGCCAGGGTGAAGCCGGCGCTGGAGATGGTTTCGCCGGCCAGCTGGATTTCACCTTCGTGCACCGGCTCGAAACCGGCAATCGCGCGCAGGGTAGTGGTCTTGCCGCAGCCGGAGGAGCCGAGCAGGCAACCGATATCGCCGGCGTTGAGGTGCAGGTTGAGGTTCTGCACGACCCGTTGGTCCTGGTAGCCGCAGGCGAGATTGCGCAGGTTAAGCAGTAATGGCTGGCTCATGCGTGGTGGTACGCCGGCTCGACCAGAAACTCGAGCAGGGCCTTTTGTGCGTGGAGACGGTTTTCTGCCTGGTCCCATGCCACGGAGCGTGGATCGTCCAGCAGGTCGAGGCTGATTTCTTCGCCACGGTGGGCAGGCAGGCAGTGCATGAACAGCACGTCTGCGGCGGCCAGGTCGAGCAGCGCGCGATTGACCTGGAACGGTGCGAACAACTTGAGGCGCTCGGCGGTTTCTTCTTCCTGGCCCATGGAGGTCCAGACGTCGGTGCTTACCAGATGGGCGCCGATCACCGCGTCTTTCGGATCGCGCACGATGCTCACCCGGTCGCCGGCCCGGGCGACGAATTCAGGGTTGGGGTCATAGCCTTCGGGGCAGGCGATGCGCAGTTGGAAGTCGAACTGGATCGCCGCTTCTATATAGCTGTTGCACATGTTGTTGCCGTCGCCGATCCAGGCCACGGTCTTGCCCTGGATCGAGCCGCGGTGTTCGAGGAAGGTTTGCATGTCGGCCAGCAACTGGCACGGGTGCAGGTCGTCGGACAGGCCGTTGATCACCGGTACGCGGGAGTTGGCCGCAAACTCGGTCAGGGTGCGGTGGGCAAAGGTACGGATCATCACCGCGTCGAGCATGCGCGACATGACGATGGCGCAGTCGCTGATCGGCTCGCCGCGACCCAGCTGGGTGTCGCGCGGGGACAGGAAGATTGCCTGGCCGCCGAGCTGGATCATGCCGGCTTCGAAGGACAGGCGGGTGCGGGTAGACGACTTCTCGAAAATCATCCCGAGAACGCGATTTTTCAGAGGCTCGAAGAGTACGCCGCGATTACGCAGGTCCTTCAGCTCGATGCCTCGACGAATCACGCTGACCAGCTCTTCGGGCGTGCAATCCATCAGGGAGAGAAAGTGCCTTGCGCTCATCATTAACTACCTTTTTGCAACAGACCGCAGATACTCAAAGCCTTGTTTTATCGAGAAACGGGCGAGACCTGCGGCGAAAGCCGCACGGGGCGACGAAATAGGGGAAGGCGCGATCTTATAATTAAATGTCGCGTCTTACCAATAGCAGGCTTGGTTTCTAAGGCTTTCACCACGTGCAGCGAGTGGCCAGGGTCAAAAAAACGGGCCATTCGTGACGTTTTCCAGCGTGTTCAGGTGGGCCCAGTCGGATGTGGAGTCGATCCACTTTGCGTAGGTCCGCAGCAGCATTTGTACACTGCGTCTCGACCGCTTTGCAACGCGACGCGTGGCCCATGCCGCTATCAGGCATCTGGCTGGCGCGGGCTGGTTTTTTCTCTGCTCGGCTCCTGGGTACTTTGAGCGTGGCGGGAAATGGAACGGCTCGCGGCAGGGGATATCGGCCAGAAATATTTCCTAAGGTGAAGGGCTGGGGTTATAAATGCGCACCGGCAACAGGGAAGTGCTTGGAATGGACTCGAAAGAACAGCAACTGAAGACACTGTTGGGGTTGACGACGCGAACCCTGACCGACCTGACGGCATCGATCACCTCGATGTCCTTCGAGTTGCTGCGCAGCGAAGACAGCACGACGCGCAACGCCGCGCGACAGATGATCGATCGCATGATGACCATCAGCAGCCATCTCGATGAGCACTGGCGATTGCTCGCCGAATTCAGCGGGCAGGGCAGCGAAGCACCGTTGGACGGCATGCTGCCGATCGCCCGGCAGGACGACCCTCCGAGGCTGCCCTCCAACTGAACCATCGGCTGGCTTGATGCTTGCCGATTCACAAGATGAACGTCCCTGGCGCTGATGTCGGTCTGGCACCATAGTTTTGTTCCCGCGGTCTGACGCTGGCCGCCCCGAATAAAATAGAGACTGGCCATGACCAAGACTCTCCATCACCGTGCCTGCCACCTGTGTGAAGCCATCTGTGGCTTGACCATCGAAACCACCGAAGTCGACGGCACCGGTCCGCAGATCACCTCGATCAAGGGCGATGCCCAGGACAGTTTCAGCCGCGGCCATATCTGCCCCAAGGCAGTGGCGCTGCAGGACATCCAGAACGACCCGGATCGACTGCGTCAGCCCATGCGCAGGGTCGGCAGCGATTGGCAGGCGATCGAGTGGAAGGAGGCCTTCAACCTGGTGGCCGAGCGCCTGGCGGCGATCCAGGAGCGGCACGGCAATAATGCGGTGGCGGTCTATCAGGGCAATCCCAGCGTGCACAACTATGGGTTGATGACCCACAGCAACTATTTCCTCGGCCTGCTGAAAACCCAGAACCGCTTTTCCGCCACCTCGGTGGACCAATTACCGCAACACTTGAGCAGTTACCTGATGTACGGCCACGGGCTGTTACTGCCGATCCCGGATATCGATAACACCGACTTCATGCTGATCCTGGGCGGCAATCCGCTGGCGTCCAACGGCAGCATCATGACCGTGCCGGATGTGGAGAAGCGCCTGAAGGCGATCCAGGCGCGTGGCGGCAAAGTGGTGGTGGTCGACCCGCGGCGTAGCGAGACGGCAGCCATGGCCGACCAGCATGTGTTTGTCCGTCCTGGAGGGGATGTGGCGCTGCTGTTCGGCATGCTGCAGACGATCTTCGCGGAAGGACTGGCGCGCGACAGCCATCTGCCGGTGGATGGCCTGGCCGAGGTGCGTGAGGCCATTTCCCGTTTCAGTGCCGAAGCCATGAGCCCTTTGTGCTCGGTGCCGGCGCAGCAGATCCGCCAGTTGGCGCGCGACTTCGCCGCAGCGGACAGGGCGGTGTGTTATGGCCGGATGGGCGTGTCCACCCAGTCGTTCGGCACCCTCTGTCATTGGCTGGTGCAACTGCTCAACCTGGTGACCGGCAACCTGGACCGGGTCGGCGGCGCCCTGTGCACCGAGCCGGCGGTGGATCTGGTGGCGGCGACTTCGGGTGGGCACTTCAATGCCTGGCAGAGCCGGGTTTCCGGACGCCCCGAATATGGCGGCGAGTTGCCGGTCTCGGCCCTGGCCGAGGAGATACTGACCAAAGGGGAGGGGCAGGTGCGGGCGCTGATCACGGTGGCGGGCAATCCGGTGCTCTCCACCCCCAACGGACGGCAGCTGGAGCAAGCGCTGGATGGCCTGGAGTTCATGGTCAGCATCGATCTGTATATCAACGAAACCACCCGTTACGCGGACTTGATCCTGCCATCGACTTCGGCCCTGGAGAACGATCACTACGACACCACGTTCAATATGTTCGCGGTGCGCAATGTCAGCCGCTTCAACCAGGCGATCCTGCCCAAGCCGGAAGGGGCATTGCATGACTGGGAAATCTTCGTTGGCCTGGCCAGGGCCTTCGCCGGGCGGACAGGCAAGGAGCTCAAGCCGACCGTGCCGCCAGCGCAGATGATCGATAGAGGGCTGCGAGCGGGACGGTACGGCGAGACGTCCGAGTTCAATCTGTCGCTGGCGACGCTGGCCGACTATCCCCACGGAATCGACCTGGGGCCGCTCAAGCCCAATCTGGCGGCGCGCCTGAAAACCGAGAGCCGCCGGGTGCAGGCCGCTCCCGCGGCGATCATGGCGGACCTCAAGCGCTTTGCCGCGTTGCAGGCGCCGGCGGCCGATGAGTTGGTGATGATCGGCCGGCGCCATGTGCGCAGCAATAATTCGTGGATGCACAACTACCATCGGTTGGTGAAGGGCAAGCCTCGGCACCAGTTGCTGATGAATCCCGATGATCTGGCCCGGAGGGGGCTGGCTGACGGGCAGCGTGTGCGGGTCAGTTCGCGGGTCGGGGCGATCGAGGTGGAAGTCCTGGCCAGCAGCGAGATGATGCCCGGGGTGGTCAGCCTGCCCCATGGCTGGGGGCACGGTCGGCCGGGCGTACAGATGAGCATCGCGATGGCGCAACCGGGGTCGAGTGCCAATGACCTGACCGATGAGCGTCAGCTGGACGAGCTATCGGGCAATGCGGCGCTCAATGGCGTGCCGGTGACGGTGGAGGCGGCCTGAGGAGTCTGTCGGAGAGGCCGAGCATGGCGCTCGGCTTTCCGTTACAATGCGCCACCGTGTCGACAACAGAGTCGGAAAGTTCAGCCGAGGTGCTCCATGGATATCATCGAAACTATTAAAGAGCAGATTGCCAACAACACCATTCTGCTTTACATGAAAGGCTCGCCGAATGCCCCGCAGTGTGGCTTCTCCGCGAAAGCCGCTCAGGCCGTGATGGGTTGTGGTGAGAAGTTCGCTTACGTGGACATCCTGCAGAACCCGGAAATCCGCGCCAACCTGCCTAAATACGCCAACTGGCCTACTTTCCCGCAACTGTGGGTGGCCGGCGAACTGGTCGGCGGCAGCGACATCATGGCCGAGATGTTCGCCAATGGTGAGTTGCAGACCCTGATCAAGGCTGCCGCCGAAAAAGCTGCTGCCAAGACTGAAGCCTGATTTGCCCCTTGCAGGAGCGACACTTTCGCTCCTGCAAGTTGTGTGGATTTGTCCACGCAATAAAAAGCCCCGCCCTCGTGAGAGAGGCGGGGCTTTTTATGGGCTGAACCTTGAGAGAAGTTACTCGTCGCCCATCTGCGATTGCAGGTAGTTTTCCAGGCCGACTTTATCGATCAGGCCCAGTTGGGTTTCCAGCCAGTCGATATGTTCTTCTTCCGATTCCAGGATGTCTTCCAGCAGTTCGCGGCTACCGAAGTCGCCAACCGATTCGCAATGGGCGATGGCGGCTTTCAGGTCGGCGTGGCCGGTGCGCTCGATGCGCAGGTCGCATTCGAGCATTTCCTTGGTGTGTTCGCCGATGTGCAGTTTGCCCAGGTCCTGGACGTTCGGCAGGCCTTCGAGGAAGAGGATGCGCTTGATCAGCTTGTCCGCATGCTTCATCTCGTCGATGGACTCGTGGTATTCGTGCTTGCCCAGCTTGTTCAGGCCCCAGTCTTCATACATGCGCGCATGCAGGAAGTACTGATTGATCGCGACCAGTTCATTGGCAAGGATCTTGTTGAGATGCTGGATGACTGTGATGTCGCCTTTCATGATGGGGGCCTGCCCTGTAATTAGCGGTATATAAGGCAGAGTCTGAGCCGCACGATGATTAGTGTCAAACCTAAGTTATTGAATAATATATGAAAATTAATCGGAATAAGAATGTTTGTGTTCCGCGTTATGACGCTAAGCGATTGAATTACAGGCATAAAAAAGCCGGACATGAAGTCCGGCTCTTTTTTATGGCGTTAATTACGCAACATTAAATTCTACTGGGTAAGGAATCGCTGGCTGGCTGCTTTGCAGTTCGGTCAGGGTTTCACGTACTACCTGCTTGGCGAGGCAGGCGCATTTGCCACATTGACCGGCAACGCCTGTTGCTTGGCGTACTTCACGATAGCTGCAGCAACCGTCGTAGATTGCATCGCGGATTTGTCCGTCGGTGACGCCAGTGCAGAGGCAGACATACATAAGGTGAGAACCGTCGCTGGTTATGGCTCAATGCGACGGATCTTAATGTTAACGAGAATGATTGTCAAAGTGGTTTGCTGGGGCTTTTTGCCAGATGCGTGACTGGCAGACGAACGGTTTTTTCTACCACGGCCGATGAGCTATCCAGCAGGGCGGCTTTTTTGCTGCCTGAACCCGGGGGATGGAAAAACCACTAAGGACAGCTCAAAAACGCGGTGTATGATGTGCGGTCCTTACGAAGCGGGATCGAGTCACAGGGTTGTCGCTTGACGGCGGCACACTAGACTGGGTCCCATTCTTCATTCGATCACACCAGGAGATATCCAATGAGCGTACTCGTAGGCAAACAAGCCCCTGACTTCACCGTTCCCGCCGTTCTCGGCAATGGCGAAATCGTCGACAGCTTCACCCTGTCCTCGGCCATCAAAGGCAAATACGGCCTGGTGTTCTTCTACCCGCTGGACTTCACCTTCGTCTGCCCGTCCGAGCTGATCGCTCTGGACCACCGCATGGCTGACTTCAAGGCACGCAACGTTGAAGTGATCGCTGTTTCGATCGACTCGCACTTCACCCACAACGCCTGGCGCAACACCCCGATCAATGCCGGCGGCATCGGTCAGGTTCAGTACATCATGGCTGCTGACATGAAGCACGACATCGCCAAGGCCTACGACGTTGAGTCCGAAGGCGGCGTGGCTTTCCGTGGCGCGTTCCTGATCGACGACAAAGGCGTCGTTCGTTCGCAGATCGTCAACGATCTGCCGCTGGGCCGTAACATGGAAGAGCTGATCCGTCTGGTCGACGCTCTGCAGTTCCACGAAGAGCACGGCGAAGTCTGCCCAGCCAACTGGAAGAAGGGCGACAAGGGTATGACTGCCTCGCCAGAAGGCGTTGCCGCTTACCTGAGCGAGAACGCCGGCAAGCTGTAAGCCGCGCTTCACGCATAAAAAAACCGGCCTCAGGGCCGGTTTTTTATGCGCGGTCGATCAGCGACGGTATCAGTCGTTGAAGTCTTCCCAGCCGCCCATTTCCTTCCAGCGATTGACGATGCCGCAGAACAGGTCGGCAGTCTTCTCGGTGTCGTAGCGGGCGGAATGCGCCTCGCGGCCGTCGAAGTCGATGTCGGCTGCCTGGCACGCCTTGGCCAGCACGGTTTGGCCATAAGCCAGGCCGGCAAGCGTCGCGGTGTCGAAGCTGGAGAACGGATGAAACGGGTTGCGCTTCATGTCCAGGCGCGCGACAGCCGCGTTGAGGAAGCCCAGGTCGAAGCTGCTGTTGTGCCCGACCAGGATCGCGCGTTTGCAACCGTTGGCCTTCAGCGCCTTGCGCACGCTGCGGAAGATATCGTTCAGCGCGGTTTCTTCACTGACGGCCATACGCAGCGGATGGTCGAGCTTGATCCCGGTGAACTCCAGCGCCGCGGCTTCGATGTTGGCGCCTTCGAAAGGCTCTACGCGGAAAAACAGGGTGTGCTCGGGGAACACGAAGCCTTTTTCGTCCATGCCGATGATGGTCGCGGCAATTTCCAGCAAGGCGTCGGTGGCCGAGTTGAAACCACCGGTTTCAACGTCGACGACTACCGGCAGGTAACCGCGAAAGCGTGCCGCCATTGGATGACGCGAGCCACCACCGTTGTGACCGTCCTGCTCGTCGTCGAAATGGTCTTCACTCACGCGTGTTCCTCCAGCAGGCGCCAGCGCAGTTTTTCACCGGCGCGCAGCGGGATGACGGTCAGCTCGCCGAAAGGCAGGCTGGCAGGGGCGGTCCATTCTTCACGAACCAGGGTGATGCGATCGGTGTTGGCCGGCAGGCCGTAGAAGCGCGGGCCGTTGAGGCTGGCGAAGGCTTCCAGCTTGTCCAGCGCATTGCGCTGTTCGAAGGCCTCGGCGTACAGCTCGATCGCGGCATAGGCGGTGTAGCAGCCGGCACAGCCGCAGGCCGCTTCTTTGGCGTGCTGGGCGTGGGGCGCGGAATCGGTGCCGAGGAAGAACTTCTGGCTGCCGCTGGTGGCGGCGTCGAGCAGCGCTTCCTGGTGCACGTTGCGCTTGAGAATCGGCAGGCAATAGAAGTGCGGGCGAATCCCGCCAACCAGCATGTGGTTGCGGTTGTACAGCAGGTGATGGGCGGTGATGGTCGCGCCGACGTTGGCCGAGGCCTCGTTGACGAACTGCACGGCGTCACGGGTGGTGATGTGTTCGAACACCACCTTGAGCGTCGGGAAGCGCTCGACGACGCGGCGCATGTGCTCGTCGATGAACAGCTTCTCGCGGTCGAACACGTCGACCTCACTGCGGGTGACTTCACCGTGGATCAGCAGCGGCAGGCCGACTTCGGCCATGGCCTCCAGCGCCGGGAAGATCTTGTCGATGCTGGTGACGCCCGAGTCCGAGTTGGTGGTCGCGCCAGCCGGGTAGAGCTTGGCGGCATGGACGAAACCACTGGCCTTGGCCGCGCGAATTTCTTCGGGCTGGGTGCGATCGGTAAGGTAGAGCACCATCAGCGGCTCGAAGCGGCTGCCGGCCGGCCGCGCAGCGAGAATGCGCTGGCGATAGGCGTCGGCTTCAGCGGCGTTGCGCACCGGAGGTACCAGGTTAGGCATGATGATGGCGCGGCCAAAGGTGCGCGCGACATCCGCGACAGTATTGGTCAACACGGCACCATCGCGAAGATGAATATGCCAGTCGTCGGGACGCAGCAGGGTCAGGCGGTCGGACATTGGGGATTCCAGGCGGGTCAAACTCCAGTGAATGCTACCGGAAAAGACTCTTCCAGGCACTCGCTATCAAGTTTTGCGTGAAGCTTCCGATATCCCGAAGGTATGCCGTAAACAGGCATTTCGATTTTTGTGATGTACAAGTCAGTGGAGCCTCCCGTGCGCCAGCGTTATCTAGCCTTGCTCAGTGTGTTCGCCAGTCTTCCCGCGATGGCGCTGACTTTCCAGACCCGTCTGGAGAGCATTGAGTGGACGGTCGAAGGCGATAAATTCGAGTGCCGTCTGAGCCAGCCGATCACCGATTTCGGTTCCGGGGAGTTCGTGCGTCGCGCCGGCGAGCAGGCGACCTTCCGCCTCAAGGCCTACAACCCGATGCTCGCTGGCGGTTCGGCCACGCTGCTCGCGGCGGCCGCGCCGTGGCAGCCGGGGCGCGGCGACATCAACCTGGGTTCGGTGCGGCTCGGCAGCGGCGATGTCTTGTTCAACAGCTCGCAACTGCAGGCCGGGCGACTGATCGGTGGATTGATGGATGGGCGCAGCCCGGTGGTTCGCCATTACTCCCGCGAGGGTGGGGTGTCCGAGGTGCGCTTGTTGCCGGTCAAGTTCAGCAAGGCGTATGGCGACTACCAACGTTGTGTCGCCAAGTTGTTGCCGCAGAACTTCGACCAGGTCAGGCAATCCGAGGTCGGCTTCCCAGGGGGCGGCATCGATCTGGATGCCAAGGCCAAGGCCAAGTTGCAGGTGATGCTGGAATTCCTCAAGGCCGATCCGACGGTCAATCACATCCAGCTCGACGGCCACTCGGACAATAGCGGCAACCGCTTGACCAACCGTGACCTGTCGCGCCGCCGGGCGCTGGCGGTGATGGAGTTCTTCAAGGCCAACGGCATTCCCGAATCGCAGATCGAGATGCGTTTCCACGGCGAACGCTATCCATTGGCACCCAACACCAACGCGGCGAACCGGGCGAAGAACCGTCGGGTCAACGTACAGCTGCAACGCGTCCCGGTCGCGGAAAAACCGGCACCCCAGGCTGCTGCTCCCGCCAACGCCGCGGCGACTTCCTGAAACGGCTGTCGTCGTCGCGCACTCGACATAATCTGTCGCTTCGTCGTCATAAGCTGTCGCGCCTCTGTAAATTATCCGCGTTGATCGGTAGACTTGATGGCTTTCCGTAGAACCCCGTGGAGTGATGGCATGGCGGACGTAAACAAGGTCGTTCTGGCGTATTCCGGCGGCCTGGACACTTCGGTGATCCTCAAGTGGCTGCAGGATACTTATAACTGTGAAGTGGTGACGTTCACCGCTGACCTGGGTCAGGGCGAAGAGGTCGAACCTGCACGTGCCAAGGCGCAAGCCATGGGCGTGAAAGAGATCTACATCGACGATCTGCGCGAAGAGTTCGTCCGCGATTTCGTTTTCCCGATGTTCCGCGCCAACACCGTCTACGAAGGTGAGTACCTGCTGGGTACCTCCATCGCTCGTCCGTTGATCGCCAAGCGCCTGATCGAGATCGCCAATGAAACCGGCGCCGACGCCATTTCCCATGGCGCTACCGGCAAGGGCAACGACCAGGTTCGTTTCGAACTGGGCGCCTACGCCTTGAAACCAGGGGTGAAAGTGATCGCTCCTTGGCGTGAGTGGGACCTGCTGTCCCGCGAGAAGCTGATGGACTATGCCGAGAAGCACGCGATCCCGATCGAGCGTCACGGCAAGAAGAAGTCCCCGTACTCGATGGATGCCAACCTGCTGCACATCTCCTATGAAGGCGGCGTGCTGGAAGACACCTGGACCGAGCACGAAGAAGACATGTGGCGCTGGACCGTCTCCCCGGAGAAGGCTCCTAACACCCCGACCTACATCGAGCTGACCTACCGCAACGGCGACATCGTGGCGATCGACGGCGTCGAGATGACCCCGGCCACCGTGCTGGCGACCCTGAACCGCATCGGCGGCGAAAACGGCATTGGTCGTCTGGACATCGTGGAAAACCGCTATGTCGGCATGAAGTCCCGCGGCTGCTACGAAACCCCTGGCGGCACCATCATGTTGCGCGCTCACCGGGCGATCGAATCGATCACCCTGGATCGCGAAGTGGCTCACCTGAAAGACGAGCTGATGCCCAAGTACGCCAGCTTGATCTACACCGGCTACTGGTGGAGCCCTGAGCGTCTGATGCTGCAACAGATGATCGACGCTTCCCAGGTTCATGTGAACGGTGTGGTTCGCCTGAAGCTGTACAAGGGCAACGTGATCGTCACCGGTCGCAAGTCCGATGAGTCGCTTTTCGATGCCAACATCGCGACCTTCGAAGAAGACGGCGGCGCCTACAACCAGGCGGATGCGGCTGGCTTCATCAAGCTCAATGCCCTGCGCATGCGTATTGCGGCCAACAAGGGGCGGACTCTGTTCTGATACTTTTTGAGCCGTTTTAAAAGAGCCCCGCCATGAGCGGGGCTTTTTTATGCCTGATGATTTAATCGATCAGGCAGGTGTCCGAAGACCATGACTAAAGTTTCCACTGGCCATTGTTTCAATGGGGCTCGACTATCTTTCAGTCTGTTCTTTTCAATACGAAATGTAGGAAAGTCAGGAGTAGTTATATATAGCGGGCGACGTTCAATTTTTCCTTGTAGGGCAAATCCGTATTGTTTGTAAGGAACTTCTCGGGGCGATGCTGGCTCGGGGCGTGGCCATGCCACGGGCCAAATGACTGGGTTATGGTGTTTGCTTGAAAAACCAATAGCGGACTCTGGACTTACCCATGAAGAAAGTTTTGATCGTAGATGATCATCCCGTTACTCGGCTGGCTGTGCGCATGCTGATGGAGCGGCACGGTTTTGAAGTAGTTGCCGAGGCGGACAATGGCATGGATGCCCTGAAACTGTCTTATGAACATGTTCCAGACATCCTTATTCTTGATATTGGTATTCCCAAACTCGATGGCCTGGAAGTTATCGCCAGACTTTCGTCAAAAGCCATGTCGACCAAAGTGCTGGTATTGAGCCTGCAAGTACCTGGCCCTTTCTCCATGCGTTGCATGCAGGCCGGCGCGGCAGGTTATGTGTGCAAGCAGCAAGACATCACTGAATTGATCAGCGCCGTCAGGGCAGTCCTTGCTGGCTACAGTTATTTTCCCAACGAAGCCTTGCATACCCTGCGCTCGAGCCTGGGCATCGCCAGTGAGGAGGGAATGTTGTCCAGCCTGTCAGGGCGGGAACTGATGGTCCTGAAGCAGCTTGCCGGAGGGCAGACCAACAAGGAGATTGCCGAGGGCCTGTGCCTGAGCAGTAAAACGGTGAGTACCTACAAGAGGCGGCTGTTGGGGAAACTCAACGCCCGCTCGCTGGTGGACCTGATCGAGTTTGCCAAGCGCCATCAGCTGGTATGAAGGTTGAGGGCTGCAACAAGGCATGTGAGCCTTCATTGCGTTGTGGGCTTGCCGGTCTGTCGACGATGTTGGATCCATCAGCCGCGCATGGCCTGGTTTGAGAAACCGATTTGGAGTGTTAGGCGGTGTAACAAAAAAGCCTCCGTAAAAGGAGGCTTTTTGTTACTAAAGATCAAAGTCGTAATCGGCCAGTTGCTTTTGCAAGCGCCGCTCTTCCAGAAGGTTGTCGATGGTCCGGCGTTTGCTCAAGTTGGTCTTGGCCACCTCTACCACAGGCTCCGCATCTTCTGTTTCAACAGGGGTGAAATCGTCTTCTACGTCCAGTTGTTCTTTACCAGTACTCATAAGGTTAACTCCAGGCTAAGACTGCCATTGGCGCTCCTTATATCGATATTCTCGGGACTGGTAAAAAAGATTTTTTCAATCGACCTATCATCAAAATCAATGATTGCTCAATCGTCAGAGGTCTTGTGCTTGTATTCGCACAGGTCCTCGATCCGGCAGCTGCCACAGCGTGGCTTGCGGGCCAGGCACACGTAGCGGCCATGGAGGATCAGCCAGTGATGGGAGTCGAGGAGATACTCCTTGGGCACGAACTTCATCAGCTTTTTCTCGACTTCCACGACATTCTTCCCGGGGGCCAGCCCTGTGCGGTTGCTGACCCGGAAGATGTGCGTATCGACGGCCATGGTCAGTTGGCGAAAGGCGGTATTGAGTACCACGTTGGCGGTCTTCCTGCCGACGCCTGGCAGGGCTTCGAGCTCCTCCCGGGTCTGCGGGACTTCGCTGTTGTGCCGTTCCACCAGCAGGCGGCAGGTCTCGATCACGTTTTTGGCCTTGCTGTTGTACAGGCCGATGGTCTTGATGTACTCGGACAGGCCTTCGACGCCAAGGGCATAGATGGCGGCCGGCGTATTGGCCACGGGGAAGAGCTTGGCCGTCGCCTTGTTGACACCGACATCGGTGGACTGGGCCGAGAGGATCACAGCAATCAGCAGCTCGAAGGGCGACGAATAGGCCAGTTCGGTTTTCGGTTCCGGATTGTCTTCGTGCAGCCTGCGGAAAATTTCCAGGCGTTTTGCGGCATTCATGGGTGAGTCATTTCCTTGAAGGCGATCGGTGTGAGGTCGCAGCAGCCCAGGCCTGCCGGGCGGCCAGCAGCAGCCCCAGCAGGATAAAACCGCCAGGTGCGAGTGTAAGCAGGTGCAGGCCGCCCTGGGCGGACAGAACCCAGCCTGGCCAGTCGACGTCGTTCATCCCCAGCAGCCATTGCAGATGATTGCCGAGGGTGCCACTGCCGAAGGCTTCGCGCAGCGCGCCCAGGATAACCAGCAGCAGGCAGAACAGGCCGGCAAAGCGCACGCGCACGGGGCGCTGGAAAAAATCCTGGTACTCCAGCACGACGCATTGCACGGCAATCAGGCCCAGGTAAAGGGCCAACTGTTGTTGCAGTTCGAATGCCCAGGCCTGCGCGGCCAGCATGGCACAACTGGTGAGGGTGGTGCTGAGCAGGATACTGGCGCCCAGGCCGCCCTGACCAGCCAGGCGTGGGCGCAGGGCATTCATGCACAGGCCGAACACGCCGCTCACGCAGAGAAACACCAGGGCCAGGCCCAGGGCCTTGACCAGGGAGTCGCTGGCACCGATCAGCGGCGCCAGCATCAGGGCGTTCTGCAGGGTCGAGGATTTATTCATGGGCGGGACTTCCCAGCAGTTGTTCGCGATGCTCGTCGAAGTAACGCAGGCTGTCGTGAATCCCCTCGACCACCGCCCGTGAGGTGATGGTGGCTCCGGCCATCTGGTCGAATTGGCCATTGTCCTTTTTCAGCGCCCAGCCGGCATCGCCCGGGTCGCCCACGGATTTGCCGATAAAACCCTGCAGCCAGGCATTCGGGCGTTCGGCGATACGCGCGCCCAGCCCGGGCGTTTCCGAGTGCCTGAGGGCCTTGCTGCCCAGCAGTTTGCCGTTGGCGGCGATACCGATCAGCAACTCGATCGGGCCGCCATAACCGCTGACCTGGCTGCGCAGCAGCACGGCGCTGGGCTGGCTGTTGCGAGTGGCGCGATAACCGCCGATCAGGGTGCTGTGGCTGAGTGGGATGTTATCGACGGCCAGGGGCTGATCCAGCGGCTGATTGTCGTAGCTGTCGGCGGGCAGGATATCCAGCAGGTTGCGTGCCTGGATGGCGCGTTGTTCGCGTTCGATGCGGGGGGCCGTGGCCTGATGGACGAAGAAAGTGCCGGCGGCACCGACAGCCGCCAGCAATGCCAGCACCCCCAGACTCATCGCGCGGTTCATGGCAGGGAAGGCTCGGGAGGCGGAGCAGCCAGGCGCTCCAGGGCAGGGACGGCGAGGTTCATCAGCAGTACCGCGAAGGCAACGCCGTCCGGGTAACCGCCCCAGGTCCGGATCAGGTAGGTCAGCAGCCCGACCCCGACCCCGAACAACAGGCGTGCCTTTGCGCTCTTGGGCCCGGAGACTGGCTCGGTGACGATGAAAAAGGCGCCCAGCATGGTCGCGCCGGTCAGCAGGTGGAAGAACGGCGAGCCGTGGGAGTCCGATCCGGAGCCGTTCCAGCACAGCAGGCTGATGACGAACAGGCTGCCGAGCATGCCGGCCGGTGCGTGCCAGCTGAACACCCGTTGCTGCAGTAAAAAGGCGCCACCGGCGAGAAAGGCCAGGTTGACCCATTCCACGCCCTTGCCGCCGAAATGGCCGAAGGCGGCGTTGCCGGCGAACAGTTCGTCGATGGTCAGGCTCTTGTTGATGCGCAGGCTGTCGAGTGCCGTGGCCTGGGCCCAGGCATCGGGTGCGCTGCTGTCGGAGGCTATGCCGAAGACCTGCTGCAGGCCGCCCAGCAGGTCCAGGCCATGGGAGGCCGGCCAATGAGTCATCTGCTGCGGGAAAGAGACGAGTACCAGGGCATAACCGAGCATCGCCGGGTTGAACGGATTCTTGCCGACGCCGCCATACAGGTGCTTGCCGAACAGCAGGGCGCAGGCCGTCGCACTGACCGTCAGCCACCACGGGCAGTACGGCGGCAAGGCCAGGGCCAGCAGGGTGGCACTGACCAGGGCGCTACCGTCGCCAAGAAAGGGGCGCAACGGCCACTGGCGCAATCGGAGTACCGCGGCTTCGACGGCAAGGGCGGTGGCACAGGCCAGCAGCAGGTTGATCAGAATTCCCCAGCCAAACAGCCAGAACAGCGCCAGCAGCCCCGGCAGGGTCGCCACCAGCACACGCTTCATGGCTTGTTGCAGGCGTTCGTCCGGTTGCTCAAGGGGCGTCATGGGCTTGTACCTGGCGCTCGGCTTCGGCCAGCCGCTCGCGGGCCTTGGCCAATAGTGGCGGCGGGGTGTCGCCGTGGCGTTCCAGTTTGCTGACTTCTGCTCGAGCGTAAGCCAGTTCGGTTTTCAGTTGCCGCAGGCGGGCGTCGATCGGGCGCTTCTCGACCCGTACCAGATTGGGGGCCGGTTTTCCGCTGGCTTCTTCGGCCGCGTGCAAGGCCTGTTCTGCGTCTTTCAGTGCCTGCTCCAGGCTGGCCAGCTGTTCGGCAGGCGCCTGGTTGTCCTGGGCCTTTTTCAGTTCGGCGCGGCGCATCGCCAGCTGGATTTTTGCGCGCTTGAGTTCGGCGTCTTTGGCGGGGGGCGACGACGCTACGGTTTCAACAGTGCTTTCGGCAGCGCTTTCGAGTTGGGCGAGGGCTTGCTCGGCGGCCTCGAACTGGCGCTGCAGGACGATCAGTTGCGACTGTTGCTCGAAGGTCGGCGGATGGCCGAAGGCTTTCAGCGATTTGTTCAGCTGGGCCCGGCTCATCGCCAGATCGATCTTGGCTTTTTTCACTGCGGCATCGGCGGCGGCCGCCTTTTGCGCGCGTACCCGCTCGATAGCCGCCTGCACCGGGTTGAGGGTGGTTTCGCTGGGCTGCGCGGCACGTTGCGCGCGGGCGGCACGTTCGGCCTGCTTGTGCTGTTCTTCGCGTTGCAGCCGGGCATTGCGGCGCTCGAAGCGCTGGCGCGCGTGATCGCGTTTGGCGGTCCGGGCGCGCAGTTCTTCGAGGCTGGTGGCCAGGCCACCGACGATCGGCAATACATCATTCAGCGGCAGCGGGTGCATCTCGATGCAGTCCACCGGGCACGGTGCCACACAGAGATCGCAGCCGGTGCATTCGTCGATCAGCACCGTGTGCATCTGCTTGGCCGCGCCGACTATGGCATCCACCGGGCAGGCCTGGATGCACTTGGTGCAGCCGATACATTCGGCTTCGCGGATAAAGGCCACCTGGGCCGGCGCCGGGCCGCGGCTGATGTCCAGTTCCACGACCGGGACATTCAGCAACCTGGCCAGGCCGGCGATGGTTTCGTCGCCACCGGGCGGGCACTTGTTGATCGCCTCGCCGTTGGCGATGCCTTCGGCGTAGGGCTTGCATCCGGGATGGCCGCACTTGCCGCATTGGGTCTGCGGCAGCAGGGCGTCGATGCGTTGAATCAGACTCATGGGTTGAGCAGTCCGTTGAAACCGAGAAATGCCACGGCCATCAGGCCGGCGCTGATCAGGTCGATCGGCAGACCGCGAAAGGGCAGGGGCACATCGTTGTTGAGAATGCGCTGGCGCAGGTCGCTGAACAGGCTCAGCACCAGCCAGAAACCGAGGCCCGCGCCCAGGCCCAGGGCGAGGCTATGACCGATTCCCCGATTGGCCTGGACCGCCAGCAGCAACGCGCCGAGCACGCCGGCATTGCCCAGCAGCAGCGGCCAGAGGCCGTCGAACGGCAGCCCGGGCAGCATCCGGGTCAGCAGCTTGAGCAGCGGGGCGATCAGCAGCACGCCTAGCGGCAGGAACACGAACAGTTGCAGCGCGGTCAGGCCCAGCGGCACCAGCAGCACCTGATAGAGCCCATAGCCCAGCAGGCTGCAGAGCAGCATCAGGCAACTGGTGGCGATCCCCAGGGCATGGATCCGCCGCCGTGCCACCTGCGGCTCGGCACTGGCCTGCAATAGCGGATCGACGCCCAGCGGCCACTGCAACACGAAGTTGTTGATCAGGGCAGCGCTGATGAGCGTGAGGACAATCTCGGTCATGTTCGTGGCCGGTGAGGGCGGGCGGATACCTGAAGACTAGGCAATTATCCGGCAAGGGCGCAGGCCCATCCAGATATGAAAATCCCCCCGCCACGCAGCTGCGCGACGGGGGGATCGATCCCGCGGGCGGATTTACTTGATCCGCTGACCCGGCTTGGCGCCGCTGTCCGGGCTCAGCAGGTAGATCTCTTCGCCGCCAGGGCCGGCCGCCATCACCATGCCTTCGGAAATGCCGAATTTCATTTTCCGTGGCTTGAGGTTGGCGATCATCATGGTCAGGCGCCCGTCGAGCTTGGACGGATCCGGGTAGGCGCTCTTGATGCCGGAGAACACATTGCGTTGCTCGTCACCGATATCCAGGGTCAGGCGCAGCAGCTTGTCGGCGCCTTCCACGTGCTCGGCCTTGACGATCAGGGCCACGCGCAGGTCGACGGCGGCGAAAGTGTCGAAGTCGATTTCCGGCGACAGCGGATCCTTGGCCAGCTCGCCGTTGCCCGCAGGCTTGGTTTCACCGGTATCGGTCTGGCTGGCGGTCAGGTCTTCTTTCGAGGCGTCGGTCATGGCTTGTACTTTCACTGGGTCGATCCGCGTCATCAGCGGCTTGAATTCGTTCAACTGATGGTTGCTCAGCAGGCTCTGGTGGTCGTTCCAGGTCAGCGGGGCGACGTTGAGGAACGCCTCGGCGTCGGCGGCCAGCAGCGGCAGCACCGGCTTGAGGAAGATCACCAGCTGGCGGAACAGATTGACGCCGGTGGCACAGATGGCCTGGACCTCGTCCTGCTTGCCTTCCTGCTTGTTCAACGACCATGGCGCCTTGTCGGCGATCCAGGCGTTGGCGCGGTCGGCCAGGGCCATGGTTTCACGCATGGCGCGGGCGAAGTCGCGGGCCTCGTAGGCGTCGGCGATGCTTGGCGCGGCTGCCAGGAAGGCGTCGGTCAGCTCCGGCGCGGCGTTCTGGTCCACCAGCACACCGGCGTTGCCTTTGTGGATGAAGCCGGCGCAACGGCTGGCGATGTTCACCACCTTGCCCACCAGGTCGGAGTTGACCTTCTGCACGAAGTCTTCGAGGTTCAGGTCCAGGTCGTCGACGCCACGGCCCAGCTTGGCCGCGTAGTAGTAGCGCAGGTATTCCGGCGACAGGTGGTCGAGGTAGGTCCGGGCCTTGATGAAGGTGCCGCGGGACTTGGACATCTTCTGGCCGTTGACGGTCAGGTAGCCGTGCACGTTGATGCCGGTCGGCTTGCGGTAGCCGGCGCCTTCGAGCATGGCTGGCCAGAACAGCGCGTGGAAGTTGACGATGTCCTTGCCGATGAAGTGGTACAGCTCGGCCGTCGAGTCCTTGCCCCAGAACGCGTCGAAGTCCAGCTCCGGCGTGCGATTGCACAGGTTCTTGAAGCTGGCCATGTAGCCGATCGGCGCGTCCAGCCAGACGTAGAAGTACTTGCCCGGCTCGTCAGGAATCTCGAAGCCGAAATACGGCGCATCGCGGGAGATGTCCCACTGCTGCAGGCCGACATCCAGCCATTCGGCGATCTTGTTCGCCACGGCGTCCTGCAGGGTGCCGCTGCGGGTCCACTCCTGCAGCATCTGCTGGAAGTCCGGCAGCTTGAAGAAGAAGTGCTGGGAATCCTTGAGCACCGGGGTGGCGCCGGAAATCGCCGACTTCGGATCCTTCAGGTCGGTCGGCGCGTAGGTGGCGCCGCATTTTTCGCAGTTGTCGCCGTACTGGTCCTCGGTGCCGCATTTCGGGCAGGTGCCCTTGATGAAGCGGTCGGCCAGGAACATTTGTTTTTCCGGGTCGAAATACTGAGTGATCGAGCGCGTGGCGATGTGCCCGGCGTCGCGCAGCTTCAGGTAGATCTGGCTCGACAACTCACGGTTTTCTTCGGCGTGGGTCGAGTGGAAGTTGTCGAAGTCCACCAGGAAGTCGGCAAAGTCGGCGCTGTGTTCAGCCTGGACGTTGGCGATCAGTTGTTCCGGGGTGATGCCTTCCTTTTCCGCGCGCAGCATGATGGCCGAGCCGTGAGCGTCGTCGGCGCAGACATAGATGCATTGGTTGCCGCGGTGCTTCTGGAAGCGCACCCACATATCGGTCTGGATATATTCCAGCATATGGCCGAGGTGGATCGAACCATTGGCATAGGGCAGGGCGCTGGTGACGAGGATCTTGCGTGGCTCGGACATGGGGCTCGGCTACTTGATGAAACGGAGGTCGGCCACTATAAAGCGCCGAGAAATATATTTCACCCCGTGAGCCCGGTTTTCCACGGCCGTCCTAGCCATCGGCGAGCGTGCTATATGATGCTTTGGCATCCCGCCCACGCCACGGAACAGGTAGGATAGCCGCCTGATTTTCCCGTCTTGTTATCGGAGTTGCCCATGAGCGCCGTCAATCGCGCAGCGGTGGAAGCCGTTCTTCGCCAATACACCGACCCTTACCTGAACCAGGACCCGGTCAGCGCCGGTTGTGTCCGTTCCATCGACATCCAGGGCGACGAGGTGCGTGTCGAACTGGAGATCGGTTATGCCGCCGGTCTGTTCAAGAGCGGCTGGGCCCAGTTGCTGAAGCTGGCCATCGAGAACATGGACGGCGTGGTCGTCGCTCGCGTCAATGTCACCAGCGTGATTGCCGCGCACAAGGCCCAGGCACAGATTCCGGGCCTGGCCAACGTCAAGAACGTGGTGGCGGTGGCGTCCGGCAAGGGTGGCGTGGGCAAGTCCACCACCGCGGCCAACCTCGCCCTGGCGTTGGCCCGCGAAGGCGCCAAGGTAGGGATTCTCGATGCCGACATCTATGGCCCGAGCCAGGGCATCATGTTCGGCATCGCCGAGGGCACCCGGCCGCAGGTCAAGGACCAGAAATGGTTCGTGCCGATCAAGTCCCACGGGGTCGAGGTCATGTCCATGGCTTTCCTGACCGATGACAACACGCCGATGGTCTGGCGCGGGCCGATGGTCTCCGGCGCCCTGCTGCAACTGGTGACCCAGACCGCCTGGGGCGACCTGGACTACCTGGTGATCGACATGCCGCCGGGCACCGGCGATATCCAGCTGACCCTGGCACAGAAAGTCCCGGTGGCCGGCGCGGTCATCGTCACCACCCCGCAGGACCTGGCGCTGCTGGACGCGCGCAAGGGCGTGGAGATGTTCCGCAAGGTCAACATCCCGGTGCTGGGCGTGGTGGAAAACATGGCGGTGCACATCTGCTCCAACTGCGGCCATGCCGAGCACCTGTTTGGCGAGGGCGGTGGCGAGAAGCTGGCGACCCAGTACGGCGTCGAACTGCTGGCCTCGCTGCCGCTGTCGATGCTGATTCGTGAGCAGGCCGATGGCGGCAAGCCGACCGTGATCGCCGAGCCGGAAAGCCAGATCGCCATGGTCTACCAGGAACTGGCCCGCCATGTCGGCGCGCGCATCGTGCTGCAGGAAGCAGCGGCGCCGGCAATGCCGAACATTACCGTCAGCGACGACTGAGCCGGTTGGGCCAACAAAAAAGCCCGGTGCAGTGCACCGGGCTTTTTTATGGGTGTTTATGGGCGGGGTTCAGATCCGCAGGCCGCCGTCCAGCTCGAGGATCCGGCCGGTGTAATAGTCGTTCTCGAAGATATAGGCCGCCGAGTGAGCGATTTCTTCCGGCTTGCCCATGCGCTTGAGCGGGATGCCGGAGGTCATTTTCTCCAGGGCTTCGGGTTTCATGCCCAGGGTCATTTCGGTTTCGATGAAGCCCGGTGCGATGCCGGCCACGCGAATGCCGTAGCGCGCCAGCTCCTTGGCCCAGGTCACGGTCGCTGCGGCGACCCCGGCCTTGGCGGCGGAGTAGTTGGTCTGGCCTATATTGCCGGCACGGGAGATCGAGGAAATATTGATGATCGCGCCGCTGGTTTTCAGCTCGATCATCTTCGCCGCGACTTCGCGGGTGCAGAGGAATACGCCGGTGAGGTTGACGTCGATCACCGACTGCCATTGGGCCAGGCTCATCTTGGTCATTTCGCCGTCCTTGACCTTGAGCAGCAGGCCGTCGCGCAGGATGCCGGCGTTATTGATCAGGCCGTGAATGGCGCCGAAGTCTGCGGCGACCTGGGCGACCATGTGTTCCACCTGCTCTTCATTGGCGACGTTGCACAGGTAGGCGCGGGCCTCGACTCCCGCGGCCTGGCAGGCGGCAACGGCCTGGTCGAGCTTTTCCTGGTTCAGGTCGACCAGCGCCAGCCTGGTGCCTTTGCTGGCGAAATACTCCGCCATGGAGCGGCCCAGACCCTGGCAACCGCCGGTGATAATGATTACTTTGTCATTGAGTTGCATTCGCATGCTCCGAAAGCAGAACTGGAGTGGTGTCCTTTAAGGCGCCTCTCTTGTGCGTCGGGCATGGCCTGGCTGCAGATTGAGAATTGCCCCGATGGCGTCGCTGGAACTTTGCTCCAGACGCCCGTCCGTTTTAGACGGATTCTATATAAGGAGTCATAAATTGAGCGTTGAAGCTGCGAAGCATGCACGAGAATTACTGCTCAAGGAATACCGTGGCGTGCTGTCGACGCACTCCAAGGCGATGCCGGGTTTTCCCTTTGGCTCGGTGGTTCCTTATTGCCTGGATGAGCAGGGGCGGCCACTGATCCTGATCAGCCGTATTGCCCAGCACACCCATAACCTGCAGAAGGATCCCAAGTGTTCGCTGCTGGTGGGCGAGCGCGACGCCGAGGACGTCCAGGCGGTGGGCCGCCTGACTTATCTGGCCGAAGCCGAAAAGCTCGAGGACGCCGCGGCGATCGAGGCGGCCGCCGAACGCTACTACCGGTATTTCCCTGAGTCGCAGAATTACCACAAGGCCCACGATTTCGATTTCTGGCTGCTCAAGCCGGTGCGTCATCGCTACATCGGCGGCTTTGGCGCGATCCACTGGATCGACCAGGTAACGCTGGCCAACCCGTTTGCCGGCAAGGCCGAGCTGAGCATGGTCGAACACATGAACAGCGATCACGCCAAGGCCATCGCCCATTACGTCGACCTGGCCGGGTTGCCGAAAACCGCGGCGGCGCAACTGGCCGGCATCGATACCGAAGGCATGCACCTGCGGATCGGCCAGGGGTTGTACTGGCTGCCGTTCCCCAGCCCTTGTAATACGCCGACACAAGTGCGCGAGGCCTTGGTTTTTCTGGCTCACGCCGAGCAATGGCCGAAAAATGCCGGGGCCGAGGCTTGAATTCACGAATTGCCGACGTCATCTAGGGTCTACTGGAAGGCATTCTTCCGTAGAGGAAACCATTTGATGCGCCCTTTTCTGTTGCTCTTTCTGCTGTTCCCGGTGCTAGAGCTGTTCGTATTCGTCAAAGTCAGCGGTGCGATCGGGTTTTTCCCGGCGTTGCTGCTGATCATCCTGGGCTCGATGCTGGGTGTGCTGGTCCTGCGCGTCGCGGGGCTGGCCACGGCATTGCGTGCCCGTGAAAGCCTGAACCGCGGCGAGCTGCCGGCCCAGACCATGCTCGAAGGCCTGATGCTGGCCCTGGCGGGCGGCCTGTTGATCCTGCCTGGCTTCATCAGTGACGTATTCGGCCTGTTCATGCTGTTGCCGATCACCCGTCGCCTGCTGGCCAACAAGATGCGCCAGCGTGCCGAAGAACAGGCCATTCGTCAGCGTGCCTTTGCCGACGATATGCAGGCCGCCCGTGGCGGACCCGCGCCGCAGCGCCCTCTGGGCCGCGAGCCGAATGTGATCGAAGGCGAGTTCGAGCACCGCGATTCCTGAGTCTCTCAATGATCGACACGGCACCTTCGGGTGCCGTGTTCGTTTTGCCCGACTGAAAATCTAAAAAAATTCACTGGGCAGCCCTTGTAATAAGCATATGCGCCCACATGTATCGGTCACCGCAAGGTTTCTGGTGGCAACACCAGACAGACTTCCGCGTCTCGCTCGTCGAGCCGCAACCGGCCACGCCGGATTTGTTAACCCGCCGGTAACGACACCGGCCGCTGAAAACCATAATTAGGAGAGATCGACAATGAAGCTTCGTCCTCTGCATGACCGCGTCGTCATCCGTCGCAGCGAAGAAGAATCGAAAACCGCTGGCGGTATCGTTCTGCCAGGTTCGGCCGCTGAAAAACCTAACCGTGGCGAAATCGTCGCTGTAGGTACCGGTCGTATCCTCGACAACGGTGAAGTACGTGCGCTGGCCGTGAAAGTGGGTGACAAGGTTGTGTTCGGCCCTTACTCCGGCAGCAACACTGTGAAAGTAGACGGCGAAGACCTGCTGGTAATGGCTGAGAACGAAATTCTCGCCGTTATCGAAGGCTGATTACCCGCTCATTTTCCCGTTACTACAAAGTATTTAAGGAATATCGATCATGGCTGCTAAAGAAGTTAAATTCGGCGACTCCGCCCGCAAGAAAATGCTCACTGGCGTTAACGTCCTGGCTGACGCGGTAAAAGCGACCCTGGGCCCGAAAGGCCGTAACGTGATCATCGAGAAGAGCTTCGGCGCTCCGACCATCACCAAGGACGGCGTTTCCGTCGCCAAAGAAATCGAGCTGAAAGATCGCTTCGAAAACATGGGCGCACAGCTGGTAAAAGACGTTGCTTCCCGTGCCAACGATGACGCCGGCGACGGTACCACCACCGCTACCGTACTGGCTCAGTCGATCGTCAACGAAGGCCTGAAAGCCGTCGCTGCCGGCATGAACCCGATGGACCTGAAGCGCGGCATCGACAAGGCGACCATCGCCATCGTCAAAGAGCTCAAAGGTCTGTCCAAGCCATGCGCCGATTCCAAGGCGATCGCTCAGGTCGGCACCATCTCCGCCAACTCCGACAACTCCATCGGCGACATCATTGCCGAAGCCATGGAAAAAGTCGGTAAAGAAGGCGTGATCACCGTTGAAGAAGGCTCGGGCCTGGAAAACGAACTGTCTGTCGTTGAAGGCATGCAGTTCGACCGTGGCTACCTGTCCCCTTACTTCATCAACAAGCCGGACACCATGGTCGCCGAGCTGGACGGCCCGCTGATCCTGCTGGTGGACAAGAAGATCTCCAACATCCGCGAAATGCTGCCAGTGCTGGAAGCCGTTGCCAAAGCCGGCCGCCCACTGCTGATCGTGGCTGAAGACGTTGAAGGCGAAGCCCTGGCGACTCTGGTTGTGAACAACATGCGTGGCATCGTCAAAGTCGCTGCCGTCAAGGCACCAGGCTTCGGCGACCGTCGCAAGGCCATGCTGCAGGACATCGCCGTCCTGACCGGCGGTACCGTTATCTCCGAAGAGATCGGCCTGAGCCTGGAAAGCACCACCCTGGAGCACCTGGGTAACGCCAAGCGCGTGATCCTGTCCAAAGAAAACACCACCATCATCGACGGTGCTGGCGTTGAAGCGGATATCCAGGCTCGTGTGACCCAGATCCGTCAACAAGTGGCCGACACTTCGTCCGACTACGACCGTGAAAAACTGCAAGAGCGTCTGGCCAAGCTGTCCGGCGGCGTTGCGGTGATCAAGGTTGGCGCCGGTTCCGAAGTTGAAATGAAAGAGAAGAAAGCCCGCGTTGAAGACGCCCTGCACGCTACCCGTGCAGCCGTTGAAGAAGGCGTGGTGCCTGGCGGTGGCGTAGCCCTGATCCGTGCTCTGCAATCGATCAGCGGCCTGAAAGGCGACAACGCTGACCAGGACGTGGGTATCGCTGTTCTGCGTCGCGCTGTCGAAGCGCCTCTGCGCCAGATCGTTGCCAACTCCGGCGACGAGCCAAGCGTAGTGGTCGACAAGGTCAAGCAGGGTTCGGGTAACTACGGTTACAACGCTGCTACCAGCGAATACGGCGACATGATCGAAATGGGCATCCTGGACCCAACCAAGGTGACCCGTTCGGCGCTGCAAGCGGCATCCTCCATCGGCGGTCTGATCCTGACCACCGAAGCGGCTGTTGCTGAAATCGCTGAAGACAAGCCTGCAGCTGGCGGCATGCCAGACATGGGCACGAAGGGCGGCTAGCATGCCTTGAGTTGTGGCAAAGTGCCAGCCCTGGCTGGCTGGACCTTGCCCGGCCATTGAGGTAGCTTTGCCGGTT
>NZ_JAQZAA010000085.1:0-113806 GCF_028640875.1 Pseudomonas sp. SBT1-2 | reverse complement strand
TCTCTCGTCAGCGGGAGGCGAATTCTACAGCGTTACACGCTGCTGTCAACACCTCTTTTTCTCCGCTTTCGACCGAGAAGATCGAACCGTCAATCCGGCGAAAACACACTGCCGAACCGACTCCTTCGGGCCTCGATGAACTGAAGCGTAACCGCCGTCGAAAACCGCATAACTCGTTGAATCTCAAGGAGTTTTCCGTTTCGACTGCGCCGGAAGTGGGGCGAATTATAGACTTCCAGAATCTGCCGTCAACCCCTAATTTGCTTTTACTATGAATAAACCTGAAAACACCCCAAAAGGGGTGTTTTCAGGCCCCATATATAGAAGGGGTCGGTTGCTCTCTATATAGAAGAGCGCACTCACAGCACGCCTGAGGCTCGCAAGGCATCCACGGACTCAAGCTCAAGCCCCAGCACCCGCTGCAGAACCTGGGCGGTATGCTCTCCTAATAGAGGAGGAGCATGACGGTACTCGACCGGCGTTTCGGAGAGACGGATCGGGCTCGCCACCTGAGGCACCAGCCCGGCCAACGCATGGGGCAGCTCGATCGCCAACCCGCGCGCCTTGACCTGCGGATCCTCGAACATCTGCGCCAGGTCGTTGATAGGGCCGCAAGGCACCCCTGCCTGCTCCAACTGGGTGACCCACTCAGCGGTGGTCTTGAACACAGTGGCCTGACGAATCAGTGGAATCAGCACCGCCCGATTGGCAACCCGCAGCTTATTAGTCGCAAAGCGCGGATCGTCCGCCCACTGCGGTTGGCCCGCCACCTCGGCAAACTTGCGGAACTGCCCGTCATTCCCCACGGTAAGGATGAAATCACCATCCGCCGTAGGAAAGTCCTGATAAGGCACGATATTCGGGTGAGCATTACCCAGGCGCTTGGGAGCGACTCCAGTGGTCAGGTAATTCATCGCCTGGTTGGCCAGACACGCAACCTGCACATCCAGCAGCGCCATATCGATGTGCTGCCCACCACCGCTGTGCTGCCGATGCGCCAGCGCGGCAAGAATCGCCACAGTCGAATACAGCCCCGTCAGGATATCCGTCAACGCCACGCCAACCTTCACCGGCCCAGCACCTTCATCGCCCTCGGGACGCCCGGTCAGGCTCATCAGCCCGCCCAGCCCCTGGATCATGAAGTCGTAGCCGGCACGCTTGGCATAAGGCCCGGTCTGGCCGAAGCCGGTAATGGAGCAATAGATCAGGTCAGGGTTGAGCGCCTTCAGCGACTGGTAGTCCAACCCATAGGCCGCCAAACCGCCAACCTTGAAGTTCTCGATCAGAATGTCGGACTTGGCCGCCAGTTCGCGCACCAGGCGCTGACCCTCCGGCCGAGTGAAGTCGATGGTCACCGACTGCTTGTTACGGTTGGCCGACAGGTAATAGGCAGCCTCCGTGGTGTTCTCGCCATAAGCGTCCTTGAGGAAAGGCGGCCCCCAGGCGCGGGTATCGTCACCATTGCCCGGACGCTCGACCTTGATTACCTCGGCCCCCAGGTCTGCCAGGATCTGACCGGCCCAAGGCCCGGCCAGCACTCGCGACAAGTCCAGCACCCGCAAATGAGATAACGCGCCCATGGTCGCTCTCCTATTAGTAGAACGCCTGGATGCCGGTCTGCGCGCGCCCCAGGATCAAGGCATGGACGTCATGGGTCCCTTCGTAGGTATTCACCACTTCCAGGTTGACCAGGTGACGGGCGATACCGAACTCGTCGGAGATGCCGTTACCACCCAGCATGTCGCGAGCCATGCGAGCGATGTCCAGCGACTTGCCGCAAGAGTTGCGCTTCATGATCGAGGTAATTTCAACCGCCGCCGTGCCTTCATCCTTCATCCGGCCCAGACGCAGGCAGCCTTGGAGGGCGAGGGTGATCTCGGTCTGCATGTCTGCCAGTTTTTTCTGGATCAGTTGGGTAGCCGCTAGCGGGCGACCGAATTGCTGACGATCCAGGGTGTATTGGCGAGCGGTGTGCCAGCAGAATTCGGCCGCACCCAGAGCGCCCCAGGAAATGCCGTAGCGGGCAGAGTTCAGACAGGTGAACGGACCTTTCAGGCCACGCACGTCCGGGAAGATGTTCTCTTCCGGAACAAAGACGTTGTCCATGACGATTTCGCCGGTGATGGAAGCGCGCAGGCCGACCTTACCGTGAATCGCCGGAGCACTCAGACCTTTCCAGCCTTTTTCCAGCACGAAGCCGCGGATATCGCCAGCATCGTCCTTGGCCCACACCACAAACACATCAGCGATCGGACTGTTGGTGATCCACATCTTGCTGCCAGTCAGGCTGTAACCGCCGTCCACCTTGCGAGCACGGGTAACCATCGCGCCCGGGTCGGAACCATGGTTGGGTTCGGTCAGACCAAAGCAGCCGATCCACTCGCCAGAAGCCAGTTTCGGCAAATACTTCTGCTTCTGGGCTTCGGTACCAAATTCGTTGATCGGCACCATCACCAGGGAGGACTGCACGCTCATCATCGAGCGGTAGCCGGAATCCACACGCTCCACTTCACGGGCAATCAGGCCGTAGCAGACATAGTTCAGGCCGCTGCCACCGTACTGCTCGGGAATGGTGGCACCCAGCAGGCCGACTTCGCCCATTTCGCGGAAGATCGCCGGGTCGGTCTTTTCATGACGGAAAGCTTCGAGCACACGCGGCGCCAGCTTGCCCTGAGCGAATTGCTCGGCACTGTCGCGCACCATGCGCTCTTCTTCAGTGAGCTGTTGATCCAGCAGAAGGGGATCGATCCAGTTGAAGCTTGCTTTACCGCCCATGAGTGAGTCCTCGTGAAGTAGGTCAACGTTCGTGGGTTGATCCTAGGCCGGCTTGCCGGGCGCGGCAAACGAGGATTTCGCATACTGTTGTGCTAATTTCTCACTCCGTAACAGCCGTAAGTGGCTTTTAGCGATTCCATTAGTGAGATTGCCGTACATGCGCAGAAAGATCCCCAGCACAGCCGCCCTGATCAGCTTCGAAGCCGCCGCACGCCACGAGAGCTTTACCAAGGCGGCGCAGGAGCTTTCGCTAACCCAGGGCGCAATTTGCCGACAGATCGCCAGCCTGGAAGAGTTTCTCGGGGTCGAGCTGTTCCGCCGGTCCCGGCGCGGCGTCAAGCTGACCGAAGCCGGGCTCTCCTACAGCCGCCGCGTGGCCACCCAACTGGACGCGGTGGAGCGCGACACGCTTTCCGTCATGGGCCAGCAGGGCGCCAACGTCATCGAGCTGGCGGTGGTCCCGACCTTTGGCACCCAATGGCTGCTGCCCCGACTCAAGGATTTTCAGCAGCGACACCCGGAAGTCACGGTCAACCTGACCAACCGCACCCGGCCTTTCCTGTTCGCCGATACCGACTTCGACGCCGCGATTTACTTTGGCGATGCCGACTGGTCGGGCACCCAATCCCATCGCCTGATGGGAGAAAACCCAATGCCGGTGTGCAGCCCCGCGACCCTGGGCAACCGCACCCGGCTAAGTGCCGAAGAAATCGCCGAGCTGCCGCTGCTGCAGCAGACCACGCGCCCCTATGCCTGGCGGCAATGGTTCAACTCACAGCACCTGAATATCCCGCGGGACATGACAGGCCCGCGTTACGAACTATTCTCCATGCTGGCGCAGGCCGCCATGCACGACATGGGCATCGCCCTGATCCCGCCATTCCTTATTCAACGGGAGCTGAGGGAAAAGCGCCTGGTGATCGCCAACCCCGAAGCCCTGGCGAGCATCAAGGCGTATTACCTGATGATTCCCGAGCGCAAGGTGGAGTCAGCGTCTTTACGGGCTTTTCGCGATTGGCTGGTGGAGCAGGCACAAAGCTACAGCCTAGAGAAATAGCAGGGCAGGGCAATAAATTGACTTCGTAGTCAAAAAAAATCAAACACTACAGATATAACTAAATGTCGCATTCAGACAGACTGTATCGATAAGCGGGACAACCGTCCTACAAGCGCCTAACCACGTGGCTTGTAGGGCTTTTTGAGGGTCATGAACGCTCATTCACGCGAGCAATATGAAAATTGTTTTATTTTCCGTCGAAATCCTTACAGGTCACGACTTACAAGGGATTGAGCCCAACCCTTGCGACATTCGGTCACAGGGTGACTTGTAGTTAATTTTCCGTCACCCCTCATAATCCCTTGAAGGGCGTAATGTTCGCCTGCAAAATGCCGCGCCCCGCCTTGATTCTGGCGGGATCGTGCTGATCGGCCGCCCCAGCTGCACCATCCGTAGTGCGCTGGCCTTCTAGAAAAGATCGAAAGCAATAAGATCAAGCAGGAGATTTGACGTGCACATTGGTGTTCCTCTCGAGACCCAAACGGGTGAAACACGGGTTGCTGCAACCCCGGAAACCATCAAGAAACTGATCGGCCAGGGTCATAAAGTCACTGTGCAGAGCGGCGCCGGCATCAACGCCAGTGTTGTCGACAGTGCCTATGAAGCGGCAGGTGCAACCATTGGCAGCGCCAACGATGCATTCGGCGCGGAGCTGATTCTCAAGGTCGTGGCTCCCAGTGACAGCGAGCTGGCCCTGATCAAAAGCGGCACCGTCCTGGTGGGCATGCTCAATCCGTTCAGCAATGAAACCATTGCCAAGATGGCCGAATGCGGCATCACCGCCTTTGCCCTGGAAGCAGCGCCACGCACCTCGCGGGCCCAGAGCCTGGATGTGCTGTCCTCGCAAGCCAACATCGCCGGTTACAAGGCGGTGCTGCTCGCTGCCCACTATTACCCGCGCTTCATGCCGATGCTGATGACTGCCGCGGGCACCGTGAAAGCTGCTCGCGTGCTGATTCTCGGTGCCGGGGTTGCCGGCCTGCAGGCCATCGCCACCGCCAAGCGCCTGGGCGCGGTGATCGAGGCCTCGGACGTGCGTCCGGCGGTCAAGGAACAGATCGAATCCCTGGGGGCCAAGTTCGTCGACGTGCCTTACGAGACCGATGAAGAGCGCGAATGCGCCGTCGGCGTCGGTGGTTACGCGCGCCCGATGCCTGCCAGCTGGATGCAGCGCCAGGCCCAGGCCGTGCACGAACGCGCCAAACAGGCGGACATCGTGATCACCACCGCCCTGATTCCGGGCCGCAAGGCGCCAGTGCTGCTGAGCGCCGAAACCGTGGCCCAGATGAAGCCAGGCTCAGTGGTCATCGACCTCGCCGCGGCCCAGGGCGGCAACTGCCCGCTGACCGTGGCGGATCAGGTGGTCGTCGAAAATGGCGTAACCATTGTCGGCCCGACCAACCTGGCCGGCGCTGTCGCTGCCGATGCCTCGGCGCTGTACGCCCGCAACCTGCTGGACTTCCTGAAGCTCGTCTTCACTAAAGAAGGTCAGTTCGAGGTCAACCTAGAAGACGACATCGTCGCCGCGTGCCTGATGTGCCGCGACGGCCAAGTCATCCGTAAAAACGCCTAAGCAGGGATTCAGACGATGGAAGAGCTTATCTCCCCCGGTATCTACAACCTGATCATCTTCGTGCTGGCGATTTATGTCGGTTATCACGTGGTCTGGAACGTTACACCCGCACTGCACACCCCGCTGATGGCGGTAACCAACGCCATTTCGGCGATCGTGATCGTCGGCGCCATGCTGGCCGCCGCCCTGACCGTGACGCCGCTGGGCAAGACCATGGGCACGCTGGCCGTGGCCCTGGCCGCGGTCAACGTGTTCGGCGGCTTCCTGGTAACCCGCCGCATGCTTGAGATGTTCAAGAAAAAAGCCCCGAAAGCCGTAAAAGAAGAGGCGCCCAAGTAATGAGCATGAATCTGGTAACGACGCTCTACCTGATCGCGTCGATCTGCTTTATCCAGGCCCTCAAAGGCCTGTCGCACCCGACCTCCTCGCGTCGCGGCAACCTGTTCGGCATGCTCGGCATGGCCCTGGCGATCGTCACCACCGTCGGCCTGGTGTTCAAGCTCGGCGCGGAACTGGCGACCGTTGGCATTGGCTACGTGATCGTCGGCCTGCTGATCGGCGGCACCGCCGGTTCGATCATGGCCAAGCGCGTGGAAATGACCAAGATGCCGGAGCTGGTGGCCTTCATGCACAGCATGATCGGTCTGGCGGCGGTGTTCATTGCCATTGCTGCCGTGGTCGAACCGCAGTCCCTGGGCATCGTCAAGCAACTGGGGGATTCGATTCCAGCCGGTAACCGCCTGGAGCTGTTCCTCGGCGCGGCCATCGGTGCCATCACCTTCTCCGGTTCGGTGATCGCCTTCGGCAAGCTGTCGGGCAAGTACAAGTTCCGCCTGTTCCAGGGCGCACCGGTACAGTTCGGCGGCCAACACAAACTGAACCTGATTCTCGGCCTGGCGACCCTGGGCCTGGGCGTGACCTTCATGTTCACCGGCAATCTCAGCGCCTTCGCCCTGATGCTGGTCCTGGCCTTCGTGCTGGGCGTGCTGATCATCATCCCGATCGGCGGCGCCGACATGCCGGTGGTGGTGTCGATGCTCAACAGCTACTCGGGCTGGGCAGCGGCGGGGATCGGCTTCTCGCTGAACAACTCGATGCTGATTATCGCCGGCTCCCTGGTGGGTTCGTCCGGTGCGATCCTGTCGTACATCATGTGCAAGGCGATGAACCGTTCGTTCTTCAACGTACTGCTTGGCGGCTTCGGCAACACTGCAGACGCTGGCGGCCCGGCGGGCGCGCAAGAAGCCCGCCCGGTGAAGTCCGGCTCGGCCGACGACGCCACCTTCCTGCTGACCAACGCCGACACCGTGATCATCGTTCCGGGTTACGGCCTGGCGGTCGCGCGGGCCCAGCACGCGCTGAAAGAGCTGACCGAGAAACTGGTACACCGTGGCGTGACCGTGAAGTACGCGATCCACCCGGTCGCGGGGCGCATGCCCGGCCACATGAACGTACTACTGGCCGAGGCCGAAGTGCCGTACGACCAGGTGTTCGAGATGGAAGACATCAACTCCGAGTTCGGCCAGGCCGACGTGGTGCTGGTGCTCGGCGCCAACGACGTGGTCAACCCGGCGGCGAAGAACGATCCGAAATCGCCGATCGCCGGCATGCCGATTCTCGAGGCGTTCAAGGCCAAGACCGTCATCGTCAACAAGCGTTCGATGGCCAGCGGTTATGCCGGCCTGGACAACGAACTGTTCTACCTGGACAAGACCATGATGGTGTTCGGCGACGCCAAGAAAGTCATCGAAGACATGGTCAAAGCCGTCGAGTAAACCCTGCTCCAGCGCAACACCCAAGACCTCAGCCTTTAGTAGGCTGGGGTTTTTTATTTCCCGCACAAACCCGACAAAAGGCTCTAAATCGCGGCCTTTCATTCGACCTTGGTAGCGGGACGAATTTTTTTGAAATCACTAGACTGCGCATCTTGCTTCCGCTGCCCGAGATAACAATCCATGTACCGTGATCGTATCCGCTTGCCTTCGTTGTTGGATAAGGTGATGAGCGCCGCCGACGCTGCCGCTCTGATTCAGGACGGCATGACCGTCGGCATGAGCGGCTTCACCCGCGCCGGCGAAGCCAAGGCCGTGCCCCATGCATTGGCCGAGCGCGCCAAGGTAACCCCACTGAAAATCAGCCTGATGACCGGCGCCAGCCTGGGCAACGACCTCGACAAGCAACTGACCGAGGCCGGTGTCCTGGCCCGACGCATGCCGTTCCAGGTCGACAGCACCCTGCGCAAGGCGATCAATGCCGGCGAGGTGATGTTCATCGACCAGCACCTGTCGGAAACCGTGGAACAGCTGCGCAACCAGCAGCTCAAGCTGCCGGACATCGCCGTCATCGAAGCCGTGGCGATCACCGAGCAAGGCCATATCGTGCCGACCACCTCGGTGGGCAACTCCGCCAGTTTCGCGATCTTCGCCAAGCACGTGATCGTCGAGATCAACCTGGCGCACAACCCGAACCTGGAAGGTCTGCACGACATCTATATCCCGACCTACCGGCCGACCCGCACGCCCATCCCGCTAGTGAAGGTCGACGACCGTATCGGCAGCACCGCCATCCCGATCCCGGCGGAGAAGATCGTCGCTATCGTCATCACCAACCAGGCGGACTCGCCATCCACTGTTTCGACGCCAGACAGCGAAACCCAGGGGATCGCCAATCACCTGATCAACTTCTTCAAGCAGGAAGTGGACGCTGGGCGCATGAGCAACAAGCTCGGCCCGCTGCAGGCGGGTATTGGCAATATCGCCAACGCGGTGATGTGCGGCCTGATCGAGTCGCCGTTCGAAGACCTGACCATGTACTCCGAAGTGCTGCAGGATTCGACTTTCGACCTGATCGACGCCGGCAAGCTGAGCTTCGCTTCGGGCAGCTCGATCACCCTGTCGAGCCGTCGCAACGCCGATGTGTTCGGCAATCTGGAGCGCTACAAGGACAAGCTGGTGCTGCGCCCGCAGGAGATCTCCAACCATCCGGAAGTGGTGCGTCGCCTGGGCATCATCGGCATCAACACCGCCCTGGAGTTCGACATCTACGGCAACGTCAATTCCACCCACGTCTGCGGCACGCGGATGATGAACGGCATCGGCGGTTCGGGTGACTTCGCGCGCAACGCGCACCTGGCGATCTTCGTCACCAAGTCCATTGCCAAGGGCGGGGCGATTTCCAGCGTGGTGCCAATGGTCAGCCACGTCGACCACACCGAACACGACGTCGACATCCTGGTGACCGAAGTCGGCCTGGCCGACCTGCGTGGCCTGGCGCCACGGGAGCGGGCCCGGGTGATCATCGACAACTGTGTACACCCGGACTATCGCCAGCCCCTGAATGACTACTTCACCGCCGCCTGCGCCCTGGGCGGCCACACGCCGCACATCCTGCGCGATGCACTGCGCTGGCACATGAACCTGGAAGAAACCGGGCGCATGCTCGCTGTGTGATGGGTACAGTCGATGGCTGACGCAAGCACAGTTGCGTCAGCTCATCGACAGTCCTTAAACACTTGTCAAAAACTGTACTGCTGTACTGGTGTTTTACCCTCTCAAAACCCTACTTTTTTCAAGAAAACGTCCTGAAACGCACCTAAATGGTGCTGATAGGTACAGTTGCATCATTTCCGAACAGTACAGCATCTATAAACAGTTAACTGGTCCCTCACAATACAGATGAACTGTATCTACAGAGACTGGCGCGAGAGGAGGATCATGGGTTCCAGTTAAACCACTACCTAATCCCGCCACAAGCGGAAGGATGCACACCATGGAACGTACACTCAGTTCCGAACTGTTCTTCGAAGACAAAGCTGCAAAAACCCAGGCCTCCCTGCCTCTGCGCGTTCTCGCCAACCTGATGTTGTGGCAGCGCCGCATCTCCAGCCGCCACCAACTGGCTCGCCTGGATTCGCGTCTGCTGGCTGACGCAGGTATCAGCGAAGCTCAACGCTACGAAGAGCTGAGCAAGCCGTTCTGGCGCTAAGTTAGCGTCGCTGGCCCTGACCCACTGGGTCCACCGCCAGCACCCCGAATTGAAAAAACAAAACCCGTCGCGGGCAACTGCGACGGGTTTTGTCGTTTTAGGCCTGGCAATACTGGGAAGAGCCGGTACAGAAAGGGTATGGCCAGACAGGTACAGTTTAAATATAAATAAAACTGGACCAGTACAATTTCACACTGTTGTATCTGTATACGAGCCTGCGTGAATAGCAACATGGTGTCCCAAGTCCCTGACTTCGGCCTGCCGAAAGGACCGCACCATGAACCACATACCAGGACGTATCGCACCTCTCAGCTTCTCCCATCCTCAGATAAGCGCGTGGAAACGCTTGTACCGCGCCTTGTGCCAAATGCAACAGAACGCCCGGACACGCCGCGTACTGGCAGGGCTCAACGATCAGCAATTGTCCGATGTAGGCATCAGCCATAGCGACCGCATGGCTGAACTGGAGAAACCCTTCTGGCGCTAGTTCGCGCCAAGACAGCAGAAGAGGGCTATTCGAACAGATGGGGTGGGCCTAATATCCAGTAGCGTGTAGCGATTTTCCTGAAGGGGCGTCTGATTCATCTGCCCCACAGTGACTACCCGGTGCCCACTCAGCACCACCCTATCTGTTATCAAGGAGTTTTACCTATGTCCCGTCTTCGCCTGCTCAGCGCTGCTGCCTTGCTGGCCTTGGCCTCCAACGCCCACGCCTCCAGCTTTATCGTCACCACCGATGCGGTTGTCGGCGCACTCAAGGCCACTTCCGATGCGACTTCCGACGTCACATCCTCGTTCCGTGACGACAAAATCGTGCGCGCCGCTCGTGACGACGCCGCCAGTTTTGTCGCCACCGAAGGCGCCATTCGTGGAGTGAAGCTGGAAAGCGCGTTTGACCACATCCGCCAACAGTTGCCACAACTGAGCGCTACTGACGCCCAGCTCGCTCAGGCCATCCTGACGATCTGACACCGGTCCGGCGACGGGTGCGCCCAACGCACCCGAAACCCTGGGCGCTGGCTCTCGCCCGGGCATTGCGCTAGCCTTGCCGCTGGTTTTTCAGCTGTCGAGACTCATGCGTTTTTTCAGATCCCTGCTTACCGTCCCTTCGTTGATTGCCGTTTGCTGGACAGGCTCGGCCGCTGCTTTCGACTTGAGCACACAAGGCCTGGTCATCACTGGCTACGCCACCAGCAAGGTGACCTCCGCGCCTTTCGACAACAAACGCGTACTGGCTGCCCAGGATGATGCCGCGGCGTTCGTCGCCACTGACGGCCACCTGCGCGGAGCCCGGCTGGAATCAGCCCTGAAATACCTGCGTAAAACCCAGCCACAACTTCATGTCGGCGACCTTGAACTGGCGCAGGCAATTCTCGTCCAATAACTATCCCTGTCATCCCGGAGTCGTTCCATGCGTAGCCCGCTGATTGCTGCCACCCTTGGCCTGTTGCTGTTGGCTGATGTGGCCCAGGCACAAACCCTGGTAGCCACCAGTAACATCATCGTTCGAGCCTTTGGTCGTACCATCGATTTCACCTCGGACACCACCACCTCCATCCGCGACTCGAAAATCGTGCGTGCCGCCCATGACGACGCCGCCAGCTTCGTCGCCAGCGACGGCGATATTCGTGGCGCCCAGCTGGAGGCCGCCTTCGATACCTTGCGTAACCGCGTGCCGGAAGCCCGCGACGCCAGTGATCAGGTGCTCGCCGAAGCCATCCTCGCACTGTGAGGCCGCTCGCTGCCTGGCTGCTGGGTGCAGCGCTGTTACTCTTGGGCAACAGCGCTCAGGCCGACCTGCAACTGCGGCTCAAGACCGAAGGCTTGAGCCCGGAACAGCAGCACGCCAGCCAGGCGCTGCTGGATGAAGCGATGCAAGCGCTGCCGCCGCGCTTCATCGAACAACTGGACCGTCGCATCGATGTCGGCTGGACCGACGACATGCCTCACAACGCCTACGGCCAGGCATCGCTGGTCGACGAACTCGACCTGAATCGCAAGCTGCTGGCCGGCCTCACCGACGGCAGCGCGGCCACCCAGAAAACCCATCGCCCCCATGGCACCGTGCGCCGGGAAATGCTCGCCACCGTGCTGCATGAACTCACCCATATTTATGACCGTTCGCGCCTGTGGTCGGGCGCCGAGCGCACGCTGATCCAGCGTTGCAGCCGCCAGAACAGTGCCTCGGGCCTGATCGGGCTGCCGGACCAGTGCCGCGGCCAGACCGCGCGCCGCTTCACCCTCAGCGACGACCCGCGCCTGCTCGACCTCGCCGGCTGGCCGCAATACGTCGGCCGCCGCGGCGAACGCGAGCAGTACAACCGCCAGATCGCCCGCAGCCCGGATATCTACGAAACGACCAACCCGAAAGAGTTCGTCGCGGTGAACATGGAGTACTTCCTCCTGGACCCGAGCTACGCCTGCCGCCGGCCAGCGCTGTACCGTTATTACCAGGAGCATTTCGGCTGGGCGCCGAAGGCCAAGGACACCTGCACCCAATCCTTCGCCTTCCTCAACGCCGGCAACGACTTCGCCAAGCAGCCGCTGGGCAAGGTCGACCCGGAGCGGGTCTACGCCGTGGATTACCTGCTGGCCGAAGCCAACCAGAACTGGGTCAGCCGCTGGGGGCACAGCATGTTGCGCCTGGTGATCTGCGCCCCCGGCCGACCGCGCGGGCCGGACTGCCGGCTGGACCTCGAGCAGCACCTGGTGCTGTCCTACCGCGCCTTTGTCGGTGACGTGCAGCTGTCGAGCTGGGACGGCCTGGTCGGCAAATACCCGTCCCGCCTGTTTATCCTGCCGTTGGCCCAGGTCATCGATGAATACACCAAGACCGAGTTGCGCAGCCTGGCTTCGGTGCCGCTGAACCTCTCGCGCAGCGAGATCGAAGAGGTGGTCGAACGCGCCGCCGAGATGCACTGGAGCTACGACGGCAACTATTACTTCCTGTCCAACAACTGCGCCGTGGAAAGCCTGAAGCTGCTGCGCAGCGGCAGCAACAATGCCCAGCTCACCGGGCTCGACAGCATCATGCCCAACGGCCTGCTGGAAGTGCTCAAGGGCCGTGGCCTGGCCGACACCAGCGTGCTGGACGACCCTCGCGAAGCCTTGCGCCTGGGGTATCGCTTCGACTCTTTCCGCGACCGTTACCAGGCGATGTTCGAAGTGTTGAAAAAGCATCTGCCGATCAAACAGAACAGCGTCGAAGACTGGCTGTCCCTGAGCGCCGCGCAGCGCCGCCAATGGTTCGACCAGGCGGACCTGCGCACCAGCGCTGCCTTGCTGCTGCTCGAACAGGCGAGCTTCCGGCGCCAGCTGCTGTTGGCCCAGGATGAGGTCAAGCAGCGTTACCTGGGCGCTCGCGACCTGCAGAACGGCGGCATGGACAAGGCCAACAAGACCCTGCAGGAAATCCTCGCCAACAGCGGCTTCCTCAGTCGCCCGGCCGAGTTGCTCGGTAGCAGCGGCTATGGCTTGCCGCAGCCAAGCGAATGGCAACGCCTGGAGTCGGAAAGCAGCCTGCGCCAGAAACAGCTGCAGGCCCTGACCGGCGATCTGGACAAGGAAGTACGGGCCTTGCTGGAGCCGAACCGCGCCGCCGAAATCGCCGCCAACGAAGCCAACCTGAAACAGCTGGGCGAACACCTGCGGGCCTTGCACAAGGCCGCGGGCGGGCTGGAACTGCCCTGATCCCGCATCGCGGGCCAGCCTCCTTCATAGCTGGCCCGCGAAGCGATCCCGCAACCTTACAACGTCTCCTCGGCCTCTCCCGGCAGCTGCTCATCCAGGTGCAGCCAGGGCAAACGGCTGTCGGTCCAGATATGCCGCTCGGCCGGCGCCAGTTCCGGATGATCCAGGGTAGCGATGGTCACATCGATGCTGTCCGGGCTCAGTTGTGTGATCAGCGCCAGATGGGCACCGCAGTTCGGGCAGAAGTACCGCGCACAGCCGGGTGAGGAGTGGTAACACGCCGGCGTCCCGGCCAGCCACTGGAAAGCCGGGCGGGGCAGGGTGATCCAGGTGGTCACCAGGCCGCCGCTGACCCGTCGGCAGATCGAACAATGGCAATGGGCGATATCGCGCAACGGCCCGCTGAACTGATAACGCAGCTGGCCGCAATGGCAACCGCCGGTATGCAACAGGCTCATACAAGGACCTCCCATCGAATGGCAGCGGAAAACTCCGTCAGCAGGCCGATCTGGTTGTTTTTTAACCGCACGTCGGCTTGCGACGCATCTGATCATTGCTTTCTACAACGAAAGGTAGCTGAAAGCTTCCGCGATTAGGATCGCCTCCACTGCCGGCAACAGACCGGTTGGCCATTGGGCGTTTTCGCGCCTCCAGGCCCAATTAACAACAACAATGGTGATTCTGATGTCCGTTCGTACCCGCCTTTTCGCCCCGCTTCCTCCACGTCCCGCGCTTCCCGTTCTGCGCTGACCCCAACCGGTTCGCCATTCCCTAGCCGCGCTACGCCTGGAGTATTCCCATGCTGACTTTCCTTGGCTTCGCCATGGTCATCACCTTCATGTTCCTGATCATGACCAAGCGCCTGTCCGCGCTGATCGCCCTGATCATCGTTCCTATCCTGTTCGCACTGTTCGGCGGCTTCGCCCCGAAGATCGGCCCGATGATGCTCGAAGGCATCACCAAGCTGGCACCGACCGGCGTGATGCTGATGTTCGCCATCCTGTATTTCGCCCTGATGATCGACTCCGGCCTGTTCGACCCGGCCGTGCGCAAGATCCTCAAGCTGGTCAAGGGTGACCCGCTCAAGGTCTCGGTCGGTACCGCCGTGCTCGCGCTGGTGGTGTCCCTGGACGGCGACGGCGCCACCACCTACATGATCTGCGTGGCGGCCATGCTGCCGCTGTACAGCCGCATCGGCATGAGCCCGCGGATCATGGCCGGCCTGATCATCCTGGCTGGCGGCGTGATGAACATGACCCCCTGGGGTGGCCCGACCGCCCGTGCCGCCAGTGCGCTGCATGTCGACCCGTCGGACATCTTCGTGCCGATGATCCCGGCGATGCTGGCCGGCGTGGTGGCGATCCTGGCGATCGCCTATATGTACGGCAAGCGCGAACGTGCGCGCCTGGGTGAACTGCACCTGCAGGGCGACGAGATCGACCACAGCGAAATCAGCGTCTCGCAGTTCCCGGACGCCCGCCGTCCGAAGCTGATCTGGTTCAACGGCGCCCTGACCTTCGCCCTGATGTGCGCACTGATCGCCGGCCTGTTGCCGCTGCCAGTGCTGTTCATGGTGGCCTTCAGTATCGCGATGATCGTCAACTATCCATGCCTGCAACAGCAGAAGGACCGCGTCGCGGCCCACGCTGGCAGCGTGCTGGCGGTGGTCGGGCTGATCTTCGCCGCCGGTATCTTCACTGGCATCCTGTCCGGTACCGGCATGGTCGACGCCATGTCGAAGAGCCTGCTGGCGGTGATTCCGGATGCACTGGGCCCGTACCTGGCGGTGATCACCGCGCTGGTGAGCATGCCGTTCACCTTCTTCATGTCCAACGATGCCTTCTATTACGGCGTGCTGCCCGTTCTCGCCGAGGCCGCCAGTCACTACGGCATCACCGCGGTGGAAATGGCACGTGCCTCGATCGTCGGCCAACCCGTCCACTTGCTCAGCCCGCTGGTACCATCCACCTACCTGCTGGTGGCCCTGGCCGGTATCGAGTTCGGCGATCACCAGCGCTTCACCCTCAAGTGGGCAGTACTGGTTTGCCTGTGCATAATGTTCGCCGCCTTGCTGATGGGGATTTTTCCGCTGTTCAGCACTCTATAAAAAGCAATGACTCACCGCGTCGGCCGCTAGACTTCGTTCTCGGAAATCTCGACTGGCGCGGTACAACACTCGCTCAAAGGAATACACATGGAATGGCTGACCAACCCGGAAATCTGGGTTGCCTTCTTTACCCTGACCGCCCTGGAAATCGTCCTGGGTATCGACAACATCATCATGATCTCGATCCTGGTCAGCCGCATGCCCAAACACATGCAGGCACGGACCCGGATTTTCGGCCTGGCGCTGGCCATGATCACGCGGATCCTCCTGCTGCTGTCGATCACCTGGGTCATGCGCCTGACCGCCGACCTGTTCGTGGTCTTCGGCCAGGGTATTTCCGGGCGTGACCTGATCCTGTTCTTCGGTGGCCTGTTCCTGCTCTGGAAGAGCTCCCAGGAGATGTACCACGCCCTGGAAGGCGAGGACGAAACCGCGGAAGAACCAAGCGGCAAGGGCGGCAACTTCCTCTACACCATCATCCAGATCGCGATCATCGACATCGTGTTCTCCCTGGACTCGGTGATCACCGCCGTCGGCATGGTCTCCCATGTGCCGGTCATGGTCGCGGCGATCATCGTCGCGGTGCTGGTGATGATGCTGGCCTCGGGCACCATCAGCGAGTTCATCGACAAGCACCCGTCGCTGAAGATGCTGGCGCTGTCGTTCCTGCTGGTGGTCGGTACCGTACTGATCGCCGAGGCGTTCGAAGTGCATGTGCCAAAAGGCTACGTCTACTTCGCCATGGCCTTCTCGCTGGCGGTGGAGGCGATCAACATCAAGATGCGCACCGCCATCGCGAAAAAGAAAAAGCAGCAGGACCCGGTGAAACTGCGCAAGGACATCCCGGGTCAATAACCCGAGAGCGCAGCAGAAAAAGGGGCTTTCGAGCCCCTTTTTCACACCTGCGAAAAGCCGTTTTTTCATGACAGTTTTGTTTCAATCGCCGCATCAGCTATGCGATGCTGGCGCACAGACCGTTAGCCAACTACAGCTTAAGTACAGAACGTAGAACGACGCGCGGCACCGTTAACTTGCCCCTCTGGGGCGCTATTCACCACAGGGGGCCGTTATGCTCACCCTGCTCAATTTGCTCTCCGCCGTGGCCTTGCTGATCTGGGGCACGCATATCGTCCGCACCGGCATCCTGCGGGTCTATGGCTCGAACCTGCGTCACCTGATCGGCCAGAACATGGCCAAGCGTCCGCTGGCCTTCATCGCCGGGATCCTGGTCACCGCCATGGTCCAGAGCAGCAACGCCACGGCGATGCTGGTCACCTCGTTCGTCGGCCAGGGGCTGATGGCCCTGACACCCGCCCTGGCGACCATGCTCGGCGCCGACGTCGGCACCGCGCTGATGGCCCGGGTGCTGACCTTCGACCTGTCCTGGCTGTCGCCGCTGCTGATCTTTCTCGGGGTGATCTTCTTCCTGT
The DNA here is from genome assembly GCF_028640875.1 of Pseudomonas sp. SBT1-2. Classification (NCBI taxonomy): domain Bacteria; kingdom Pseudomonadati; phylum Pseudomonadota; class Gammaproteobacteria; order Pseudomonadales; family Pseudomonadaceae; genus Pseudomonas; species Pseudomonas sp. SBT1-2. The sequence goes on along the minus strand of NZ_JAQZAA010000085.1, from coordinate 97,190 downwards.
CGCGCAAACAGACCCGCGCCGGCCAGCTCGGGCGGGTAGGGATCGGCCTGGGGCTGATCATCCTGGCACTGCAACTGATCGTCGAAGCCGCCGCGCCCATCACCCATGCCCAAGGCGTGAAAGTCCTGTTCGCCTCGCTGACCGGCGACATCCTGCTCGATGCCCTGATGGGTGCGCTGTTCGCCATGATTTCCTACTCCAGCCTGGCCGCCGTGCTGCTTACCGCGACCCTGGCCGGGGCCGGCGTGATCAGCCTGCCGGTGGCCATCGGCCTGGTGATCGGCGCCAACATCGGCAGCGGGGTGCTGGCCTTTCTCAGCACCAACATGCAGAACGCCGCCGGCCGCCAGGTGGCGCTGGGCAGCCTGCTGTACAAGCTGATCGGCCTGCTGCTGATCATTCCGGTGCTCGACCCGCTCGCCCACTGGATGGACAGCCTGGACTTCAGCCCGCAAGAGGTGGTGATCGGTTTCCACCTGCTCTACAACACCCTGCGTTGCCTGGTGCTGCTGCCGACGGTCGGGCCGATGGCCAAGGTCTGCGCCTGGCTGCTGCCGGAGCGCCCGGAAACCAACGGCCGGGCCAAGCCTCGCCACCTCGATCCGACCGCCCTGGCCACCCCCAGCTTGGCCCTGGCCAACGCGGCGCGGGAAACCCTGCGCATCGGTGACCTGATCGATAACATGCTCGAAGCCGTGCGCGATGTGCTGCACGGCAAGCAGACCGCGATCACCCAGGAAATGCGCAACCTCAACGACGACGTCGAAGTGCTCTATAACGCGATCAAGCTCTACCTGGCGCAGATGCCCCGGGAAGACCTCAGCGAACAGGACAGCCGGCGCTGGGCCGAAATCATCGAACTGGCGATCAACCTGAAACTGGCCAGCGACCTGATCGAACGCATGCTGCGCAAGATCCAGCAGCAGAAGACCGCGCAGCGCCGCTCCTTTTCCGAAGTCGGCATCGAGGAACTGGTCGGCCTGCATGAACAGCTGATCGCCAACCTGCGATTGGGGCTTTCGGTGTTTCTCAGCGCCGATCCGGAAAGCGCCCGGCAGTTGCTGCGGGAAAAACGCCGCTTTCGCGCTCAGGAACGTCGCCTGGCCCATGCCCATGTCAGCCGCCTGCAACGTAAAATCGTCCAGAGCATCGAGACCAGTTCGCTGCACCTGGAACTGATCGCCGATATGAAACGCTTGAATTCGCTGTTCTGCGGCAGCGCCTACGTGGTGCTGGGGACGTCCGAAACCGGTGCGCTCGCCGTGGACGATATGACTGACATCACCCATTCACCCTGAACGTCCACAGTTACCCGAAGTCTGTAGAACTTACGCCCGTCGTAAGGAAGCCTGTTATGCGTTGCCTGTTACTCGCCTGTCTGCTGCTCGGATCAGCCCACTCGTTTGCCCTGGATCGCTTCCAGGTCGAGGGCTACATGCTGCCCAACGGCCTGCAGTTGCTGCTCAAGCCGGGCAGCGAGCGCGGCCACGTAGCGATTCGCCTGGTGGTCGGGGTAGGGCTGGACGACTTCGGCTGCGCCGACAAGGAACTGCCGCATGTGCTCGAACACCTGCTGTTCAGCGGCATCGACGCCAGCGGCGAGGGCGGGCTGGAGGAGCGCATGCAAGCCCTGGGCGGCGAGTGGAACGCCTATACCAGCAATGCCGACACCACCTTCGTTATCGAGGCCCCGGCGAAAAACCAGCGCAAGGTACTGGACCTGCTGCTGGCCCTCTTGACCCGCACCGAACTCGACGACAACGCACTGCAAACGGCGAAACGGGTGGTCGAGCGCGAGGACGGCGGGCACTACTCGCACCTGCAACGCTGGCTGGACCGCCAGGACCTCGGCCACACCGCCAGCAACCAGCTGGCGGTGGAGCTGGGCCTGAAATGCGCCGAACGGGCCGAGGTCGATCAACTGACCCTCGAACAGCTGGAGCGGCTGCGCAAGGACTGGTACGCGCCGAACAACATGACCCTGATCGTCGTCGGTGACCTTGACCGCCTGTTGCCGGCCTACCTGGAGCGCAGCTACGGCGCGCTGGAACCGGTGGAGCCCAGCGAGCACCAGGGCCTGCCGGACATTCAACAAACGGCCGTCGCCGAGCGCAGCCTGATCCACGGCTGGGTCGGCGACAGCGCCAAGCTGCATTGGCTGTTTCCCGAGCCAACCCTCGACCGGCAGCACGATGAAACCTTCGACCTGCTCAAGGATTACCTGGACTGGGCGCTGTACCAGAAGCTGCGCCTGCAGCACGAGCTGTCCTACGGACCGAACAGCGAACGCGAGGTGTTCGGCGGCGTCGGCTTTCTCAGCCTGAATGCCGACCTGGAACGCGCGGACCTGCCCCAGGCCCGACAGGTGATCGATGAGCTCAAGGCGCAATTGCTCAAGGACGGCCTGGAGCCCGCCACCTTCGCCCGTCTGCAACAGGCCGCCATTGCCCGCCAGGCCTGGGCGGTGCAGGGCAACAGCGCCCTGGCGGACTATTACTGGGGCGCCTTGAGCGACTATGCGGACGGGCGTTTCAGCGACCCGGCCAAGCGCCTGAAAGCCGTCAGCCTGAAGCAGGCCAACCAGGCCATGCGCCAGCTGCTGGAGCAACCCGGCTACCTGCGGATCGAAAAACCGCTGCTGAGCTACACGGCCTTGAGCGGGCTGATCCTCGGCGCACTGCTATTGATCATATTGGCGCTGTTCGGCTGGCGCGCTTATCGCAAACGAATCCGTGGCTGATGCGTCTTTTGTCATGCTAAACCGTTATTCTGTCGGGGATTTTTTCTAGTGTGATCGCCGAATGCCAAACCTGACTCATTACATGCAGCGCATCCTGGAACTGATGAAGCGCTACCCAGGGGTCATTGCGCTCGGCGGTTTCATTTCCGGTGTCGGCAGTTTCATCCTGGTGGACCGCCAACAGGGCCTGGCCACCTGGATCGCCGTGATCATGCTGGTGAGCTGGATCTGGCTGATGCTGGAAAACAGCCTGACCCAGCTGTTCACCAAGATCTTCAAGCGGGAAATCCCCCAGCCGCTGCTGCGTTACGCAACGCAGATGATTCACCAGGAAAGCCTGTTTTTCGTCCTGCCGTTCTTCTTCATCACCACCGCCTGGAACAGCGGACAGCTGGTATTCACCGGCCTGCTGGGCGCCTCGGCGCTGGTCTCGATCATCGACCCGCTGTACTACAAATGGCTGGCCCCGCGGCGCTGGCTGTTCCTCGCCCTGCATACCCTGACGCTGTTCGCCGCGCTGCTGACCGCGCTGCCGATCATCCTGCACCTGACCACCGCACAGAGCTTCAAGCTGGCCCTGGGTATCGCCATGCTGCTGTCATTCCCCAGCCTCGCGTCGATCTTCCCGATCCGCAACCTGCGCGGTGCGCTGATGCTGCTGGGCATGACCCTGGCCATCGGCGGCACCGGCTGGCTGCTGCGTTCCTGGGTTCCGCCGGCGACCTTGTGGATCGCCGAGGAAGCCATCAGCACCCAGTTGCAGGACCGCACCCCCGGCGCCAGCCTCAAGGAAGTCAGCGCCAGCGACGTGCGCAGCACCGGGCTGTATGCCTACACCGCGATCAATGCGCCGCGCGGGCTGGACGAGCGCATTTATCACGTCTGGCAATTCAACGGCAAAGAGGTCGACCGGGTGGCCCTGGACATCCACGGCGGGCGCAAGGAGGGCTACCGCGCCTGGTCGCACAAGCAGAACTTCCCCGGCGATCCGACCGGCAGCTGGCAGGTCCGGGTGCTGACCGAAGACGGGCAGGTGATCGGCGTGCTGCGCTTCAAGATCACCGGCATCAACGGACAAAACTCAGCACCTTAGTACAAGGCAAAGTCGCCTCGATCGTGGTATTACGTAGCACTGCGTAAAAACCATACAAGCACGGAGCTTATGACCCAGAGCGCGACGGCCGGCAGTGCCCAACTGGATACGTCAAGTTCCCCCTCGCGGTTGCGAGTCACGGGGGACTGGACGCTCGTCCATTACACCGAGCTCAAGCACCTCTGCGAAAAGCTCACCGGACAATACGACACCAGCACCCACATCGACCTCAACGGCCTCGGCGCCCTGGATACCGCGGGCGCCTCGCTGCTGGTCGAACTGCTGGGTTCCGAGCGTCTCGGCAAGTCCGCCGAACACCCCGACTGCACCCTGTCTTCGGCCGACCGCGCGCTGCTGCAGACTGTCTATTGCTCGCTGAGCGACTTCTGCGTGCCGCTCAAGGAACCGGAAGTATCGGTCGGCATCCTGTTGCTGACCCGGATCGGCAAGGCGGTCGACGCCATCTGGCAGGACAGCCTGAAGCTGCTGGGTTTCGTCGGCCTGATCCTGGAAACCCTGGTCCGTGGCCTGCTGCATCCCAAGCGCTGGCGCATCACGCCGATGGTCGCGCATATCGAGCAGACCGGCCTCGACGCCGCGCCCATCGTCGCTCTGCTGACCTTCCTGGTGGGCGCCGTAGTGGCCTTCCTCGGCGCCACGGTGCTGCAGAGTTTCGGCGCCAGCATCTTTACCGTGGACCTGGTGGCGTTCTCCTTCCTGCGTGAATTCGGCGTGCTGCTCACCGCGATCCTCATGGCCGGCCGGACCGCGAGCGCCTTTACCGCGCAAATCGGCTCGATGAAGGCCAACGAAGAAATCGACGCCATCCGCACCCTGGGCCTGGACCCGATGGAGCTGCTGGTGCTGCCCCGGGTCCTGGCGCTGCTGGTGGCGCTGCCGATGCTGACCTTCCTGGCGATGCTCTCGGGGATTGTCGGTGGCGGGGTGGTCTGCGCGCTGTCGCTGGATATCTCGCCGGCGATGTTCCTCGCCTTGCTGCAATCGGACATCGGCGTGCAGCATTTCCTGGTGGGCATGGTCAAGGCGCCGATCTTCGCCTTCCTGATCGCCGCCATCGGCTGCCTGGAAGGCTTCAAGGTCAGCGGCAGCGCCGAGTCTGTGGGGGCCCACACCACGTCCAGTGTGGTGCAATCGATCTTCGTGGTGATCGTCCTCGATGCCGTCGCCGCGCTGTTCTTCATGGAGATGGGCTGGTGAACCGTTCAACCCGGCCGCCTGCCGAGGCGGTGATCGAAGTCCGCGGCCTGTGCAATCGCTTCGGCCCGCAGAGCGTGCACGAAAACCTCGACCTGGACCTGTACAAGGGCGAGATCCTCGCCGTGGTCGGCGGTTCGGGCAGCGGCAAGTCGGTACTGCTGCGCAGCATCATCGGCCTGCGCCAGCCCAGCGAAGGCTCGGTGCGGGTGTTCGGCCAGAACCTGCCAAGCCTGGCGGAACATGAGCGCTCGCTGATCGAACGGCGCTTCGGCGTGCTGTTCCAGAAGGGCGCGCTGTTCTCGTCGCTGACCGTGACCGAAAACGTCGCCCTGCCGCTGATCGAGCACGCCGGCCTGAGCCGCGCCGACGCCGAGCACCTGGCGGCGGTGAAGCTGGCGCTGGCCGGGCTACCGCTGTCGGCGGCCGACAAATACCCGGCCTCGCTGTCCGGTGGCATGATCAAGCGCGCCGCCCTGGCCCGGGCGCTGGCCCTGGACCCGGACATCCTGTTTCTCGACGAACCCACCGCCGGCCTCGACCCGATCGGCGCCGCGGCGTTCGACCAATTGATCCTGACCCTGCGTGACGCCCTGGGCCTGAGCGTGTTCCTGGTCACCCACGACCTGGATACGCTGTACACCATCACCGACCGGGTGGCGGTGCTGGCGCAGAAAAAGGTGCTGGTGGCGGATGCCATCGACCAGGTCGCCGAGACCGACGACGCCTGGATTCACGAGTACTTCCATGGCCCTCGCGGCCGCGCGGCGTATCAGGCCGCTACACAGCTCAACGAGGTATGACATGGAAACCCGAGCCCATCATGTACTGATCGGCCTGTTCACCGTGATTGTGGTGGTCGGCGCCCTGCTGTTCGGCCTGTGGCTGGCCAAGTCCAGCGTCGACACGGAGTTCAAGGACTACGAGGTCGTGTTCAACGAGGCCGTCAGCGGCCTGTCCAAAGGCAGCGCCGTGCAGTACAGCGGGATCAAGGTCGGCGATGTGGTCAGCCTGCGCCTGGACCCGAACGACCCGCGCCGGGTCCTGGCGCGGATCCGCCTGAGCGGTGAAACCCCGATCAAGGAAGACACCCAGGCCAAGCTGACCCTGACCGGCATCACTGGGACTTCGATCATCCAGCTCAGTGGCGGCACCCCGCAAAGCCAGCCGCTTCAGGGCAAGGACGGCAAACTGCCGGTGATCGTCGCTTCGCCATCGCCGATCGCCCGCTTGCTGAACAACAGCGAAGACCTGATGACCAGCGTCAACCTGCTGCTGCACAACGCCAACAGCATGTTCTCGCCAGAGAACGTCGAGCGCATCGGCAACACCCTCGAACACCTGGAGCAGACCACTGGGGCCATCGCCGAACAGCGCGGCGACGTGCGCCTGGCCATGCAGCAACTGGCGTCCATCGGCAAGCAGGCCAGCGCCACCCTGGAACAGACCACCGCGCTGATGCGCAATGCCAACGGCCTGCTCAACGAGCAGGGCAAGCAGATGTTCGGCAGCGCCGAGCTGGCCATGCAATCGCTGGAACAGAGCAGCGCCACCATCAACAAACTGCTGACCGACAACCAGGACTCGCTGAACAACGGCATCCAGGGCCTCAATGGCCTGGCGCCGGCGGTGCGCGAGCTGCGCGACACCCTGAGCTCGCTGCGGGCCATTTCGCGTCGCCTGGAAGCCAACCCCAGCGGCTACCTGCTGGGCAGTGACAAGAACAAGGAGTTCACGCCATGACGCGTGCCTATCGCCCATTCGGCCGGCTGGCCCTGGCCGCCGGCTTCGCCTTGAGCGGCGCCTGCTCGATCCTGCCCCAGGCCGACCCAGTGGATATCTATCGCCTGCCCACGGCCCAGAGCGCCGCAGCCCAGCCTCAGGGACACACACAGCCCTGGTCCCTGCGCCTGACCAAACCCCTGGCGAGCGACGCCTTGAACAGCGCGAGAATCGCTGTGATCCCCCAGGGCGATGTGATCAGCAGCTACAAGGACGCGCGCTGGAGCGATCCGGCGCCGGTGTTGTTGCGCAATCGGCTGCTGGACGGATTCCTCGCCGACGGTCGGGTGCAACTGCTGGGCACCGACGACAGCGATGTGCAGACCGATCTTGAACTGGGCGGCAACCTGCAGGCATTCCAGAGCGAATACCAGGGCAAGGCCGTGGCGGTGGTGATCCGCCTGGATGCGCGCCTGGTGCGCGGCTACGATCAGAAGATCCTGGCCAGCCAGCGCTTCGAAGTGCGCCAGCCGCTGAACGATACCAAGGTGCCGGCGGTGGTCGCCGGATTTGGCCAGGCGGGGGATACCCTGAACCGGCAGGTGGTGGAGTGGACGGTGAAGCAGGGCAGCCAGTTGGTCAGGCGCTGACGGCCTCATCGCGGGCAGGCCTCGCTCCTACAGGATGTTTATCATCCTTGTAGGAGCGAGCTTGCTCGCGATCAGCCGAAGAACCAGTAGCACACCGCAATCGCCGCCACCACGCCGGCCAGCTCGGCCAGCAGGGCGCAGCCGACGGCATGGCGCGCGCGCTGGATGCCGACCGAACCGAAGTACACCGCCAGCACGTAAAAGGTGGTCTCGGTACTGCCCTGGATAGTCGCCGCGGCCAACGCCGGGAAACTGTCCACGCCCTGGGTCTGCATGGTTTCGATCAGCATCGCCCGCGCGGCACTGCCGGAGAACGGCTTGACCAGGGCCGTCGGCAGGGCATCGACGAAACGCGTGTCCCAGCCAGCCCATTCCACCAGATGGCGGATGCCGTCCAGGCCGAAGTCCAGGGCCCCGGAGGCGCGCAGCACGCCCACCGCGCAGAGCATCGCCACCAGATACGGCAGCAGGTTCTTGGCGACGTCGAAACCTTCCTTGGCGCCCTCGACGAAGGCCTCGTAGACCTTGACCTTGCGTAACGCGCCAATCACCAGGAACAGCATGATCAGGCCGAACAACGTCAGGTTGCCCAGGATCGACGACAGCGACGCCAGCGCGGTGGCCGACAGCGTGGCCAGCAGGGCCATGAAGCCGCCCAGGGCCAGGGCGCCGGGAATCAGGTAGGCCAGTACCACCGGATCCCACAGGCGCAGGCGCTGCATCACCGCGACCGACAGCAGGCCGACCAGGGTCGAGGCGCTGGTGGCCAGCAGGATCGGCAGGAACACCAGGGTCGGGTCGGCGGCGCCCTGCTGGGCGCGGTACATGAAGATGGTCACCGGCAGCAGGGTCAGGGACGAGGCGTTCAGCACCAGGAACAGGATCTGCGCGTTGCTCGCCGTGGTTTCGCTGGGGTTGAGGTCCTGCAGGGCGCGCATGGCCTTGAGGCCGATCGGCGTGGCGGCGTTGTCCAGCCCCAGGCCGTTGGCCGCGAAGTTCAGGGTGATCAGGCCGATGGCCGGGTGCCCTGGCGGCACGTCCGGCATCAGGCGGGTGAACAGCGGGCCCAGGGCCTTGGCCAGCCAGTCGACGATCCCGGCCTTCTCGGCGATCCGCAAAAAGCCCAGCCACAGGGTCAGGGTGCCGAACAGCAGCACCATCACTTCCACCGACAACTTGGCCATGGCGAAGATGCTTTCCACCATCGCCGAGAAGATCCCGGCATTACCGCCAACCAGCCACTGCGCCAGCGCTGAAACGGCCGCCACGATGAAGAAGCCAAGCCACAGGCCATTGAGCATCAGTTATTCCCCCAGAAGATGCGGCGAATGATAGCGGGGCGGACAGAAACGACAAACCCCGGATTGACCGGGGTTTGTCGATGATGACAGAGCAGAACATTGCTAGCCGCTGCCACAGGCTGCGCTCGCCTGCGCAGGAGGCGCCGCGGCCCGGATCGCGAAGTTCCTGCGGAACTTATCGCAGCCTTCGGCAGCGGCTACAGGTATCAGCCTTTGGTGACTTCACCGGCTGGCAGCGGCTCCTTGCTGCGCCAGTGCGGCAGGGAGTTCCAGTAGCGCTGGCCCTTGGCGTCGTCGTACATGCCTTCCCAACGAGCGATGACCAGTACCGCCAGGGCGTTGCCAATCACGTTCAGGGCAGTACGGGCCATGTCCATGATGCGGTCGACACCGGCGATGAAGGCCAGGCCTTCCAGCGGAATGCCCACGCTGCCCAGGGTCGCCAGCAGGACCACGAAGGACACGCCCGGTACGCCGGCGATGCCTTTGGAGGTGACCATCAGGGTCAGGACCAACAGCAGTTGCTGGCTGATCGACAGGTCGATGCCGTACAGCTGCGCGATGAAGATCGCCGCGATGCTCTGGTACAGGGTCGAACCGTCGAGGTTGAACGAGTAACCGGTCGGCACCACGAAACTGCAGATGGCTTTCGGCGCACCGTAGGCTTCCATCTTCTCGATCACCCGCGGCAGCACGGTTTCGGAGCTTGCGGTGGAGTAGGCCAGCACCAGCTCATCCTTGAAGATGCGCATCAGCTTGATCACCGAGAAGCCGAACAGGCGAGCGATCAGGCCCAGGACCACGAAGGCGAAGAAGGCGATGGCCACGTAAACCAGGATCACCAGCTTGGCCAGCGGCAGCAGGGAGGCGAAACCGAAGTTGGCCACGGTCACCGCGATCAGGGCGAATACGCCGATCGGGGCGTAGTTCATGATCATGTGGGTAACTTTGAACATGCTTTCCGAGACGCCCTGGAACATCTTCACCAGCGGCTCGCGCAGGTCGGCCTGCAGGCTCGACAGACCGAGGCCGAACAGCACCGAGAAGAAGATGATCGGCAGCATCTCGCCGCGGGCCATGGCCGCGAAGATGTTCGATGGGATCAGGTTGAGGATGGTTTCGATGAACGCGTGTTCATGCTGTACCTCGGCGGCGGTCGCCTGGTACTTGGAAATATCCACGGTACCCAGGGTGCTCATGTCGATGCCGGCGCCCGGGTGGAACACGTTGGCCAGCACCAGGCCGACCAGGATCGCGATGGTGGTGACGATTTCGAAGTAGATGATGGTCTTCAGGCCGATACGCCCGAGTTTCTTCGCGTCGCCCACGCCGGCGATACCGACGATCAGCGAGGAAATCACGATCGGGATCACGATCATCTTGATCAAGCGGATAAAGATATCGCCCGCAGGTTGCAGGACGTTGCTGATCCACCAGGCTTTTTCGGCACTGAAATGGTTGAGCAGCGCACCAATTGCAATCCCCAGCACCAGACCGATGAGGATCTGCCAGGCGAGGCTTAGTTTTGCCTTCTTCATATCATTACCCTTACTTCAGTTGGACTCGGGCTGATGCGCGAACTGGAACGCTCAATGGCGGAAAAGTCTGTGCATCGGCCCCCGTATAAGGTCACCCCGAGCGAGCATTTACGGCTCTCTGCAGGCGAAAAAAGGCGCAACTATTCCGACGCAAGGGGGGCGCGTCTAATGCCGTAAACGCCTACCCTATGCCGAATCGGCATGAGTTTTTCTAAACGAAACGGGCGTCCCAACCGGTTCGAATGCGACATTTCGGCCTGGCCATCTACCGTGAAACGGCCATTTCAGGCGGCATTCAGCGCTTTTGGAAGGATTCGGAATGACCTTCGAAAGAAGGGAAAGTTCTTACGTTAGAACCAGAAATCCCGTCTGGAAAAAGGCAAAAGTTTCTCGATGTACGGTCGCAAAGAAACACCGTGAAACGGTTAGGCCAGGCAACTCGGAATATTTGTCGCGAACCCCTGCCTGAAAAAGCAGGCACCGCTCTGCCACAAAGGTTTGTGGCATTCAAACACGACGCAAGTCGTCAAGCCTGAGCGGCTTGCGAGCTTGCGCCGCAGTTTTTCCTGACCCGGCCCTCGCGGAGGCACTCCCTGTACCCCTAGGTCACTCCGATCCGGTTTCGATCAGAACGTCCCGGCCCCCTGGTCATGCGCTGCCCCTCCTCGGGGCGGTGCAACGGAAAGCAAGGCCCGCTGGACACTCGCCTTCCATGATCGAAGCTTTCGAACCGCAAACTCAGTACCAGTTCGGGTCCTTTTTCAGCTGTTCCCTGAGCAAGCCCTGCATGCCAGCGTCCGGCTTGCCGAGAAAACGGTATTCGGCATGGCGGGTCGGCGACTTGTCCGCGGGCAGGCCCGCCGGCACTTCGACCAACATGGCGTAGGCGTGTTTCTTGTCGAAACTGAACGCCACGATCAGGCGCTGGTTGCGACAGGTATCGCGGGTTTCGCAAAGCGGACCGACCAGGTACTTGTCGCCGTCTTCTTCCAGCGCATTCATCTGCTGCGCATCACCGGACAGGTTCATCACCCACTCCGGCAGGCGCTCTTCCTTTTCGACGACGTCCTGCCAGGTTTCGCGGTATTGCGGGTCGCTGTTCAACAACTCGTTGACCCGGGTCTGACCGTCGTTGGCTGCCATCGCCGTGGCCGCGCCGCCCAGTAACAGGGCGGCGGCCAATGCTTTCAAAGAAACGCTCATGTTCAACCTCGACCACGACGGCCAAAGAAGAAGGAAGCAATGAACATCACCAGGAAAACGACAAAGAGAATCTTGGCGATACCCGTGGCGGTGCCCGCGATACCACCGAAGCCCAGTACCGCGGCGATGATGGCAATGATCAGGAATGTGATTGCCCAGCTCAACATGGTCATTCTCCTTACGCTTCTATTTAGAGGTACTGCTTAGCCGGCCCGCAGTTGCGTACCGGCTGTCCTGCCTAGAACACCCAGCGCTCCTGATAAGCCGTGTCGGTGGCAGGCTGAGCCTGGTCGACGTCCATCAGATGCAGCGGGGCGGAATCGGCAAACCGAGTGCTGACTGCACTGAAGTGGGTTTGAGTGGTGTGATAAACCGGCAACCTCACAGCCTCTTGCTGCTGGCTCTGCTCCCAACGTGAAAACTGCTGACCGCCAATCAAGGTCACCAGCAATGCCAGGCTGGCGAACAATCCCTGCTGCAGGTGCAGGGGCGAAACAGACAATTGGGCGAGACGTTGGCGTTTCATCCGGAGGCTCCTCCCACGCGGGTCATTGTTCTCAAGCGCTTGTGGCTGCGCTTGCAGCTTGTTCGGCCGAGTCTGATCAGACTGTTGCAGCCTGCATGCCAGTTTTTTGAATTGAAATAAATTCAATAAAAACAATGCTTTGAAAGCAAACAAGGAAGATCTTCATACGCCATCCTGCACGATGCCGCCCTGGATACCGTGCGAATTGCACGATTGGACTGATACTTGAGGAAAAAAACGCGGCTGAAAATGCAGGAGTACAGTGACGAAATCGGGAAAGAATTACGGAGAAGTCCTAAAAGCAATAAAAAACCTATTATTTTCAATCGATTAGCAATACACCCCGGAGATGACTAACCTGCACCCCTGGGAATCGATAAGAATTAACCATGCAACTTGCCCGATTTTTCCGGGACTAAATAAGATCACTTACTTCAGGAGCCTCGGACATGGAATCAGCACCGGAAAATCAAGGCCGCATTCTTCTGGTAGATGATGAGTCCGCAATCCTGCGTACCTTCCGTTATTGCCTGGAAGACGAGGGCTATACCGTCGCCACGGCCAACAGCGCCGCTCAGGCCGAGGCCTTGCTGCAACGCCAGGTGTTCGACCTGTGTTTCCTCGACCTGCGCCTGGGCGAGGACAATGGCCTGGAGGTGCTGGCCCAGATGCGCATCCAGGCCCCCTGGATGCGGGTGGTGATAGTCACTGCCCATTCGGCCGTCGACACCGCGGTGGACGCGATCCAGGCCGGCGCCGCCGACTACCTGGTCAAGCCCTGCAGCCCCGACCAACTGCGCCTGGCGACCGCCAAGCAGCTGGAAGTCCGCCAGCTCTCGGCGCGCCTGGAAGCCCTCGAAGGCGAAGTGCGCAAACCCAAGGACGGCCTGGACTCCCACAGCCCGGCGATGAAAGTGGTGCTGGAAACCGCCCGCCAGGTCGCCGGCACCGATGCCAACATCCTGATCCTCGGCGAATCCGGCACCGGCAAGGGCGAGCTGGCCCGGGCCATTCACGGCTGGAGCAAGCGCGCCAAGAAATCCTGTGTGACCATCAACTGCCCGTCGCTGAACGCCGAGCTGATGGAGAGCGAATTGTTCGGTCACAGCCGCGGAGCCTTCACCGGCGCCAGCGAAAGCACCCTTGGCCGGGTCAACCAGGCCGATGGCGGCACGCTGTTCCTCGATGAGATCGGCGACTTCCCGCTGACCCTGCAACCCAAGTTGCTGCGGTTCATCCAGGACAAGGAATACGAGCGGGTCGGCGACCCGGTGACCCGTCGCGCCGACGTGCGCATCCTCGCCGCGACCAACCTCAACCTCGAGGACATGGTACGCGACGGACGCTTTCGTGAAGACCTGCTGTACCGCCTGAACGTGATCACCCTGCACCTGCCGCCGCTGCGCGAACGCAGCGAAGACATCCTGACCCTGGCCGACCGTTTCCTCGCACGCTTCGTCAAGGAATACGCCCGTCCCGCCCGAGGCTTCAGCGACGAGGCCCGCGAAGCGCTGCTCAATTACCGCTGGCCGGGCAATATCCGCGAGCTGCGCAACGTGGTGGAACGCGCCAGCATCATCTGCCCCCAGGAGAAAGTGGAGATCAGCCACCTGGGCATGGCCGAGCAACCCACCAACAACACTCCGCGCATCGGCGCCGCCTTGAGCCTGGACGAGCTGGAGAAAGCCCATATCGGCGCCGTGCTGGCCACCAGCGATACTCTCGACCAGGCCGCCAAGACGCTCGGTATCGACGCCTCGACGCTGTACCGCAAACGCAAACAGTACAACCTGTGAGCCGCACCTCATGAAGTTAGCGATGAAACTGCGCACGAGACTGTTTCTGAGCATCTCGGCGCTGATCACCGTGGCGCTGCTCGGCCTGCTGCTCGGGCTGGTCAGCGTGATGCAGATGGCCAAGACCCAGGAAGCGCTGATCCGCAACAACTTCATCACCCTGGACCTGGGGCTCAAGCTGCGCCAGACCCTGGGCGACCAACTGATCATCATGCTCAACCACAACCCTGACCGGGCGGCGCTGGACGACTCCAGGCAGGAATACCTGGCCCTGCTCGACCAGGGCATCGAGCATGAACGGCAAAACAATGTGCGCAACGGCTTCACCCAGGCACGCGACGACTACCAGAGCTTCTTCGAGGCCTTCGAGCGTGCCGACGGGACCTCGGCAGGGGTCAATGGCAATACGGAACTGACCCACCGCTTCAATACCCTGCGCAATGGCTTGATCAGCGAACACAAGCAGGCCCTGGACAACATCAATGACATCGAACATCAGGCCCGCAATCGCGCCTTGCTGATCGCCGGCCTGCTCGGCCTCGTCGGGCTGGCCGTGCTGATCATCGGCTTCATCACCGCCCACGGCATCGCCCAGCGCTTTGGCGGCCCCATCGAAGCCCTGGCCAAGGCCGCCGACAATATCGGCCAGGGCAACTTCGACGTGACCCTGCCCCTGTCTTCGGCTGCCGAGATGAACTTGCTGACCCGGCGCTTCGGGATCATGGCCCAAGCCCTGCGCGAGCATCAGGCCACCAATGTCGACGAACTGCTCGCCGGCCAGCAGCGCCTGCAATCGGTGCTCGACAGCATCGACGACGGCTTGCTGATGATCGACCGCCAGGGTCACCTGGAACACCTCAACCCGGTGGCGCAACGTCAGCTGGGCTGGGACGAGGAACGCCTTGGACAAGGGCTGGGCAGCGCCCTGCAGCGACCGGAGCTGGACGAGCAGCTGCAACTGGTGCTGCGCGGCGGCAGCCTGGAACGGCCGCCGGAAGACCTGAGCATCGAGGTCGATGGCGAGTCGCGCCTGCTGACGTACAGCCTGACCCCGGTCAGCCATCCCCAGGGACATATCCTCGGCGCGGTGATGGTGCTGCACGACGTCACCGAGCAGCGGGCCTTCGAGCGCGTGCGCAGCGAATTCGTGCTGCGCGCCTCACATGAATTGCGCACCCCGGTCACCGGCATGCACATGGCGTTCGGCCTGCTGCAGGAACGCCTGCGCTTCCCTGAGGACTCCCGCGAAGCCGACCTGCTGAACACCGTCAACGAAGAAATGCAGCGCCTGATGCAACTGATCAACGACCTGCTGAACTTCTCGCGCTATCAGAACGGCCTGCAGAAACTCACCCTGGCACCCTGCTCCCTCGAAGAGTTGCTGGAGCAGGCGCGCAACCGCTTCATCGGCGCGGCCACGGCGCAGGGCATCGAGCTGCTGGTGGAACTGCAGGAGCCGCTGCCGCGGCTGCATGCCGACCGCATGCAACTGGAACGGGTGCTGGACAACCTGATCGACAATGCCCTGCGGCATACCGCCAAGGGTGGGTTGATTCGCTTGCAGGCGCGTCGGCATGGCGAGCGGGTCATCATCAGCGTCGAAGACAACGGCGAAGGCATCGCCTACGGGCAACAGGGACGGATTTTCGAACCCTTCGTCCAGGTCGGGCGCAAGAAAGGCGGGGCCGGCCTGGGCCTGGCGCTGTGCAAGGAAATCGTGCAACTGCACGGCGGGCGCATGGGTGTCTATTCGCGGCCCGGGCAGGGGACCCAGTTCTATCTGGCCTTGCCTCTTTAGGGGCTAGACCTCGTCGTCCAGACGCCGCGGGCCCAGGCGGCGTCCGCGGGTAATCAGGTCGATGAACTGCACTGCGCTCAGTGCATGGGCAAACAGCCAGCCCTGGCCAAAACGCACGCCCTCGCTGCTCAGCAGCAACGCCTGATCCTCGAATTCGATGCCCTCGGCAATCACCTTGAGCTCCAGGGCATGGGCCATGCGAATGATGTGCGGGGCGACGCCGCTGCTGGCGGCGTCATGCCCCAGGGCATCGATGAATGCCTTGTCGATCTTCAGGTAATCCACCGGCAGGGTCTGCAGGTAGGCCAGGCTGCAATACCCCGTGCCGAAGTCGTCGATCAGCACCTGATGGCCAACGTCCCGCAAGGCTTGCAGGTTATGCCGGGCGACCACCACATCAATCAGCCCGCGCTCGGTGACTTCGAAGGCGATCTGCCGCGCCGCCACCCGATGCAGCGCCAGCAGGCGCGCCATCACCTTGCCGATCCGCGGCACCATGACATCGCAGGCCGCCAGGTTGACCGAGATGTACAGCTGCGGGTTGGCCCGCAACAGATGCCCCAACTGCTCGAGCAGGCGTTGCAGGACAAAATCGGTGATGGGGCGGATCTGCCCGGTGTTCTCCGCCATGGGAATGAACAGCTCCGGACTGGTCAGGGTGCCGTCCGGACGGCGCCAGCGCAGCAGAGCCTCGGCGCCGACACACTGGCGCGTTCGTAGATCGAAGATGGGCTGATACAGCACCTGTAGCTCGCCACGGCGCAGCGCCCCTTGCAATTCGGCGCCCAGGGACTGGCGCTGCCCGGCCAGTTGAAAGGCCAGGCCGCCGATGAAGATCGCCAATGCCAGGCTGCTGGGCAGCAGCCACCACCACCCCTCGAACATTTCTCGCTGCATGTTGGTGCGGGGGGTGACGAGTACCAGCTGATACTCCGGATTGCGGGTGGGCATCCGGTAGATCAACTGGTCCTGGGTCACCAGCAACGGGCTGCGCCCCGCGGGCGGCCACGGCTCGGTCGGCGGCCATTCCAGCGCCGGCCCCAGCACCGGGATGGCCCGCAAGCCATGGTCGAGAACCACCATCAGGCTGCTGTTGGCGGGCAGATCGACCATATCGGTCAGATGTCCGCGAGACGTTGCCACGCGAAAGTTGCCCCGCCCGAGCATCAGCGCCGCGCGGTTTTCGTTGGGTTCGGTGGAGGTGTTCAGCCAGTAGTTGTAGGTCGGGCCGCTGATATCCGGCGGCCGCATCACGGCCAGGTTGTCCTGGCGTGGCCAGTTGGTGCAGGCCTGGGCAGCATCAATGTAGGCCGCTTCATAAATGAAGCGATAACTGAAACTGATCTGCTGCAGGGTCGCGACCATCTCGGGGCTGCATTCGCGCAGGGGCTGCGCCTCGAGCACGTCCAGGCCTTCGCGCAGCTGGCCGAACAGTTGCTCCAGGCGCTCGAGAAAGCGCTGGCCCTGGGCATTCATCTGCTCGCTTTCGCGCAGTTGCGCCTCATGCATCGCAATGCCCAGGCTCGCCGCCAGCAGCAAGGCCGCACTCAATACAGCCGCGCACGTCGCCAACAGCCAGGGGCGATAGAACCAACTGCGCAGGGGTTCGCGGGCGGCCAGCATCATTGGATATCCGAGGGTTACCAATGAGTTATAGCTACTGATTGAGAAAAAGCCCTGACCGTCGGGCGGGCGTCATTATTTTGTCTGGTTGAGAACCTGCAGGATCGCAGCGCTTTGCGCATCCGGCTGGCCGTCGAAACGCGACGGCCGGTAATGCATCTGGAACGCGGCCAGCACGTGACGGGTCGCCACATCCAGCTCGCCAGTCTGCGGCGTCTCATAACCAAGACGCGCCAGGCCTTGCTGGAACCAGGCGACGCTCGGCAACTGCGCGGCAAAGAACGCCTCCTGGCGCGCCACCGCCTGGGCGTTCGGCCACCGGCCCAACCCGGCTTCGGCCAGACGCTTCCAGGGGAACAGCGGGCCCGGGTCGAGCTTGCGCAGGGGGGCGATATCGCTGTGGCCGATGATGTGTTGTGGCGCGATGTTGTTGCGCTTGCTGATGTCCTTGAGCAGCACGATCAGGCTCTGGACCTGCGCTTCGCTGTAGGGGTACCAGACACGCCCGGTGGGCAGGTCGCGAAAGCCCGGGTTGACGATCTCGATCCCGATGGAGCTGGAGTTCAGCCAGGTACGGCCTTGCCACTGGCTCTCGCCGGCGTGCCAGGCGCGGTACTGCTCGTCCACCAGTTTGTAGATGGTCGCCGCCTTGTCGTCGCCGATCAGGTAGTGGCTGCTGACCTGGCCATGGGTCAGCAGTTGCAGGGAACGCTCCATCGAGGCCGAGGTGTAATGCACCACCACGAATTGCACCCGCTCATCGAAATTGACCGAAGGGTGGCTGGTATCGAAACGCGGACCGCTGGCGCAACCGGCCAGCAACAGAAGGGACAAGGCGAGGGCAAGAACTTTCATGGTGGAAGCAGTACGCTGGAGAAAATAATGCAACAGTGTAACGTACTGCCTTTGCGGAAAACCGGCAAAAACACCGGTTTATACAAAATGGAACAAATTATGCGTCAGCCCAGTTCCACCCGGTTGCGCCCCGCCTCCTTGGCCCGATAGAGCGCCTGATCGGCTCTTTTGAGCACCAGATCGCTGCGTTCTCCCGGCTTGAAGGCACTCATGCCGATGGACATGGTGATGGTCACGCGCTCGCCCTTGAAGTGGAACGGACAGGCTTCGATGGCCGCCCGCAAGGTTTCCGCCAGGCGCGCCCCGACCGGCCATGAAGTATTGGGTATCAGCAGGACGAACTCTTCACCGCCGAAACGGGCAATGAAGTCACTGCCGCGCAGGCGCTTGCGCAATACGCCGGCGATGATCTTCAGCACCTTGTCGCCGGCCAGGTGACCGTAGTTGTCGTTGATGCGCTTGAAGTGGTCGAGGTCGAGCATCGCCAACAACAAGGTGTTGCCGTGCTGCTGCCACTGCGCCACTTCATGCTCCAGGCGCTCGCTCCAGGCCGCGCGATTGGGCAGGCCGGTGAGGGGGTCGATCAACGCTTTCTGCCGCTGTTCTTCCAGGTGCTCGCGGTAGCCCTGGGCTTCCTGCTCCATGCTCGACACCCGCTCGGCCAGGCTCTGCAGGCGCGCGGCCACTTCCTTCTCGCGCTCGTCACGCTGCTTCTGGTGATGGTCCATGGTGCCGAGCAGGCCTTCCAGGTGGCTTTCCAGGACCTGCTTGAGGTCGTCCAGATCCGCCGCCTCCTGAACGCTGCTTTGCAGACCATCGACCTGCTCGCGAATCTGCGTGTCCATCTCCCGCGCCGCGGAACTGCTGTCGGCATGGCCTTCGCTGGCGGCCTGCAGGTTGCTCTGGAAGGATTCCAGGCGCTCGTTGAGCTGCTTGAGATAAGCCTCGAACTCATGCTGGCCACTGTCGGTGATCGCCAGCATCAACACTGCCAGATCGTCGAGGATCGGCAGCAATTCGTACCAGTTCAATCCATGTTGCAAGCGATCGCGCATGGACTCGGCTTGCGGCCGGTGACGCTCGGGCAGGCTCAAGTCGTCCAGCAGGCCGAGCAGGGTATGTTCGATGTGCTTGGCCACCGAACTGTAGGACGGCTCCGGCGAGTCGGGCAGGGCGTACAGCACATCCTGCTCGGCCTGCTGCGGATCGACCGCCGCCAGCGCCTCGGCCATGGCCGCCGGCAATGGCAAGCGGTCAAGCAGCACTGGCGCCGGGGTCGCCTCGGCGGGTGCGGCAACGATCAATTCGTCCGGGTTGGAAAGAACAACCGGAGCCTCGACAGTCGGCGGCTGCACGGACAGCGGTGCTTCGACGGGGCCAGGCACAACTGGCAGCGGCGCTTCCTGCGAATCCGGCATCGGCGGTGCCGGCTCGACGGCGATGGGTTTCTCCGACTCCAGCACCGGCGGCACAAAGGCCTCGACCTGGACTGCCGTGGTTACCTCGGGCAGCGCTTGCGGCTGTGGCTCGGGCGGCTGGCTGACAGCAGCGGGCTTCTCGACCACAGGCGGGGGCACCGGCTCCAGGGTTTCGGACGGCCGTGCGGGCGCGACTTCGACCCGAGGCGGGGGCGGGGGCGTGTCAACTCTTTCAGCCGTTGCCAGCGGCTGCTCCATAGCGGGGGCTGCCACCACCGCAGGCGTCTCAGCCGCGGACGCCGCAGGCGCTTCGTCAGCGTCACGACCACCAAACAAGCGCTGCAGCAAACCTGGGCGGCTCGGCTCCGGGGGGCTCTCCAACTGGCTCAGCGCCTTGCCTTGCAGGCCGCTCAGTTCGCCCAGCAACAGTGGGATTTCCCGGGCCTGGCCGACGCGACCATCCAGCTGCTTGGCGAAGTTTTTCAGCGGCCGACTCACCTCGCGGGGCAACGGCAGCTTCTGCAACTGGCTGACCAGCGAAGTCAGGGCCGTGCTCATTTGCTCGATGCGCGTCTCGCGACGCTGCTCGGAGTCCAGCACGGCTTTTTCCAGGCGTGGCAACAGGGCCGCCAAGGCCGCGTCCATATCGTCGGTGCGCACCACCTCGCGCATTTCCTTCATGCACTGGTCGACGGCGCGATCAGTCCCTTCGGCCGCCAGCGTGCTGCGCACCAGGCCACGGCGAAGCAGGTCGAGGCGGGCATTCCAGCGTCGCTCGAGTTTTTCCTGTTGTTCGATACTTTTGAGGTATTTCTCTTTCCAGCGCTGGGCGTCGTCGCTCATTCATGGGTTCCGCGAGGGGCAGGACTCAGCGCGGGCAATGCATCGGCCGTGAGCGAACCCGGCAGACGAATCTCTACCGCGACCGGCAGGTGATCGGAAATCGGTTGGGCCAGGACTTCGACCCGCTCCAGCGTCAGGCTGGAGCTGAGCAAAATATGATCAAGACAGCGTTGCGGGCGCCAGCTGGGGAACGTCGCTTCCAATTGCGGCGCCAGCAGACCGAGATCGCGCAACGGCGAATGCTCCAGCAGATCGCTGGCATGGGTGTTCATGTCGCCCATCAGCACCTGATGCTTGTACCCGCCGATCATCTCGCGGATGTAGGCCAACTGCCGGGTGCGCGTACGGGCGCCCAGGGCCAGGTGCATCATCACCACCA
Organism: Pseudomonas sp. SBT1-2; assembly: GCF_028640875.1. Lineage (NCBI taxonomy): Bacteria > Pseudomonadati > Pseudomonadota > Gammaproteobacteria > Pseudomonadales > Pseudomonadaceae > Pseudomonas > Pseudomonas sp. SBT1-2. The sequence goes on along the minus strand of NZ_JAQZAA010000085.1, from coordinate 76,490 downwards.
CCAACGCCTCGGGACCATCGCCGAAGCGCAGAAGGATCGCACCACGCCCCTTGGGGCCTGGCAGCGGATGATCTTCGATCGCCCAGGGTCGCAGGCGGCTGAGCACACCATTGCTGTGCTGGGCCAGGCGACCGAGGTTGCGATTGAGCTGTTGGTACCAGTAGGGGAAGGCGCCGAGCTGGGCCAGGTGCTCGACCTGATTGACGTAGCCCGAGCGCAGGCTGCCGCCATCGGCTTCCTGCAGGGCGACCAGATCGAAGTCGCCCAGCAGATCGCCGATCCTTTGCAGGTTGTCGGCGCGCCCGTTGTGCGGCAGCAGGTGCTGCCAGCCACGGGTCAGGTAATGCCGGTAACGTTCGGTACTGATACCGACCTGGATATTGAAACTGAGCAGCCGCAGACGGCTGTCTGCCGGCAGGCCGGAGGACGCCACATGGTGCTCGTTGACCCGCGGGTCATGCAGGCCAACGATGCGTTCCGTACCCCAACGTCGCATGGCAGGGGCTCGCTTACTTGGCCGCCCGCTCTTTGGCGATCAGCTGGTCGGCGACGCTCAGGGCACCTTCAGGACCACCGGCGGTGCCCAGGTCGAAGCGGTACTTGCCATTGACGACCATGGTCGGTACGCCGGAGATCTGATAGGCCTGGGCCTTCTTCTTCGCGTCCTCGACCTTGCCTTTGACGGCGAACGAGTTGTAGGTGCTCAGGAACTTGTCCTTGTCGACGCCTTCGCCGGCCAGGAACTCGGCCATTTCCTCTGGGGAAGCGAGTTTCTTGCCGCCATGGATGGCTTCGAATACGGCTTTGTGGACCTTGTGCTCGACACCCATGGCTTCCAGGGTGATGAACAGTTGACCGTGAACGTTCCAGATACCGCCGAACATGGCCGGGATGCGTACGAAGTTGACGTCGGCCGGCAGTTTTTCAGCCCATGGGTTGATGGTCGGCTCGAAGGCGTAGCAGTGCGGGCAGCCATACCAGAACAGCTCGACCACTTCGATCTTGCCAGGCACCGCAACCGGAACGGCGCTGCTCAGCTCTACGTATTGTTTACCGGCTTCAAGGGGTTCGGCGGCTTGAGCGGTCATGCCAAACAGGCTGGCAGTGACGAGAGCGGCGCTGAGAATCAGATTACGCATGCTTTACTCCTGAACAAGTAAGGTCGCCTCGCGCGGCCTGTTCGCAGACAGGTCATGGCGGGGCTTGAGTTCGCTAGTGTAGCGGCAGACGCCATAAAAAAGGGCGGCCTGAGCCACCCTTTATGCTTTCATCGACAGATTAATCGATCATTAACGTTGCGCAAGATAGACCCTTTCGCAACATGATCGCCGGCCTCAGTGCAGGCCCTGGATGTAGCTGGATACTGCTTCGATGTCCTTGTTGCTCAGCTTGGCGGCGATGCTGCGCATGATCATGGTGTCGCCGTCGTTGGTGCGGTTGCCTTCGCGGAAGTCGGTCAACTGCTTGGCTACGTACTGAGCGTGCTGGCCACCCAGGTGCGGGAAGCCGGCGGCGGCGTTACCCGTGCCATTTGGCGAGTGGCAACCGGTGCAGGAAGGCATGCCTTGATCCAGCTTGCCGCCACGGAACAATTCTTCACCGCGAGCCACGACTTTCGGGTCTGCCGCGCCGACGCTGCCTTTCTGGCTGGCGAAGTAGGCGGAGAGGTCGGCCAGGTCCTGATCGCTCAGGTTGGTCAGCAGGCCGGTCATTTCCAGCACCTGGCGCTTGCCGGACTTGATGTCGTGCAACTGCTTGTTCAGGTAACGCTCACCCTGACCCGCCAGCTTTGGAAAGTTAGGCACCATGCTGTTCCCATCCGGACCATGGCAGGCACCACATACGGCGGCTTTCGCCTGACCGGCAGCAGCGTCGCCTGCAGCATGGGCGACACCTGTGATGCCCAAGGTCAACAGCAGACTCACGAGTAATTTGTTCATCAGCTAATCCAACTACGGCTAAGGGTTAAGAGTTATGGACCGGGATCACTCGCTCATCCAAAGGATGATGGCTCGGTAATCCTCGGCACTGCAGTCCATGCACAAACCACGCGGCGGCATCGCCTTGAAACCCTGGGTCACGTGTTGCACCAGCGTCTCCATACCTTGCGCCAGCCTCGGCGCCCAAGCTCCCTGGTCCCCCTTGCGGGGAGCCGTTGGTAGTTGGCCGGAATGACAAGCCCCACAAACACGGTTGTACACAGCTTCCGGATCCTGTGTAGCCTGAGCGCTGTAAAGCGGTATCAGGACGCCGGCAGCCAGCAGCCATTTCGTCATAAAACGACCTTTTCAGGGTTGAGAGCGTGCTGCGTTCTAATGCGCAATCAAGGTCTATCGCTCTCGTGAACTTCATCCTACGCTGGGACAAAGCGCACACAAAATCTGCGGCATTATATACTGGCGTTACTGAAACGGAAACGACACCGCTCGCCGCGTCCATTCTCGGCACCGCCCCTATCGGAAATCCCATGCAACTGAAAAACCCCATTCTTGGTCTGTGCCAACAGTCCACTTTCATGCTCAGCGCCGCCAAAGTCGATCAATGCCCCGACGACGAAGGCTTCGAAGTCGCCTTCGCCGGGCGTTCCAACGCCGGCAAATCCAGCGCCCTGAATACCCTGACCCATGCCAGCCTGGCACGCACCTCGAAAACCCCGGGCCGCACGCAGCTGTTGAACTTCTTCAAGCTAGACGACGATCGCCGTCTGGTCGACCTGCCGGGCTACGGTTACGCGAAAGTACCGATCCCGCTCAAGCAGCACTGGCAGCGTCACTTGGAAGCCTACCTGGGCAGCCGCGAGAGCCTGAAGGGGTTGATTCTGATGATGGACATCCGCCATCCGATGACCGACTTCGACCTGCTGATGCTCGACTGGGCCGTCGCCAGCGGCATGCCGATGCATATCCTGCTGACCAAGGCCGACAAACTGACCTACGGCGCGGCCAAGAACACCCTGCTCAAGGTGCAGTCGCAAATCCGTAAAGGCTGGGGCGACAACGTCACCATCCAACTGTTCTCGGCGCCAAAACGCATGGGCCTGGAAGAGGCCTACACTGTACTGGCGAGCTGGATGGAACTGGCAGACAAAGGCGCCGAAATCGAAGTCTGAAAGACATAGATAAAACTGTCTGTGGAGTGATCAGGCAAGGCAAAAGCGCGGCTCGAAAGCGGAGTTTACTGGCTGTAAATGAGCATTTCGGGCCGCGCTTTTAACGCAGCATGATCGCGCCACAGGCAGTTTTAGGGCAAAAAAAACCCCGGACTTCGTATGGGGAGGGGAAGTTCGGGGTCCAAGTTCCGGACCGCTAGGGCGGGGTCCAGATATCTGCCAACACTTAACACAACATAGGAGCATCGAAGGGCTTCACCAGCCATTCAGATACTCTGAGTGGGCTTTCGCCGATTAAGTTCCGGGAGGTTTCAAAAACTATTGGCAATAGTCGATGAAATTTTCCGCACTAATAGCTCTTCGCCAGCCTTCGCCGCGGCACTATGCCGCGGCCAAAGTGCTGCGTTCTCGCCTCAGTGCGCCTCATCCCAGTTACTGCCCACCCCGACCTCGACCAGCAGCGGCACATCCAGGGTCGCGGCCTTGCTCATGTAGCCGCGAATCTCCTCGCTTACCTGGTCCACCAAGTCTTCGCGCACTTCCAGCACCAGTTCGTCGTGCACCTGCAGGATGACTTTGGCATCCAGGCCTGAGGTCGCCAGCCAGTTATCCACCGCCACCATGGCCTTTTTGATGATGTCGGCCGCCGTGCCCTGCATCGGCGCGTTGATCGCCGTACGTTCGGCGCCGGCGCGTTCCTGCGGCTTGTTGGAGTTGATCTCCGGCAGGTACAGGCGGCGCCCGAACAGGGTTTCCACATAACCCTGTTCCGCAGCCTGGGCGCGGGTGCGATCCATGTATTCGCGCACGCCGGGATAGCGGGCGAAGTAGGTGTCGATATAGGCCTTGGCGGTCTTGGTATCGACGCCGATGTCCTTGCCGAGTTTCTGCGCGCCCATGCCGTAGATCAGGCCGAAGTTGATCGCCTTGGCGCTGCGGCGCTGATCGGAACTGACGTCCTTGAGCTCGACCTTGAATACTTCGGCCGCGGTTGCCGTGTGCACGTCGAGGTTATTGCGGAAGGCATTCAGCAGCCCTTCGTCGCGGGACAGGTGCGCCATGATCCGCAGTTCGATCTGCGAATAGTCAGCCGCCAGCAGTCTGTAGCCAGGCGGCGCGATAAAGGCCTGGCGGATACGCCGGCCTTCGGCGGTACGCACCGGGATGTTCTGCAGGTTCGGATCGCTGGAAGACAAACGCCCGGTAGACGCGACCGCCTGATGGTAGGAGGTGTGGATCCGCCCGGTACGCGGGTTGATCTGCTCCGGCAAGCGGTCGGTGTAGGTGCTCTTGAGCTTGCTCATGGAGCGGTACTGCATCAGCACCTTGGGCAGCGGGTAGTCGTCCTCCGCCAGCTTGGCCAGCACTTCTTCAGCAGTGGACGGCTGGCCTTTGGCGGTTTTCTTCAGCACCGGCAGGCCGAGCTTGTCATAGAGAATCACCCCCAGCTGCTTGGGCGAGCCGAGGTTGAATTCTTCGCCAGCGATCTCGAAGGCTTCACGCTCCAGTTCCACCATCTTGTCGCCGAGTTCGATGCTCTGCACACGCAGCAGGTCGGCATCCACCAGCGCTCCCTGGCGCTCGATCCGCGCCAGTACCGGCACCACGGGCATTTCGATATCGCTGAGCACGCTGGCCAGGCTCGGGATCGCAGCCAGTTTTTCATGCAGGACCTGATGCAGACGCAGGGTCACATCGGCGTCTTCCGCCGCATAAGGCCCGGCCTGCTCGAGGGCGATCTGGTCGAACGTCAGCTGCTTGGCGCCCTTGCCGGCGATGTCCTGGAAGCTCACGGTGGTGTGGCCCAGGTATTTCTCCGCCAGGCTGTCCATGTCGTGCCGGGTAGCCGTGGAATTGAGCACATAGGACTCGAGCATGGTGTCGAAGGCGACCCCGCGCACCGTGATGCCGTTGGCCTGATCGCCGCCGATGGCGCAGTTGGCCAGGATGTTCATGTCGAACTTGGCGTGCTGGCCGACCTTGAGTTTGTTCGGGTCTTCGAGAATCGGCTTCAGGGCCCGCAGGACGGTGTCGCGATCCAGTTGCTCCGGCACATCGATATAAGAGTGGGTCAGCGGAATATAAGCCGCTTCGTTGGCCTGCACGGCGAAGGACAGCCCCACAAGCTGCGCCTGCTGGGCGTCGATACCGGTGGTTTCGGTATCGAAGGCGAACAGCTTGGCGTTCTTCAGTTTCTCCAGCCAGGCATCGAAGCGCGCCTGATCGAGGATGGTTTCGTACTGCGCTTCAACCGCCACCGGCGCTTCGACCTCAGCCTCGGCCTGGGTCAACAGGTCGGCCACCGGCTCGGGCGCCGCGGCGGCACTCAGCTCGAGACGCTTGGCATCGCGCTGCAGCTCGTCGAGCCAGCTCTTGAACTCCAGCAGGCTGTACAGCTCCACCAGCTTGTCGCGATCCGGCTCGCCCAGGTGCAGGTCGTCCAGGCCAACATCCAGCGGCACATCGACCTTGATGGTCGCCAGCTGATAGGAGAGGAAAGCCATTTCCTTGTGCTCTTCGAGCTTGGCCGGCAGGGTTTTGGCCCCACGAATCGGCAGGCTCGGGACGATATCGAGCTGTGCATACAGCTCGTTCAAGCCACCATTGACCCCCACCAACAAGCCGGAAGCGGTCTTCGGGCCGATGCCCGGCACACCCGGAATGTTGTCGGAGGAGTCGCCCATCAGCGCCAGGTAATCGATGATCTGCTCGGGAGCGACGCCGAATTTCTCCTTCACGCCCTCCACGTCCATGCTGCTACCGGACATGGTGTTGACCAGCGTAATGTGCCCATCCACCAGCTGCGCCATGTCCTTGTCGCCAGTGGAGATCACCACCGGCCGGTCGGCCGCCGCGCCACTGCGGGCCAGGGTGCCGATCACGTCGTCCGCCTCGACGCCCTCGACGCACAGCAGCGGAAAGCCCAGGGCGATCACGCTGGCGTGCAACGGCTCGATCTGCACCCGCATGTCGTCGGGCATGCTCGGGCGATTGGCCTTGTACTGGGCGTACATGTCATCGCGGAAGGTCCCGCCCTTGGCGTCGAACACCACGGCGAACGGACTGTCCGGGTACTGCTTGCGCAGACTCTTGAGCATGTTCAGCACGCCCTTGACCGCACCGGTCGGCATGCCTTTGGAAGTGGTCAAAGGTGGCAGCGCGTGGAAGGCGCGGTACAGGTAGGACGAACCGTCCACCAGGACGAGGGGGGCTTGGCTCATGAGCAGGATCAACCTTTTCGGCGGGTCCGGCGCTAGAATAGCGGGACCGTTGACGACAAAGGGACAAGGTTATCATGCGCACACTAAATCGCTTGCTGCTGGCCAGCCTGATTGCAATCGCGCCGATGGCCGTGATTGCGGCGGAGGATGCGCCATCGGCGGATCCGGAAGTGACCATTCGCACGGAAGGCGACAAGACCATCCAGGAGTACCGCCAGAACGGTTTCCTGTACGCCATCAAGGTCACGCCGAAGGTTGGCAAACCCTACTTTCTGGTGCGCGCCGACGGTTCCGATGGCAACTTCATTCGTTCGGACCAGCCGGATATGCTGATTCCGGCGTGGAAAATTTTCGAGTGGTAAACCACTCCTAACTTCAACCGGCGCTGGCTCGACAGCGGCGCCCGTACTGGCAGTTTTTAACCATGTCTGTGTTTACTCCCCTGGCTCGGCCCGAGCTGGAAACCTTTCTCGCCCCTTACGGGCTCGGCCGCCTGCTTGACTTCCAGGGGATTGCCGCTGGTAGCGAAAACACCAACTTCTTCATCAGCCTGGAACAGGGCGAGTTCGTCCTGACCCTGGTCGAGCGCGGCCCGGTCCAGGAAATGCCGTTCTTCATCGAACTGCTGGACGTGCTGCACGACGCCGACCTGCCGGTGCCTTACGCCCTGCGCACCACCGACGGCGTGGCCCTGCGCGAGTTGGCCGGCAAGCCGGCGCTGCTGCAGCCGCGCCTGGCCGGCAAGCACATCAAGCAAGCCAATGCCCAGCATTGCGCGCAGGTCGGCGAGCTGCTCGCTCACCTGCACCTGGCGACCAAGGACAACATGATCAAGCGCAAGACCGATCGTGGCCTGGACTGGATGCAGGAAGAAGGCTCGCAGATGCTCTCGCATCTCGATCCCCAGGCGCGGGATCTGCTGCAGCGGGCGCTGGATGAAATCGCCGAACAGAAGGTGAAGATCCTCGCGCTGCCACGGGCCAATATCCACGCCGACCTGTTCCGCGACAACGCGATGTTCGAAGGCACGCACCTGACCGGGCTGATCGACTTCTACAACGCCTGCTCCGGGCCGATGCTGTATGACGTGGCGATTGCCCTGAACGACTGGTGTTCCGACGCCGACGGCCTGCTCGACGGCTCGCGCGCCCGGGCCCTGCTGGGCGCCTACGCGACCCTGCGCCCGTTCACCACCGCCGAGGCCGAGCTGTGGCCAACCATGCTGCGGGTGGCCTGCGTGCGCTTCTGGCTGTCACGCCTGATCGCCGCCGAGTCCTTCGCCGGACAGGACGTGCTGATTCACGACCCGATGGAGTTCCAGCTGCGCCTGGCCCAGCGCCAGCAGGTCAGCACGCCATTGCCGTTCGCCATCTGAAAGCATCGCGGGCAAGCCTCGCACCTACGATCCCCTGTAGGAGCGAGGCTTGCCCGCGATAGCGTCAGCCGCCTTTACAGCGATTCCAGGCAACCCGCCAGATCGTTGCCCAGCTTCTCCAACACCTGCTCGTACCCCTGCGCGGAGGCCGGGGTGTAGCCGCCCAGCGCATCGAGCTCCGCCAGCTTCACCGGCAAGCCCGCCACCAGGGTTTCGGCCAGGCGCGGGCGCAATGGCGGCTCGCTGAAGACACAGGTCTTGCCGACTTCCTGCAAGCGCATGCGCATCGCCGCTACATGCTGCGCGCCTGGCTGCACCTCGGCCGCGATGCTGAACACGCCCGCGTGCTTGAGGCCATAAGCGTCTTCGAAATAATCGAAGGCTTCGTGGAAGACGAAGTAAGGCTTGCCGGCGATTGGCGCCAGGCGGGTTTTCAAACGGGCATCCAGGGCATCCAGGCGTGCGTCGAAAGCCTTGGCGTTGCTCTGGTAACGCGCGGCGTTGGCCGGGTCCGCGGCGCTCAGGTCGGCCGCCATGCGGTCGGCGATGACCCGCGCGTTGACCGGCGACAGCCACAAGTGCGCATCGAGGCTGCCCGGACGATGATCGTGATCATGTTCGTCGGCTTCTTCAGCGTGCGAGTGGTTATCTTCGGCGAAATGACGGAGTTTCAGGCCTGGCAGATCCTGCACCGCCAGCGATGGCAACGTGCGGCCCTTGAGCACCCGCGGCAGGAAGCTCTCCATGTCCGGGCCGATCCAGTACAGCAACTCCACCGACTGCACTTTGCGCACGTCGGAAGGGCGCAGCGCATAGTTGTGCGGCGAGGCACCCGGCGGCAGCAGAACCTCGGGCACGGCGATGCCATCCTGGACGGCGGCGGCGATCAATTGCAGGGGTTTGATGCTGGTCAGGACCCGGACCTCGGCCTGGGCCGAGCTGATCACGAACAAACTGGCGGTAAAAGCGACAAAAAGGGCAAAAAGTCGGGACACGATGACCACTCGAAGAGGCGAGAACGGGTAACATAATAACGTCTCTCACAATTATCGTCGCCGCTCATGCCTAAAACCCCCCTCGCCAGTCGCCCCCACGACCACTCTCACTGCGTGCACAGCGCGCTGTCCGAGGCCGATGCCCTGTGCGCGCGCCAAGGCCTGCGCCTGACCGCCCTGCGTCGGCGGGTGCTGGAGCTGGTCTGGCAAAGCCACAAGCCACTGGGTGCCTACGACATCCTCGCCGTGCTCAGCGAACAGGACGGTCGTCGCGCCGCGCCGCCAACCGTGTACCGCGCCCTGGATTTCCTCCTGGAAAACGGCCTGGTGCACCGCATCGCCTCGCTCAACGCCTTCGTCGGCTGCAACCACCCGGAACACGCGCACCAGGGCCAGTTCCTGATCTGCCGCGTCTGCCACGCCGCCATCGAGCTTGAACAAAAATCCATCAGCGACGCGATCATCAGCAGCGCCCGCGATGTCGGCTTTGTCGTCGAAGGCCAGACCGTTGAAGTGGTCGGCCTCTGCTCGGGTTGCCAGGGGGCTTGATGAGCACTGCCTTGATCCGCCTCGACCAGGTCGCGGTGACCTTTGCCGGGCAGAGCGTGCTGGACAACATCCAGCTCAGTGTCGAACCAGGGCAGATCGTCACCCTGATCGGCCCCAATGGCGCCGGCAAGACCACCCTGGTGCGCGCCGTGCTCGGCCTGCTCAAGCCCGACAGCGGCAGCGTCTGGCGCAAGCCGAAGCTGCGGGTTGGCTATATGCCGCAGAAGCTGCACGTCGATCCGACCTTGCCGTTGTCGGTGTTGCGTTTCCTGCGCCTGGTGCCCGGCGTGGACCGCGCGACAGCCTTGGCCGCGCTGAACGAAGTCGGCGCCGAACAGGTGATCGACAGCCCGGTGCAGAGCATTTCCGGCGGCGAGATGCAGCGTGTGCTGCTGGCCCGCGCCCTGCTGCGCGAGCCGGAACTGCTGGTACTGGACGAGCCGGTACAAGGCGTGGACGTCGCCGGCCAGGCCGAGCTGTACAGCCTGATCACCCGTTTGCGCGATCGCCACGGCTGCGGTGTGCTGATGGTCTCCCACGACCTGCACCTGGTGATGAGCACCACCGACCAGGTGGTCTGCCTCAATCGCCACGTGTGCTGCTCCGGCCACCCGGAACAGGTCAGCGGCGACCCGGCCTTCGTCGAGCTGTTCGGCCAGAACGCGCCGAGCCTGGCGATCTACCACCACCATCACGACCACGCCCACGATCTGCACGGCTCGGTCGTCACCGGGGCCGCGGCCGGTCACGTTCATGTTCACGGAGATAGCTGCAAGCATGGCTGATTTTCTGTTCTACGCCCTGCTCGCAGGCCTGGCGCTAGCGCTGGTGGCAGGTCCCCTGGGATCGTTCGTGGTCTGGCGGCGCATGGCCTATTTCGGCGACACCCTGTCCCACGCCGCCTTGCTCGGCGTGGCCCTGGGCTTTCTGCTGGATGTCAGCCCGGCGGTGGCGGTGACCGTCGGCTGTCTGTTGCTGGCGGTGCTGCTGGTCACCCTGCAACAACGCCAGCCGCTGGCTTCCGATACGCTGCTGGGGATTCTCGCCCCCAGTACGCTCTCCCTCGGGCTGGTGGTACTAAGCTTCATGCATGACGTGCGGATCGACCTGATGGCCTATCTGTTCGGCGATCTGCTGGCGATCAGCCCCGGCGACCTGGCGTGGATTCTCGGCGGCAGCGCCGCGGTCCTGCTGCTGTTGGTGGCCCTGTGGCGGCCGTTGCTGGCGATCACCGTGCACGAGGAGCTGGCCAGGGTCGAAGGCTTGCCGGTGGCGTCGTTGCGCCTGGCGCTAATGCTGTTGATCGCGGTGGTGATCGCGGTGGCGATGAAGATCGTCGGGGTGTTGCTGATCACTTCGCTGCTGATCATCCCGGCGGCTGCGGCTCAACGTCACGCCCGTTCCCCGGAGCAGATGGCGCTGGGTGCAAGCCTGCTGGGCATACTCGCGGTCTGTGGCGGGCTGGCGTTGTCCTGGTTCAAGGACACCCCCGCGGGGCCGTCGATTGTGGTCACGGCGGCCGCATTGTTTCTGCTGAGTTTTGTCCTGCCCCGTCGAGGGGTGTAGACTTGCTCGCTTTTTGCGCAATTAGAGAGTCGCAGGAATGAAGCCGTTCGCCTCCCGTTATCTGCTCCTTGTCGCATTTTCCCTGCTGCTGGGCGCCTGCCAGAGCACGCCGCCGGCTGAAGTGCCCGACGCCCGCGCCACGGCCATCGCACAGCTGCAGCAAAATATCGCCAGCAGTGAACTGGCCACCGCCGAAGACCAGTTGAGCGCCTTGCAGGCCCAGTCGCCCAACGACCCGCAGCTCGAGCAATACCAGCGCCAGCTGGCCGAAGCCTACCTGCAGCGCAGCCAGATCGTGCTGCAAAAGGGTGATGTCAACGCCGCCGCCACGGCCCTGAGCCGCGCCCGCGCGCTGATGCCCAAGGCACCGGCCCTGACCGGTGGCGTCGATGGCGCCATCACCCAGGCCCGTAAAGCCGAGCTGGAAAAAGCCGAAGCCGCGCTCAAGGCCGCTGAAGCCCGGCCGCCAGCCAAGCTGATCGACCCGGCCGCCGAGAGCACCACCATTGCGCTGAACCTCAGCGATATCAAGCAACTGCGTCGGCAACTCGATGCGATCGCCGCCGATGTGGTGAATTACCAGTGCGACGTGAGCATCCAGGCGCCACGCACCGAGGATTACCCCTGGCTGAAGACCCTGCTGAGCAAGCGGGTGAAGAAGCTCGATGCCGACTACGACCTGACAATCGAACGGCAGATCCTGCGCCACGTCCCGGCACAGATGGTGCTGAGCCCGCGCAAGCCCCAATAAACCCATCGCCCGCAAGCCCGCGGCTGTAGGAGCAAGCGGGCGGCGATCCGACTTGCCCGCGATGAACGATAACGCGGTACTACAGATGACCGTGGCGTCCCCATCGCACGCAAGCTGTGCTCCTAAACAAACATCTCGCCGCAATCGCCTTGGGCTCCCGCTCCCAGAGCCGGTGCCATAACCTTTGATCGCGTTATTGCCAAATCGAAGGATGAATACAAAATAAATGCTAAGAACCTCTATACGGACAGGCTAAAATGCGCGCCCGGCTAACCGCTGATCCTTTTCTAACGCGCCCCACAAGGTTCGCTACGTGATCGAGTTTCAAAACGTCCATAAAACCTACCGGGTCGCCGGTAAGGATATTCCCGCCCTGCATCCGACCAGCCTGAAGGTCGAGAATGGCCAGGTATTTGGCCTGATCGGCCATTCCGGCGCGGGTAAAAGTACCCTGCTGCGCCTGATCAACCGCCTGGAAAACCCCAGCGGCGGCAAGATCATCGTCGACGACGAGGAAGTCACCGCCCTGGACGCCAACGGCCTGCGCCGCTTCCGCCAGCAGGTCGGGATGATCTTCCAGCACTTCAACCTGCTGGCTTCCAAGACCGTGGCCGACAACGTCGCGCTGCCGCTGACCCTGGCCGGCGAGCTGTCGCGCAGTGCGATCGACCAGCGCGTGGCCGAGCTGCTGGCCCGCGTCGGTCTGTCCGATCACGCCAAGAAGTACCCGGCCCAGCTGTCCGGCGGGCAGAAGCAGCGCGTCGGCATCGCGCGCGCCCTGGCGACCAAGCCGAAGATCCTGCTGTGCGACGAAGCCACCAGCGCCCTGGACCCGCAGACCACCGCGTCGGTCCTGCAACTGCTGGCTGAGATCAACCGCGAACTGAACCTGACCATCGTGCTGATCACCCATGAGATGGACGTGATCCGTCGCGTCTGCGACCAGGTGGCGGTGATGGATGCCGGGGTGATCGTCGAGCAGGGTTCGGTGGCCGAGGTGTTCCTGCATCCCAAGCACCCGACCACCAAGCGTTTCGTCCAGGAAGACGAGCAGATCGACGAAAGCGAACAGCGCGACGACTTCGCCCACGTACCGGGGCGCATCGTGCGCCTGACCTTCCAGGGCGACGCCACCTACGCGCCGCTGCTGGGCACCGTGGCCCGCGAAACCGGGGTGGACTACAGCATCCTCGCCGGCCGCATCGACCGCATCAAAGATGTCCCTTACGGGCAACTGACCCTGGCTATCACCGGCGGTGACATGGAGGCGGCCTTCGCCCACTTCACCGCGGCGGACGTCCATATGGAGGTGCTGCGCTAATGGAACTGCTGACAAGTTTCTTCGCCAATATCGACTGGTACGAAATCTGGCTGGCCACCGGCGACACCCTGCTGATGCTCGGTGGTTCGTTGCTGTTCACCGTGCTGCTGGGCCTGCCCCTGGGTGTGCTGCTATTCCTCTGCAGCCCGCGCCAACTGCTGGAGCAGAAGAGCCTCTACGCCCTGCTGTCGCTGATGGTGAACATCCTGCGTTCGCTGCCGTTCATCATCCTGCTGATCGTGATGATCCCGTTCACCGTGCTGATCACCGGTACCTCGCTGGGTGTCGCCGGCGCGATCCCGCCCCTGGTGGTCGGCGCCACGCCGTTCTTCGCCCGCCTGGTGGAGACCGCCCTGCGCGAAGTGGACCGCGGCATCATCGAAGCTACCCAGTCGATGGGCGCGACCACCCGGCAGATCATCACCAACGCCCTGCTGCCGGAAGCCCGTCCGGGTATTTTCGCGGCAATTACCGTGACAGCGATTACCCTTGTTTCCTACACCGCCATGGCGGGCGTGGTAGGCGCGGGCGGTCTCGGCGACCTGGCGATCCGCTTCGGTTACCAGCGCTTCCAGACCGATGTGATGGTGGTCACCGTGGTGCTGTTGCTGGTGCTGGTTCAAGTTCTGCAAACCGTCGGCGACAAGCTGGTGGTGCACTTTTCCCGAAAATAAGTCGGCCCTGGCCGGCAGGCGTCCGGCACCGGGCGCCTCACAAGGAGCTAGCTGGATGAAAAAACTACTCGTCGCTTTCGCCGCCGTTGCCGCGTTTTCCGCGAACGCCGCTGACACCCTGACCGTGGCCGCCACTCCGGTGCCTCACGCCGAGATCCTCGAATTCGTGAAGCCGGCGCTGGCCAAGGAAGGCGTGGACCTGAAGGTCAAGGTCTTCACCGACTACATCCAGCCGAACGTGCAGGTCGCCGAAAAGCGCCTGGACGCCAACTTCTTCCAGCACCAGCCGTACCTGGATGAGTTCAACAAGGCCAAGGGCACCCACCTGGTGAGCGTCGCCGGCGTGCACCTGGAGCCGCTGGGCGCCTACTCCAACAAGTTCAAGAAGCTCGAAGAACTGCCAGGTGGCGCCAACGTGGTGATCCCCAACGACGCCACCAACGGCGGCCGCGCCTTGCTGCTGCTGGCCAAGGCCGGCCTGATCAAGCTCAAGGATTCCAACAACATCCTGTCCACGGTCAAAGACATCACCGAGAACAGCAAGGACCTGAAATTCCGTGAGCTGGAAGCCGCGACCATCCCGCGCGTGCTGACCCAGGTCGACCTGGCGCTGATCAACACCAACTACGCCCTGGAAGCCAAGCTGGACCCGTCCAAGGACGCCCTGGTGATCGAAGGCAAGGACTCGCCTTACGTGAACATCCTGGTGGCCCGTCCTGACGACAAGGATTCGGACGCCATGAAGAAACTGGTTGCCGCCCTGCACAGCCCCGAAGTGAAGCAATTCATTCTCGAGAAGTACAAAGGCGCCGTGGTTCCGGCGTTCTGATCGGTTACAGAAACACAAACGGGGCGCCTCAAGGCGCCCCGTTTCGTTTCAGTTGCCTACCGCGCCCCCTGTAGCCGCTGCCGCAGGCTGCGATCGGCTCCGCAGGAGACGCGCTCTTGAGGGCCTCGGAAGGTGCTCCGCACCTTATCGCAGCCTGCGGCAGCGGCTACAGGACTCAGGCGTCCCGGATTACTTGCGCTGCAACATCACCGGCAGCTGGGCCACCAGTTTCTGGTTGTTCAGCGGCGCGCGGATGAAGCCGCGCTGGGTGCCGTCCGGGCCGATCACCGCGAGGTTGCCGCTGTGGTCGACGGTGTAGTTGGGCTTGCTGGTGTCCGCCGGAATGAACGGGATACTCACCGCATTGGCGAGCTTCTGCACATCCGCCACCGAGGTCGCGGTCAGGCCCTTGAAGTCCTTGTCGAAGTAGCCCAGGTACTGTTTCAGCTGCTGCGGCGTATCGCGGTTCGGGTCGACGCTGACCAGCACCACCTGCAGGTTGTCCACCGCCTCCTTGGGCAGCTCGCTCTTGATCTGGCGCAGTTGGGCGAGGGTGGTCGGGCAGATGTCCGGGCAGAAGGTGTAGCCGAAGAACAGCAGGCTCCACTTGCCCTTGAGCTCATTGAGCACCACCGGCTGGCCTTCCTGGTCGGTCATCTTCACATCCGGCAGGTTGCGGCTCTGGGGCAGCAGGATGATCCCGGCGTCGATCAGCGCGGTCGGGTCCCCCTGGTTCTTGCCGGTCAGCACTTTGTTGACGGTGAGCCCCAGCACCAGGGCCACCAGCGCCACGAGAATAAAGACGGTTTTCTGAGTTCGAGTCATAGGTTCAACAATAGGTAGTGGTCTACGAGCAGCGCGATAAACAGCAGGAACAAGTAATAAATAGAGTACTTGAAGGTGTTGATCGCCGCGTGCGGCCGACTGCCACGGTACAGCACCCAGGCCCATTGCAGAAAGCGCGCGCCCAGGCCCAGGGCGCAAATCAGGTAGAGCAGGCCGCTCATGTGGATCGCATAGGGCAGCAGGCTGACCGCCAGCAGGGCGAAGGTGTAGAGCAGGATATGCACCTTGGTGTAATGCTCGCCGTGGGTCACCGGCAGCATCGGGATGTCGGCCTTGGCGTATTCCTCCTTGCGGTGAATGGCCAGGGCCCAGAAGTGCGGCGGGGTCCAGGCGAAGATGATCAGCACCAGCAGCAGCGGTTCGGCCGTCACATGGCCGGTGGCCGCGACCCAGCCCAACAGCGGTGGCGCGGCCCCGGCCAGGCCGCCGATCACGATGTTCTGCGGGGTCGCCCGCTTGAGGAAACCGGTGTAGATCACCGCATAACCGAGCAGCGATGCCAGGGTCAGCCAGGCAGTCAGCGGGTTGGTGAACGCCAGCAGCAAGGCTTGCCCGGCGATGGCCAGCAGCAGGGCGAAACCCAGCGCCGCCGGCGGCGATACCCGGCCTTCGGCCAGCGGCCGTTTGTGGGTGCGCGCCATGACCGCGTCGATCCGCCGGTCCACCACATGGTTCACCGCTGCCGCCGCACCGGCGCACAGGGCGATGCCCAGGTTGCCGAACACCAGCACCGTCCACGGCACCCCGGCACGGGTGGCGAGGAACATGCCCACCAGCGAGGTAATGAGCATCAGCACCACCACCTTGGGTTTGGTCAGCTCCAGGTAGTCACGCCAGATCGCCTGGCGGTGACGCTCGCCGATCAGAGTCGCCATGGCATTTCTCCTTTAATAGTGATGGGCCCGGCGGCGTGTTTGCGCGGGCTCAGGCGCCAGCCCAGCGGCAGGTGCGAGCGGGCGCGGACCAGGCTGGTACGGGCGTGATAGTTGACCAGCACCAGGGTCAGCAGCAGCGCCGCGCCACCCGCGTTATGCGCCACGGCCACCGGCAGCGGCAGGTGGAACAGCACATTGCTGATGCCGAGGCCGATCTGCGCCGCCAGCGCCACCAGCACCAACCCGGCGAGGCGGGTCATGCCCACATGCTTGAGTTGCCAGGCCAGGCCGAGCAACACCAGGGTCACCAGCAACGCGCCGATGCGATGGGTCAGGTGGATGGCGGTGCGGGCGTCGCTGTCGAGCTGCCCGCCCAGGTAGTTGGGGCCGATGTGCTGGGTCAGGTGAAAACCGTTGGCGAAATCCGCCGCCGGCCACCACTGGCCGTGGCAGGTCGGCAGGTCGATGCAGGCCACCGCCGCGTAGTTGGAGCTGACCCAGCCGCCCAGGGCGATCTGCCCGATCACCAGCACCAGCCCGGCCGTGGCCCAGTACTGCAGGCGGCGCGGCACGATCAGCGCCGGCAGCACCCCGGACAGGCGCAGCGTCAGCAAAAACAGCAGGCTCAGGGTGGCGAAGCCGCCCAGCAGGTGCGCGGTGACCACCTGCGGCCACAGCTTGAGGGTCACCGTCCACATGCCGAACAAGGCCTGGGCGAACACCACCGAGAGCAGGAACAGCGGCAACTTCAATGGTTGCCCGGGATGATGCCGATGGGTCCAGGAGCGTGCCGCCAGCAATACGATCAACAGGCCCAGAGTACCGGCGAAATAGCGGTGGATCATCTCGTTCCAGCCCTTGTGGGCTTCCACCGGGGTGTCGGGAAAATGCAGCTCGGCATGGGCCAGCTGGGCTTCGCTTTTCGGCACGCTGATGAAGCCGTAGCACCCCGGCCAGTCCGGGCAGCCGAGGCCGGCGTGGGTCAGCCGGGTATAGGCGCCGAGCAGCACCACGATCAGTGCCAGCAAGGTGGCAAATAAGGCGAGGCGAAATCCAGGTTTGGCCATGACGATGCCCTTATCCGATGTTCGACAGTTTCAGCAGATGGCGCAGGTCGTTGAGCAGGTCCTTGCCCTTGACCCGGGCGTCGTAGCGCAGGACCAGGTTGCCGTGCGGGTCGACTATCCACAGCAGCGGCGCGCCCTGGTCGCTGGCGCCCTTGGTGAAGGTCGGCAGGTCCAGTGGGTAGCGTTGCAGTTGCGGGTACTCGCGCTGCAGCTTGGCCTGGTAATCGGTGTCCAGCGGCTGGGAGGCGGCCAGGGCGTGGCTGGCCCGGGAGGCGTCGCGGCCCAGGGAGATCTGGATCTGCCGCGCCAGGTACACCAGTTGCTGGCAATCCACCGCGCAGTCCCTGGGCGCGGTGACCAGGATCTGCCAGCGCGTCTCGTCGGCCTGGACCCCGATGTCGGCGCGGCTCTGGCCGTTGCCGATCAGCTCACCGTGGTAGCTGCGGCTTTCCGGCACCCAGAACTGCAACTTGTACATGCCGGTGGCGAGGATCATCGGGCCGATCACCATGGCCACGATCAGCAGCAGCTGCCAGCGTCCGCGGCGCCGGTTGTGCGGCGCCTGGGCCTCAGAAATGTTGGGTGGATTCATGGCCGCTCCCATGGTGTTTCTCCCTTGCGTTATGCCATCCGAGATAGAGGTACAAAGCGCACAGGGCCAGCGCCATGGCGAACCACTGCACGGCGTAGCCCAGATGTTTTTCCGGCCCCATGGCCACCACCGGCCATTCGGTCAGGTAGGCGCCCGGGCCAGCCTCCTGGCGTAGCTCGTAGGCAAAGCCGCTGCGTCCCAGCTCGCTCCAGAGCCTGGCTGGATCGACCGTCGTCACCAGCCGCGGCCACTGGGCATTGCGCGGATCGGCATGCAGTTGAAAGGTCGCGCCGGGGGCGACATAGACCCAGGCGTCGAGGTCCAGAGGTTGTTCGGGGGTACTGAACGCCGGTGGCGTGCGCCGGTCCGGCCAGGGCAGCCAGCCCCGGTTGAGCAACAGCCATTGGCCGCTGGCCTGGTCGAGAAAGGGTTGCAGCAGCTCGACCCCGACCTTGCCTTCGTGCATGCGGTTATCCAGCAGCAGGCTGTGGGCTGCATCGAAGCTGCCATGCACTCGCACCCGGCGGAACGCCGGATCAGGGGCAGCCTGCAGCTCATCCACGCTCAAAGGCTCGGCCACCCGCCGTTCCGCGTAGCTGGCCAGCAGCTCGCGCTTCTGTTCGCCCCGGCCCAGTTGCCAGAACCCGAGCGTCACCAGTACCGGCAGCAACGCCAGCACCACCAGGGTCGGCAGCACGCCCGGGCGAAAGCCGTTCATGGCAGCGCCCGAAAGTGGCGAGATCGACTGGCTATACTCAAGCGCATCGCGTTTCCCCTGGAGCCCACCATGCTTAAAGCGGCAATCGTCCTGTTGCTGATCGCCACGCTCATCAGCCTGTTCAGCGGCCTGTTCTTTCTGGTCAAGGACGACAGCAGCTCCCATCGCCTGGTCAGGTCGTTGACCGTGCGTGTGTGCCTGGCCGCGCTCACCGTCGGCTTGATCGCCTGGGGCTTCTTCAGCGGCCAGCTGGTGTCGCACGCGCCCTGGTAACCCCGCGCTCAGAGCACGTAGACGAAGACAAACAAGCCGATCCACACCACATCGACAAAGTGCCAATACCAACTGGCCGCCTCGAAACCGAACTGATGCTCGGCATCGAAGTGCCCCTTCATGATGCGCATCAGCATCACGAACAGGATCAGCGTGCCGATGGTCACGTGGGCACCGTGAAAGCCGGTGAGCATGAAGAAGGTGGCGCCATAGATGCCCGAACCCAGGGTCAGCCCCAGCTCGTGGTAGGCGTGCAGGTACTCCTCGGCCTGGAAGCCGAGAAAGGCACAACCCAGCAGCACGGTGATCGCCAGCCAGATTTTCAGCGCGCCGCGATGGCCGTTCTTCAGGCCGTGGTGGGCGATGGTCACGGTGACGCTGGAACTCACCAGCAGCACGGTGTTGAGCAGCGGCAGGCCCCAGGGGCTGATGACTTCCTTGGGCGGCGGGAACAGCTTGGAATCGGGGTTTTCGAGCAATGGCCAGACGAACTCGAAGTTCGGCCAGAGCATGTGCGCGATGCCCTTGCTGCCTTCCCCACCCAGGGCCGGGCCGGCGATCTGGCGCACGTAGAACAGCGCGCCGAAGAAGGCGATGAAGAACATCACTTCGGAAAAGATGAACCAGCTCATGCCCCAGCGGAACGAGCGATCCAGCTGGGCGCTGTACAGGCCGGCGCGACTTTCCTTGATCACCGCGCCGAACCAGCCGAACAGCATGTAGGCCAGCAACAGGCTACCGACGAAGAAAATCAGCGGGCCATGGGATTCCGGGCGCGCGGCCTTGAGGTCGTTGAACCAGGTGGCCAGGCCGAACACGGTAACGAACATGCCCACGGTGGCGATGATCGGCCACTTGCTCTGGGCGGGAACGTAATAATGCTCATGAGTTGCCATTTATTGTTCTCCTTATCGGGCACGCTTGAACGTCTTAACCGCCGGTGTTGGTGCTCACGGCCACCGGTGGATGACGCGCGGTGATATCGAACAGCGTGTAAGCCAGCGTCAGGTGCTTCACATCCTTGGGCATGTCGCGGTCAACGATGAAACGTACCGGCATCTCGATCTGCTGACCGGGCTGCAGCACTTGCTGGGTGAAACAGAAGCATTCGGTCTTGTGGAAATACATCGCGGCGCTGCTCGGCGAAATGCTCGGGATCGCCTGGGCGCTCATCGGGCGGTCGCTGGGATTGCGGGCGATGAAGATCATCTCGTTCACCGCGCCCGGATGGACCACGATGTCGTCGGCCTTGGGATAGAAGTCCCAGACCATGTCGATCGCGTTGGTCGACAGGAACTGCACCCGCACCTGGCGCGAGACATCCACCTGCTGCTCGCCGGAATACTGCCCGCCGGTCTTGCCATTGATGCCCAGCGCCTTGCACATCACGTCGTAGATCGGCACCAGGGCAAAACCGAAGACGAACATCGCCGCCACCACCAGCAACAGGCGGGTGACCAGCTTCTTCATCGAGATCTCAGCCATGAGCGCGCCCCCTTGTAGGAGCGAGCTTGCTCGCGAAAAAATCACCAACGATGACTCGATGAGGCTGATAGCGCGCCACTTCGTGGCTATCGCGAGCAAGCTCGCTCCTACAGGAGGAGGTCAGCGGGTATCGCGGCAGGCTGTTCATTTCACTTCCGGCGGCGTGGTGAAGGTGTGGTAAGGCGCCGGCGACGGCACGCTCCACTCCAGCCCTTCGGCACCGTCCCAGGGCTTGGCCGGTGCGGGTTGGCCGCCACGGATGCACTTGATGACGATGAACAGGAAGAAGATCTGCGTCGCGCCGAAGGTGAACGCGCCGATGGACGACACCATGTTGAAATCGGCGAACTGCAGGTTGTAGTCCGGGATCCGCCGCGGCATTCCCGCCAGGCCGACGAAGTGCATCGGGAAGAACGCCATGTTCATGCCGACGAAGGACAGCCAGAAGTGCAGCTTGCCCAGGGTTTCGTCGTACATGTGCCCGGTCCACTTCGGCAGCCAGTAGTAGGCCGAGGCGAAGATGCCGAAGATCGCGCCCGGCACCAGTACATAGTGGAAGTGCGCGACCACGAAATAGGTGTCCTGGTACTGGAAGTCCGCCGGGGCGATGGCCAGCATCAGCCCGGAGAAGCCGCCGATGGTGAACAGGATCACGAAGGCCACGGCGAACAGCATCGGCGTCTCGAAGGTCAGCGAGCCCTGCCACATGGTGCTGACCCAGTTGAAGACCTTGACCCCGGTCGGCACCGCGATAAGCATCGTGGCGTACATGAAGAACAGCTCGCCCACCAGCGGAATGCCGACCACGAACATGTGGTGCGCCCAGACGATGAACGACAGGAAGGCGATACTCGCCGTGGCGTAGACCATCGAGGTGTAGCCGAACAACGGCTTGCGCGAGAACGCCGGGATGATTGCGCTGACGGCGCCGAAGGCCGGCAGGATCATGATGTACACCTCGGGGTGGCCGAAGAACCAGAACACATGCTGGAACAGCACCGGATCACCGCCACCGGCGGCACTGAAGAAGCTGGTGCCGAAGTGGATGTCCATCAGCATCATGGTCACGCAGCCGGCCAGCACCGGCATCACCGCGATCAGCAGGAACGCGGTGATCAGCCAGGTCCAGACGAACAGCGGCATCTTCATCAGGGTCATGCCGGGGGCGCGCAGGTTGAGGATGGTGGCGATCACGTTGATCGCGCCCATGATCGAGCTGATGCCCATCAGGTGGATGGCGAAGATGAAGAAGGTCACGCTTTCCGGCGCGTAGGTGGTGGACAGCGGGGCGTAGAAGGTCCAGCCGAAGTTGGGTCCGCCGCCGGGCATGAACAGGGTCGAGACCAGCAGCAGGAACGCCGCCGGCAGCAACCAGAAACTGAAGTTGTTCATCCGCGGCAGGGCCATGTCCGGCGCGCCGACCATCAGCGGGATCATCCAGTTGGCCAGGCCGACGAAGGCCGGCATCACCGCGCCGAAGACCATCACCAGGCCGTGCATGGTGGTCATCTGGTTGAAGAATTCCGGCTGCACGATCTGCAGGCCGGGCTGGAACAGCTCGGCGCGGATCACCATGGCGAACGAGCCGCCGAGCAGGAACATGGAGAAGGCGAACCACAGGTACAGGGTGCCGATGTCCTTGTGGTTGGTGGTCAGCACCCAGCGCATCAGGCCCTTGGCGGGGCCGTGGGTGTGGTCATGATCGCCAACGACTGCATGACCGTGCTCATCGCTCACAGCGTTCATGGCCTGTCTCCTGTAAACGGTTGGGCTGGACGATCGAGGGCAGCACGCCCCGAGCGGCTGCGGGAACACGCAATAGACCGGGTCATTTGCTTTCCGCCTGTTTCAGAGCCAGGACATCCTTGGGCGTCACCATGTCGCCCTTGTTGTTGCCCCAGGCGTTACGTTCATAGGTGACCACCGCCGCCAGGTCGACTTCCGACAGCTGCTTGCCGAAGGCCGCCATGGCGGTGCCGGGCTTGCCGTGGAAGACGATGTTCAGGTGATCCGCCACCGGCCCGGTGGCGATCTTCGAGCCCTTGAGCGCCGGGAACATCGGCGGCAGGCCCTGGCCCTCGGCCTGGTGACAGGCCACGCAGGTGGTGTGGTAGACCTTGTCGCCGCGGGCCACCAGCTCTTCGAGGGTCCATTCCTTGCTGGTCAGTTCCTTGAGCTTGAGGGCCTCGGCCTTGCGTTCGCCCAGCCAGGTGTCGTAGTCGGCCTGGGTCTTCACATCGACCACGATCGGCATGAAACCGTGGTCCTTGCCGCACAGCTCGGCGCACTGGCCGCGATACAGGCCGGGCTTGTCGACCCGGGTCCAGGCTTCGTTGACGAAACCGGGGATCGCATCGCGCTTGACCGCGAAGGCCGGGACCCACCAGGAATGGATGACGTCGGCGGAGGTCACCAGAAAGCGCACCTTGGCGCCGATCGGCAGCACCAGCGGCTGATCGACTTCCAGCAGGTAATGCTCGCCCTTGGCACTCTGGTTGTGAATCTGTTCGGCGGGCGTGGTCAGGTTGCTGAAGAACTCGACGTCCTGGCCCAGGTATTTGTAGTGCCACTTCCACTGATAGCCGGTGATCTGGATGTCCACATCCGGCTCACTGGCGTCGTACATCTTGATCAGGGTCGCGGTGGCGGGAACGGCCATGGCCACCAGGATCAGCAGCGGCACCACCGTCCAGAGGATTTCCACCGTCGTGCTTTCGTGGAACTTGGCGGCCACCTGGCCGGTGGAGCGGCGGTGCACGATCATCGACCAGAACATGGCGCCAAAGACAATGACGCCGATCACCACACAGATCCAGAAGATGGTCATGTGCAGGTCGAATACCGCGTGACTTATATCAGTCGCTCCAGGCGCCATATTCACGGTCCAGGCGCCATGCGCCTGGCTGAATACCGACCACAACAGGAGGCCCATCCAGACTTGTGGATGTCGCATCATTGCGGGTTCCCCTTATCGTTCTTGTTATCCCGCCGGCTTTCACCTGCGGCCAAGGGATCGGCTGCCCAGACTACGAACTTAAACCGCCGAGCCTTCGCTGCACATGCAGTCGGGCGTCATCAGCTAACTTCATACAGCCCCGAGTATAGACAGCGACTTCGACCTCGCAACGCGGTGCCGTAAATCCACTGAAACAGTTTGCCGCGGCCTTATAGGCCACGGTTGGAAAGGGATAGGGGATGAATGATGGCGAAGCGATATAACTTAGACGACTAACCATGAAATAATTATGAGAAATACGTCTTAAGCGATTTCGTGAGCAGGCTAACTTATGTCTTCCCTAATTAATTGCCCTTGTTTCCTGGAGTATTCATGAACACCGCCGCATTGCGCGAGCAGATCCAACGAGCCCATCAACATGAGTCCAGCACCGGGCATTTGCGCCGCCAGCTGGAAACCCAATTGCCACACCTGCACCCCGCCATCCAGCTCCCCGAACTGGACGCCCAGGGGGTGATGACCCGTTTTGTCGCCGCTTATATCGATCAGGTTCCCGACCTGCTGGACGCCGCCAACGAAGTCGCGCGCGAAGCCGGCATCGAGTCGCAGATCAAGCCGGTGCTGAAGATCGCCGAGCAGTTCTTCCTCCAGCCGCCCGCCATCATGGCCGGCCACGAAGGCCTGGACGGCCTGCTGGACGAAGCCTATCTGGCCCATCGCCTGGTGGAAGAGGTCAACGACCTGTACATCACCCATTTCGGCCAGCCGCTGATCCCGCTGGACACCACGGTGGCCAACCTGATCGCCCACCAGTTGATCGGCGAAACCTTCGCCAACCAGCTGGACGAAGCGGTGCACCATGCGGTCGACGCGATGCTCAATGAAGAAAGCTTCGCCCTGGAGTCGGTCGAGGCCTACCGTGAGAAGCTCAGCAGCCCCGACACCGACGCCGCCTGGAAACGCTGGCCGTGCCTGTCGCGCCAGCTGGGCGTGGAGCTGGAGCTCGACCAGCCGGCTGCCTGAGGATTGCAGGTGGCGGCCCTGTAGCCGCTGCCGCAGGCTGCGATCGACCGGCACGGTCGCAGCGATATCACCGCCGCTGAAGGCCCTTCGGACCTTATCGCAGCCTTCGGCAGCGGCTACAGGGCTACAGACTTACGCCCGGCTCAAGCCTTTCGCCTCCAGCTTCGAGGCCGGGCTCACGCCGACGTTGGTGTGCAAACGCCCCTCCAGCCGGCGCTTCAACCCGCGCGACTCGATCACCAGCTTCGAGCCCTTGGCCGCATTGGCCCGTCCCCACTCCTCGAGCAGTTCCAGGCAGGCATGGTCGATGTAGCCCAGGTTATTGAGCGGCACATGCACCGTGGTGCCCGGCGGGATGCTGCCCAGTGCCTGGGTCAGGGCCGGCACCTTGAGGAAGGTCGCGGCGCCTACCAGGCGCAGCTCCATTTCGCCCTCGGCGGGCAGGTCCACCAGGCTGATCTTCAGTCGCGAAGCGCCCCAGGCCAGCTTCACCAGGGTCAGGCCGAAACCGATCAGCACACCGGTCAGCAGGTCGGTGAAGACAATCGCCAGCGCGGTCACGCCGTAGGTCAGCATCGGCATCGGCCCATAACGGCCCAGCTTGCGGAACGACTTGAGGTCCACCAGCTTGAACCCGGTGTACACCAGCACGCCCGCCAGGCTGGCCACCGGAATGCTTTGCAGCACGCTGGACAGCAACAGCACGAACGCCAGCAGCCACAGGCCGTGGAAAATCGCCGACAACCGCGTGGTCGCGCCCGCCTGGACGTTGGCCGAACTGCGTACTATCACCCCGGTCATCGGCAAGGCGCCGAGCAACCCGCAGAGCATGTTGCCGATCCCTTGCGCCGACAATTCACGGTCGAAATCCGAACGTGTACCGCTGTGCATGCGATCCACCGCGGCGGCGGACAGCAGGGTTTCGGCGCTGGCGATAAAGGCCACGGCAAAGGCCGCGATCAGCAGTGTCGGGTCCGCCAGGTTGAGCAGGTCGGCCGGGCGCAGCCAGTCGATCGCCTCGGCGAGGTTTTCCGGTACCTCGACCCGCTTGACCTGCAGCGCCAGGAGCAGGCTGGCAAAGGTCGCCAGGCCGACACCCAGCAGGGCACCAGGGATGAAGCGCAGCGAATGCGGGCGCAGTTTTTCCCACAGGAACATCACCGCCATGGTCGACAGGCCGAGCAACCCGGCCTGCCAGCCAAAGCCGCCGCCCAGGCTGGGCAAGGCTTGGGTCACCGCCTCGGGGAAACCCGCGAGGTTATCCAGGCCGGACGCCTGGGGCTGGGCATCGAGCATCACGTGCACCTGGGAGAGCACGATCAACACCCCGATCCCGGCAAGCATGCCGTAGACCACCGCTGGCGCCGTGACCCGGAACCAGCAGCCCAGGCGCAAGCGCCCGGCCACCAACTGGAGGAAACCCGCCAATAGCAGGATCGGCCCGAGCATGGCGATACCGTGCTGGCGCACCAGCTCGAACACCAGGACCGCCAGCCCCGCGGCCGGACCGCTGACCTGCAAGGGCGAGCCCGCCAGCCAGCCCACTACCAGGCCACCGATGATCCCGGTGATCAGACCCTTGGCCGGCGGCATGCCGGAAGCGATGGCAATACCCATGCACAAGGGCAGGGCCACCAGGAACACCACCACGGAAGCGAGCAGCTCCCGTGGCAAAACAGCTTTCAGTTGTGCTGCACGCATGATGATTCTCCCGAACTTTTTTCAGGCGTGGCAAAGCCTGACCGCACTGACAGCAGTCATGGCTGAACCCCACTGGGATTTAGGAGGATTTAGAAGCGCGCTTTAGGCGTCGCAACCGGGATCGGATGGCGTCCGTCCAACGGCAGGAAACACCCTTGATCCGCGTCGTAGGCTTTGATTTCGCTGGTTTCGATGTTGTACACCCAGCCATGGATGAACAACTGGCCGTTGGCCATGCGCGAAGCCACCGAAGGGTGGGTGCGCAAATGCTGCAACTGGGCGATGACGTTCTCTTCGGTCAGCACATGCATGCTGGCGTTCTCGTCGGCGCAGTCGCAGTTCTCCTGGACCATGGTCTTGGCCACTTCGGCGTGGCGCAGCCAGGCTTTGACCGTCGGCATCTTTTCCAGGCTCTGCGGGTTGAGCACCGCGCGCATGGCGCCGCAGTCGGAATGGCCGCAAACGATGATGTGGTGCACACCCAGCGCCATGACCGCGTATTCGATGGCCGTGGACACACCGCCGTTCATCTGCCCGTAAGGCGGTACCACGTTACCGACGTTGCGGGTCACGAACAGGTCGCCCGGGGCGCTCTGGGTAATCAGTTCGGGAACGATGCGCGAATCCGCGCAGGCAATGAACATCGCCCGCGGCCGCTGGGCCGTGGCGAGTTTCTTGAACAGTTCTTCCTGCTGTGGGAAGACCTCGTGATGAAAATGCAAAAAGCCGTCAACGATTATCTGCAGCGCTGCATCGGCGCTTTCGGCGACCTCCGTGGACGCTGAAGCCGACGCAGCCAACGGCTGTTTATCCTTGTCACTCATGATTCATCCCCTTTTGACGGATTAGGTGAATTTTCCAGTTTTATCCGGCACGACGCCAGCGATTGATCAAAAAACGACCAGACCGCCGACAGCGACCCATCGGTCACTCGGTGAACAAGGTAGCCTTCCAAACTTAACTCAAACTGAACGGAGCGCTCTAAAACGCCACTATTGGCGATGCAAAAAGGTGACCAGCCTATAGAGCCAGGTGCACCGGCACTACTCCACCATAGGCCAATAACCCCTACAGCAACGACATCTGCCCACCCGGCGGACAGAAGGCCGTGCAATCGAGGTTGTAGCCTTCGCGCCGATCGAGCCCCAGGCGTTTGCTGGCCTTGGCGAAACGCTGCGCCAGCAGGGCCGCGAAGGGGCCTTCGCCGCGCATCCGTGCACCAAAACGGCTGTCGTACAGCTCGCCGCCGCGACACTGGCGGATCAGGCTCAGGACATGGGCCGCCCGCTGCGGGTAGTGGGCGTTGAGCCATTCCTCGAACAGCGGCGCCACTTCCAGGGGCAGGCGCAGCATCATGTAGGCCGCGCTTTGCGCGCCCGCGGCATGGGCCTCGGCGAGCAGGCTTTCCAGCTCGCTGTCGTTGATCATCGGAATCATCGGCGAACACAGCACCCCCACGGGAATTCCCGCCTCGCGCATTACCCGGATCGCCCGCAACCGCGCCTTGGGCGCCGCCGCCCGGGGTTCGAGGATGCGCTTGAGCTCGTCGTCCAGGGTGGTCAGGCTGATCATCACCGCCACCAGCCGCTGCTCGGCCAGTTCGACCAACAGATCGAGATCGCGCAGGATCAGCGAGCCCTTGGTGACGATGGTTACCGGGTGCCGGTAGCGCAGCAGCACCTCCAGGGTCCGGCGGGTCAGTTGGTGCTCACGCTCGATGGGCTGGTAGGGGTCGGTGTTGGAACCCAGGTTGATCGGCGCGCATTTGTAGCCGGGCTTGGACAGCTGCTGTTCCAGCATTGCCGCGGCATTGGTCTTGGCGATCAGCTTGGTCTCGAAGTCCAGCCCCGGCGACAGGTCCCAATAGGCATGACTGGGCCGCGCATAACAGTAGATGCAGCCGTGCTCGCAACCGCGATAGGGGTTGATGGAGCGGTCGAAGGGCAGGTCCGGCGAGCTGTTGCGGGTGATGATGGATTTCGCCGTCTCGAGGCGCACCTCGGTGCCCTGGGTCAGCGGGGCTTCCTGGTACCAGCCGTCATCGAAGGCCACCGAGCGCTGGGGCGCAAAACGGTTGTGCGGATTGGTCGCGGTGCCACGGCCGCGAGGGGGCAGGGGGCTGAACATGGGAGGCGCTCCGATACTGTATTCATATACAGTATCGGAGGTTCGAATTTCTGCAAAGCGCCGTCGGGCGGAGCGCGCCTTCGGCGCTGATCGCGAGCAAGCTCGCTCCTACAGAGAACACACGCATCCCTGTAGGAGCGAGCTTGCTCGCGAAAAAGGCCGGTCAGCCACCGCTGTGCTTGGTCCCCTGCCCCAGATCGTCATTCGAAGTACTTTGCAGGTCGCCCTTGCGCAGCCCCGCCACGTCCGCGGCGTTCACCTCGGAACCCTGGTTGCCCCAGCTGGTGCGGATGAAGTTGACCACATCGGCCACCTCCTGGTCCGACAGCCGCCAGGCGAAGGCCGGCATGGTGAAGGTCGATGGCGCGGTATGAGTCGCCGGCAAGGTGCCGCCCTTGAGCACGATATTGATCAGCGACGTGGCATCGGCGCTTTGCAGCACCGGGTTGCCCGCCAGCGCCGGGAACACCCGGGTATAGCCATGGCCGTCGGTACGGTGGCACGCCGCACAGTTGTCGACATACACCGACGCCCCCGGCTTGCTGTCGTCACCTTTCCACAACGCCTCGGCCACCGCCTTGTCGTACTGGTGCGGCTGGTCGTTGGCATCCACTGCCGGCAGCGACTTGAGGTAACGGGCGATGGCCGTCAGGTCCTCTTCGGACATGTACTGCATGCTGTGCACCACCACGTCGCTCATGCCGCCGAACACCGCTCCACGATCACTACGACCAGTCTTGAGGAACTGCACCAGCTGCTCTTCGCTCCAGCTGCCCAGGCCGTCCTTGTGGTCGCCGCGCAGGCTCTTGGCGATCCAGCCTTCCAGCGGCGCGCTGCCGGCCAGGAAGTGGCTGCCTTCGCTGGCGCTCAGGGCCTTCTCCTGCATGGTCAGGGCGCGCGGCGTGTGGCAGGCGCCACAGTGGCCGAGGCCCTCCACCAGGTAGGCACCGCGACTGACCACCGGGTCTTCGCCTGCCTTGGCCTGGCCGTTGCCTTGCAGGTCCGCCACGCTCGGCGCGAACATCCAGCGCCAGCCCGCCAACGGCCAGCGCATGCTCAGCGGCCAGGGGATGTCGCTGTCGCGGTTCTCCTGGACCACAGGCGCCACGCCTTGCATGAAGTAGGCATACAGCGCCTGCATGTCGGCGTCGCTGACCCGCGCATAGGACGGGTAGGGCATGGCCGGGTACAGGCTGCTGCCGCTCTTGGCCACGCCATGGCGCACGGCCTTGTCGAAGTCGTCGAAGCTGTACTCGCCGATGCCGGTCTTGTCCGGGGTGATGTTGGTGGAGTAGATCATGCCGATCGGGGTTTCCATCGGCAGGCCGCCGGCGAACGGCTTGCCGTCCTTGGCGGTGTGGCAGGCCACGCAGTCACCGGCGCGGGCCAGGTATTCGCCCTGTTTGATCAAGGCTTGCCGATCGGTTTCGGCGGCGCTGAGGGAAGCGCTGCCGAGCAGGGCCAGGGTCGCGATAACGAGGGTTTTCATGGTCATCGCTCCTTATGCCTGGACCAGCGGGCCGGGGTTCTTCAGGTACTGCTCGCGAATCGCGCGGGCCGACCAGTAGGTCAACGCGGCCACCAGGCCGGTCGGGTTGTAGCCCAGGCCCTGGGGGAAGGCCGAAGCGCCCGGGACGAATACGTTGTGCACGTCCCAGCTCTGCAGGTAACGGTTCAAGGCACTGGTTTTCGGGTCGGTGCCCATGATCGCGCCCCCGTTGAGGTGGGTGGTCTGGTAGGACGCGGTGTTGAAGTGCTCACCGACCTTCTTGCCCAGCACCGCGATGGCCTTGGGGTTCATCGCCTCGGCGATCTTGCCCATCTTCTCGACCATGAAGCGGTTCATCTTGATGTCGTTTTCCTGCCAGTCGAAGGTCATGCGCAGCAGCGGCAGGCCGTAGGCGTCGCGGTACACCGGATCGAGGTCGAGGTAGTTGCCGCGGTAGGACTGGTGGGCGCCGTGGGCGTCCATCGACACCTGATGGGTGTAGTAGTCGGCGGTGGCCTTCTTCCAGGCGCTGCCCCAGGCCGGGGTGCCCGGTGGGTTGGAGGTCCCGGCGATCGGCCGGCTGCCAGCCTGGTTGACCCAGAACGGCGAGCCACCGACGAAGCCATGCGGGCCGTGGTCGAAGTTGTCGGCGTTGAAGTCGTCCACCGCCACGCCATTGCCGCCGGCGCCGATGAAGTTGTTGGTGTGCACGTCCTTGTCGAAGTAGGCCTTGATGGTGGCCATGTTCTGGTAGGCGAAGTTCTTGCCCACCACGCCTTCGCCGGTGATCGGGTCGTACGGCTTGCCGATGCCGGACAGCAGCATCAGACGCACGTTATGGAACTGGAAGGCGCCGAGGATCACCAGGTCCGCCGGCTGCTCGATCTCGCGGCCCTGGCCATCGACGTAGGTAACGCCGGTCGCGCGGGTCTTGGTGCTGTCGAGGTTGACCTTGAGCACGTGGGAGTTGGGGCGCAGCTCGAAATTCGGCAGCGGCTTGAGGGCCGGCAGAATGTTCACGTTCGGCGAAGCCTTGGAGTACATGTAGCAGACATAGCCGCTGCAGAACCCGCAGAAGTTGCACGGCCCCATTTGCGCGCCATAGGGGTTGGTGTACGGCCCCGAGGTGTTGGCCGACGGCAGGTTGTAGGGCTTGTAGCCGACTTCGCCGGCGGCTTTCTGGAACAGCTGGGCGGAGTAGGTGTTCTTCTGCGACTCCAGCGGGAAATGGTCCGAACGGTCCGGCGCGTAAGGGTTGCCACCCTTGCCTTCACCGACCAGCTGGCCTTTCACGGTCCAGGCCTGACCTGAGGTACCGAAGATTTTTTCCGCGTAGTCGAAGAACGGTTCCAGCTCTTCGTAGGTGACGCCGAAGTCCTGGATGGTCATGTCCTTGGGGATGAAGTTCTTGCCGTAGCGCTCTTCGTAGTGGCTGCGCATGCGCAGCTCGATCGGGTCGGCGCGAAAATGCACGCCGGACCAGTGCAGGCCGGCGCCGCCGACGCCATTGCCCGGCAGGAACGCGCCCAGCTGGCGGTTCGGCAGGGCCACGTCGTTGACGCTGTGACGAATGGTCACCGTTTCCCGGGAGATGTCCTGGAAGAGTTTCTTGCGCACGCTGTAGGTGAGTTCGTCGATCACCTGCGGGTAGTTGCCGTCCGGGTAGGTGTCCTGCATCGGCCCGCGCTCCAGCGCCAGCACGTTGAGCCCAGCCTCGGTCAGCTCCTTGGCCATGATCGCGCCGGTCCAGCCAAACCCGACGATCACTGCGTCGACCTTCTTCATTACCGTTGCCATGCTCAAGCCCTCTCGCCGCGAATCGACACTGCCGGGAAAGGGTATTGCTCGTTGCGTTCCACCCAGTCCATGAAATCGGCGCGCGCGCCGGGGAAGCCAATCAACGTCCAGCCGACCATGCCTTTATTGCCGCCGTGGATCGGGTCGCAGAAGAACCCTTCCTTGGTGTTTTGCAGCAGAAGGTTGAAGAAAATCTTCGGCGGAACGCTGTCGAATTGGGGTTTTCCCGCTTCGAGCTGCTTGAGCAAATCGTCTCGGGTAGCGCTGTCTTGCGCGGCAAATGTTTTACCGTTGAAGGCTTTCGACCAAGCATCCGTCGCGGCAATGCCCAGGCGGTAGATCTCCTTGGGTACCAGCTTGCTCTGCCAGCCCATCTCCGGCGCGGCGTCGGCGTTGAACGGGCCTTGCATGTACCACAGGGCACCCGCGGCGTAGGGGGTGTTCATCTGCCGGTCGATGTATTCCGGCACGCCGGCTTCCAGGGCACCCGGGCCTTGTTCGTCGGCCGGGATCAGACGCTCTACCGCGGCCTGGACAAAAGCCCATTCTTCGGCGGTGAAATAGCTTGGCTGGTAAGCGTCAGCATTGGTGCTGACCGGGGCTCGGGCCGGCTCGACCGGCTTGGGCGCTTCGGGCGCGGCCATCAGCATCGAGCTGCCCAGGCCGGTACTGGCGACCGTGACCACCGGGATCAAGGTCAGGGATTTGCGCAGAAACTCACGCCGCGGGTTGTCTTGATCGTGATCAGACATGGGGGTGCACCTCACACTAGGCATTCACGGGTTGGGCAGCCGCGTCATGGCGTGGCTTGTCGTTCTGGCGGCGCAACGGGTCGATCCCGAGGCCGGGGAAAGCACAGTTCAGCAAATTTTGGTTACAAATGGTAGCAGGCTAAGCATTCGAATAAATCGTTTGCGTTGCAAAAAAGTCGCGATTGCCGAGAAAAAACCTCTATCGCAGCGACTTCACGTTTCTTTGACGAGCGCCTCACAGGGCGTTGACCGGTCCGGATGGAAGCTAGGCTCTCTCCACCCCATTTCCGGTCACGGCCTTCTGCATGCACAACTCTCGTATCCTTCCCGCTCTCTGCCTGTCCCTGCTGACGCTGCTCGCCTGGCCCCAGGCGCAGGCCGCCGAAACCGGCACGACCCGCCCGGCCCAGTGGGCCCAGCCCGTGGAAACCCACTACAACCTGTACCAGATGTCGCCGACGCTGTACCGCAGCGCCTTGCCGGACGGCGGCGCCGTGCCTTTGCTGGAAAAACTCAAGGTGGGCACGGTGATCAACTTCCTGCCGGAGTCCGATTCCAGCTGGCTGCAGGCCCCGGGAATCAAGCAGGTGCAATTGCCTTACCGGACCAATCACGTGGATGACGCCGACGTGCTGGCGGCCTTGCGCGCGATCCAGAGCGCCGAAAGCGACGGCCCGGTGTTGATGCACTGCAAGCACGGCTCGGATCGCACCGGCCTGATGTCGGCGATGTATCGAGTAGTAGTTCAGGGTTGGAGCAAGGAGGAGGCGCTGAATGAAATGACCGGAGGCGGGTTTGGTGACAGTTCCCACTTCAAGGACGGCATTCGCTACATGATGCAGGCCGATGTCGACAAATTGCGAACCGCCCTGGCCAATGGCGATTGCAGCACCAGCGTGTTCGCCACCTGTTCGGTGAAGAGCTGGTTCGAGACGGTGAGCGTCAGCAAGCCAGCGAATTGACCGGCTGCGTGAAGCTGCAGAATTGAGCTTCGACCGCATCCCGGTAGGAGCCAAGCTTGCTGGCGATCAAAGCACCGCGGTGTATCTGATACACCGCTATCGCGAGCAAGCTGCGCTCCTACAGGGGATTGGCAGTTACTTGGGCTCGTCGGTCTTTTTCTTCAACTTGGGGTTGGGGAAAAACTGCACCGACTGGACCTTGGCATCCAGCACCTTGAGGGCCGTGGTGTTGACCCGCGTGCCCAGCTCCTTGGGCACCGACAGGCCCTGTTCATTCAGGGTGTCGGAATACCCGCAGGCCACGCACTCGCGATGGGGAACGTCGTCTTCGCTCCACATCATCAACTTGTCCTGCTCGCTGCACGCCGGGCAGACCGCCCCGGCGATAAAGCGCTTTTTCGTCTTCACTGGCCCCTCGCTCATGCCGCTGCGCCCTCGGTCAGGCCGCTATGGCGCAAGAGTGCGTCAATCGACGGTGCGCGTCCGCGGAAGTCGACGAACAGCACCATCGGCTCCTGGGAGCCGCCGCGGGCCAGGATCGCTTCGCGGAACGCGCGACCGGTCTCGGCATTCAGCACGCCTTCTTCCTCGAACCTCGAGAAGGCATCGGCCGACAGCACTTCGGCCCACTTGTAGCTGTAGTAACCCGCCGCGTAACCGCCGGCGAAGATGTGCGCGAAGCTGTTGGGGAAACGGTTGTAGGCCGGCGGACGCATCACCGAGACCTCGTCGCGCACGCCTTCGAGCACTTGCAGCACGGCACGGCCATCGCCGTGGGTGGCATGCAGTTCGAAGTCGAACAGCGAGAACTCCAGCTGGCGCACCATCATCAGGCCGGACTGGAAGTTCTTCGCCGCGAGCATCTTTTCCAGCAGGTCCTGGGGCAGCGGCTCGCCGGTTTCATAGTGACCGGAGATCAGCGCCAGGCCTTCCGGCTCCCAGCACCAGTTCTCCATGAACTGGCTCGGCAGCTCCACCGCATCCCAGGCCACGCCGTTGATGCCGGAAACACCGGCATGTTCGACGCGGGTCAGCAGGTGGTGCAGGCCATGACCGAATTCATGGAACAGCGTGGTGACTTCATCGTGGGTCAGCAGGGCTGGCTTGCCGCTGTCGGCCGGGGTGAAATTGCACACCAGGTTGGCCACCGGGCTTTGCAGCACGCCGTCGAAAGTGCGGCGACGATCACGGGCGCCATCCATCCAGGCACCGCCACGCTTGTTGGCGCGGGCATACAGGTCGAAGAAGAAGCGGCCCACGTGCTGGCCGTTCTCCTTGATCTCGAACAGGCGCACGTCCGGGTGCCAGGTGTCGAAGCCTTTCAGTTCGGCGATCTCGATGCCGTACAGGCGCTGGACGATGGCGAACAGGCCGCCCAGCACCTTATCGATCGGGAAATAGGCGCGCAGGGTTTCCTGGGCCACGCTGTAGCGCTGCTCGCGCAGCTTCTCGCCGTAGAAACCGCTGTCCCAGCTCTGCAGGTCCGGGCAGCCCTGTTCGGCGGCGTAGGCCTTGAGCTGTTGCAGGTCCTGGGCGGCGAACGGCTTGCTGCGCTTGGCCAGGTCCCGCAGGAAACTCAGCACCTGGTCGCTGGACTCGGCCATCTTGGTGGCCAGGCTCAGCTCGGCGAAGTTGGCGTAGCCCAGCAGTTGGGCCAGTTCCTGGCGCAGGTCGAGGATTTCTTCCATGACCGGGCCGTTGTCATTCTGGCCGGCGTTCGGGCCCTGGTCCGAGGCGCGGGTGCAGTAGGCGGCGTAGACTTCTTCGCGCAGCGCGCGGTCTTCGGCGTAGGTCATCACCGCGTAGTAGCTGGGGAATTCCAGGGTGATCAGCCAGCCTTGCAGATCCTTGGCCTGGGCCGCGGCAGCCATCTGCGCCTTGGCCGAAGCGGTCAGGCCGGCCAGGGCCGCTTCGTCGGTGATGTGCTTGGTCCAGGCCTGGGTGGCGTCGAGCAGTTGGTTGGAGAAGCGGCTGCCCAGCTCGGAAAGCTTGCTCTGCACTTCGGCGTAGCGCTTCTGCTGCTCTGGCGGCAGGTCGATACCCGACAGGCGGAAGTCACGCAGGGAGTGTTCCAGGATAGTTTTTTGCGCCACGTCGAAACCGGCGGCTTCCGGGCTGCTCGCCAGGGCTTCGAAGGCCTGGAACAGCTCACGGTTCTGCCCCAGCTCGGTGGCGTAGGCGCTCAAGTCCGGCAGGCAGGACTCGTAGGCTTCGCGCAGTTCGCCGCTGTTGCACACGGCATTGAGGTGGCTGACCGGGCTCCAGGCCGCGCCCAGGCGGTCGTTGAGTTCGTCCATGGCCAGCACCAGGCCGGCCCAGGTCGGTTGCGCGCCCTGGTTCTTGAGGATTTCAGCGATGGCGGCGCGGTTGTCAGCCAGGATCTGTTTGATGGCCGGCTGTACGTGCTCGGCGCGGATCGCCGAAAACGGCGGCAGGTCGTAGGGCTGCAGAAGAGGGTTGTTCACACTCACGGTTGGCACCTTGGCTGGAAGAAACGTGGCCCCATCTTAATTACAATCGACGCACACCGCAGCTATCGCCCCCATTAATAAATGTCAGAACAGGTATCCAACTTGGCCATTCGCAGCTATCAGAACCACACGCCCATCCTTGGCCCGCGGGCCTTCGTCGACAGCTCGGCGGTGGTGATCGGCGACGTCGAAATCGGTGCCGACAGCTCGGTCTGGCCACTCACGGTGATCCGCGGCGACATGCACCGCATCCGCATCGGCGCCCGCACCAGCGTGCAGGACGGCAGCGTGCTGCACATCACCCACGCCGGCCCCTTCAACCCGGATGGTTTCCCGCTGCTGATCGGTGACGACGTGACCATCGCCCACAAAGTGATGCTGCACGGTTGCAGCGTCGGCAGCCGGGTGCTGATCGGCATGGGCAGCATCGTCATGGACGGCGCCGTGGTGGACGACGACGTGATCGTCGGCGCCGGCAGCCTGGTGCCGCCTGGCAAACGCCTGGAAAGCGGCTTCCTCTATGTCGGCAGCCCGGTGAAACAGGTTCGCCCGCTGACCGACAAGGAGCGCGCGTTCTTCACCTATAGCGCCGCCAACTACGTGAAGCTCAAGGACCTGCACCTGGCCGAAGGCTACGACCAGGCTTGAGCCCCCGACCCACTGCCCAGGAATCCCCATGCATTACCAAACCGTTCTGTTCGACCTCGATGGCACCCTGACCGACCCGCGCGAAGGCATTACCCGCTCGATCCAGTTCGCCCTCGGCAAGCTGGGCATCGACGAGCCCGACCTGAGCAAGCTGGAACACTTCATCGGCCCGCCGCTGTTGCAGGCGTTCATGCAGTTCTACGGTTTCGACGAAGCCAGGGCCTGGGAGGCGGTGAATTTCTACCGCGAGCGTTTCAAGGTCACCGGCCTGTATGAGAACCGCGTGTTCGACGGCGTCACGCCCCTGCTGGAAACCCTCGGCGGGCAGGGCCGCCAGCTGTACATCGCGACGTCCAAGCCGTGGGTGTTCGCCCGCGAGATCGCCCGGCACTTCGATTTCGCCCGGCACTTCAAGGTGATCTACGGCAGCGAACTGGACGGCACCCGCACCGACAAGGTCGAGCTGATTCGCCACCTGATCAGCGAAGAAGGCCTGGACCCGAGCGATACCCTGATGATCGGCGACCGCAAGCACGACCTGATCGGCGCCCGCCGCAACGGGCTGGATGCGGCGGCGGTGGGTTACGGCTTCGGCAGCCACGAAGAACTGAGCGCCGAGGCACCGGCCTATCACTTCCAGACCCTGGATGAACTGCATCAGGCGTTCCTGCAACGCTGAGCCGATCGCTATCGCAGGGCTTGCGTGCTTCTGTAGGAGAGGCCGGTCGACGCTCGATTGCCCGCGATAGCGTCCCCCCAGACACATCCCGCACAACAGACATACACCGTTCCGCCCTTCTTCGATCTAGCCTGAAAAACACGATCAAGGAGGATCTCCCATGCCCAGCAAACCCCACGCCCATCGCCTGCGTACTGGGCGTTACTCGCAGCCCGGTCAAATCTACGTTCTCACCTCCGTCACCCAAAACCGGGAACCGCTATTCAGTGATTTCCACTCGGGCCGCTTGGCAGTGGCTGCGTTCAAACAGGCCGAGCAGGAGCAACTCGCCCACTCGCTGGCCTTTGTCGTCATGCCCGATCATTTTCACTGGTTGGTCGAACTGCATGGCTCCACGTTGCCAGTGTTGATGGGCAGGACTCGCTCGCGCATTTGCGTATCGTTGAATCGCCAGCGGCGGCGCAAAGGGGCGGTCTGGCAACGTGGGTACCATGATCGAGGCATTCGCAAGGAAGAGGATTTACAGGCTGTCGCACGGTATATCGTGGCCAACCCGTTACGCGCGGGGTTGGTGAAGCGGGTGGGGGATTATTCGCTTTGGGATGCGATATGGGTTTGACGATCCGGCCTCATCGCGGGCAAGCCTCGCTCCTACAGAAGCACGTACGCCCTTTGTAGGAGCGAGGCTTGCCCGCGATAGCGTCCTTTCAGGCGCCATCCATCAATGTTTGCAGCGCCGCCTTGCGCTTTTCAGCCGGCAGCGCGCCGAGCTTCTCCACCGCCTGGTAAAACGCCCGCCAATCGCCGTTCACCTGCTTGAACAAGGCGGCAAACGCCGGCACCCACTGGTCGTACAGGCCGAAAGGCAACAGCCTGGCATTGTTCAGCGGGGTGTTGATCCAGAAGTCGTAGCGCGAGTCGCCCTGCCATTGGCTGTCCTTCAGCTGGCGGTAATCCCGGCGCAGCCGTTCGAATTCGGCGGCCTTGCGCTGGCGCATCTGCTCGGCTGGCAGCGGCAGGGCATACAGGCGTTCCAGGCGCTGGCGGGTATCGAGGATCAGCTGGATGAACTGGTCCTTCTGCTTGACCAGGGCATCGCTGGCCGGCGCCAGGCCCCGGGCCGCGCGCCATTGCCGGGTGCCTTC
The DNA here is from genome assembly GCF_028640875.1 of Pseudomonas sp. SBT1-2. Classification (NCBI taxonomy): domain Bacteria; kingdom Pseudomonadati; phylum Pseudomonadota; class Gammaproteobacteria; order Pseudomonadales; family Pseudomonadaceae; genus Pseudomonas; species Pseudomonas sp. SBT1-2. The sequence continues at coordinate 38,494 of NZ_JAQZAA010000085.1, read as the reverse complement.
CTGCTCGACGAAGGTAGCGAAGGACTCGTTGAACTCGGTGTCGTCCTTCACATAGAAGCGCTGATGGGCCAGCTCGTGGAAGATCAGGGTCGCCAGGCGCTCGTCGCCCCAATGCAGCATCGAACTGAGGATCGGGTCGTTGAACCAGCCCAGGGTCGAGTAGGCCTCCACCCCGCCGATGGCCACATCCATGCCCTGCTGTTTCTGCAAGGCCGCCTCACCGCGGGCCGCGCCCTGGCTGTAGTAGCCGCGATAGGCCACGCAGCCGGCAATCGGGAAACAGTGGGTCTTGGGGCTCAGGGAAAACTCGGGGGTGCTGAATACATTCCACACCACGTAAGGCCGGCCGATGTCGGCGTAGAGGCGGTAGCTCTGGTTGTCCGGCAGGTGCAGGTGCTGGCTGGCGAAGCGCCGGGCCTTCTGCGACTGGGCCAGATGGGCGCGCAACAACGGGTCGCGAGCCGGGTCGGCGATGACCTGCTCGACCGGCGTGCGGGCCTGCAACAGACGCCATTGGCCACTGGCCAGCTGGCCGTAGTAACCCACGCTGGAACAACCGTTGAGCAACAAAAGCAGCAAGCCCGGAAACAAAAAGCGCAAAAGATGATCAAGTAACCCATGGCTTGAACGCGGCCTAATCAAATCGAATCATCCTTCGAGAGTCTGCCCCCAAGACTATCTCGCCTGCCTGGAGTTTCGCTATGCGCGTGTTGCTGCTGACCACCGGACTGTTGACCCTGAGCGGCTGTGCCGGATTGCCCGCCCCCGATCCGACGCAAGCCTGGATCGACCTCGACACCCACCAGGACAGCGCGCTGCAGGCGCTGGAGGTCGACGAAAAGGCTTGGGTGGACCGTCGATATTTCGAGGTCCAGCCCGGCAACCATGAGCTGAAGGTGCGCTACCAGTTCGCCGTGGAGCCCACCAATATCGGCCCGGACAGCGAACCGCTGTGGCGCGATTGCCAGCTGAACGTGAAGTACAAGGACTTCAACGCCGGCCAGCGCTACCAGTTGCAGACCGGCAATATCGGCTTCCGGCCCTGGGCCAAGCTCTATGACCAGCAGCGTAATCTGGTGGGTACCGGCCAACCAGCGGGCTGCCAGCGCACCTGATCGGCGCTATGCTTGAGGCCTTTCCCCGGACGGCCCGACCTCATGCGCCAACCTTTGCTGCTGCTTGCCCTGACCGGCCTCGTTGCCTGCTCCAGCCCCCTGCCGGCGGTGGACCCGCAACAGGCCTGGGTCGATTTCGCCACCCCGACGCCGGGCGGCAAGCTGCTGATGGCCGAGCGCCTGGACAACCAGCGCCTGACCGACGGCCGCTACTTCCAGGTCACCCCGGGCAGTCACGAGTTGATGGTGCGTTTCGATTTCGAGGTGTTCAGCGGGCGCTTCGGCATGATGAACGATCCGGCCGAGCGCCTGTGCTACCTGAGCGTGCGCTACGACCATTTCGAAGCCGGCCAGCGTTACCTGCTGGAAGCCCGCTCGCTGGGTTTCTCTCCCAGTGCCCGGCTGTACAACGCCAAGCGTGAGCTGCTGGCCGAAGACCACATGGTCAACTGCGTGATCTGAACGATCAGCTGTCGTTTCGCTGATAGATGATCGCCTTGGTGCCGTTTTCGCAGGTACCGACCACCATGGCCACGTCATGCTTTTCGGCTTCCTCCTTGCTGACAATCTCCAGGGTGTAGGAGGGCACGGCGTTAGCCTGGATCTTGATTTCAATCTCTTTCTTGAGTTCTTCGCAATCCTTCGGAGCCGCCAGGGCCGAGGTGGCCAGCGCGCTACAAACAACTGCCAGGACAAAACGTTTCATGAGTGGAGCTCCCCTTGATGCAGCGCCCACGGTCATGGGCTGAGCCTGCAGTCGTGCATTCGACCACATTTTCATGAAGCGAGTTCTGACGCCGCGCATATCTGGCGCGGGAGTGTTGCGAAGAAAACGCAATCGCGAGCCCGCGAACGGCGGCCGGTTGCTCCTGCAAAAGGCCTCGTTCGCTGGCTCGCGATGCGATGTAACGGTTGTAACGGTTGGACCGTGGCTCAGCTGACCAGCGTCGCATCCAGGCTGATCTTGGCGTTCAGCACCTTGGACACCGGGCAACCTTCCTTGGCCTTCTTGCTCAGTTCATCGAACTGCTGCTGGCTGGCGCCGGGAATCTTCGCCTTGAGGATCAGGTGCACCGCGGTGATCGCAAAACCGCCATCGACCTGGTCCAGGGTCACTTCGGCGTTGGTGTCGATACTGTCGGCCTTGAGCCCGGCCTCGCCGAGAATCATCGAGAAGGCCATGGAAAAACACCCCGCGTGCGCGGCGCCGATCAGTTCTTCCGGATTGGTGCCCTTGCCGCCTTCGAAACGCGCCTTGAAGCCGTAAGGTGCATCGCGCAGTACCCCGGTTTCAGTGGAAATCGAACCAATGCCGGTTTTCAGGTCGCCTTCCCAGTGAGCCGATGCTTTCTTGGTGATGCTCATGTCTGTCTCCTCGAGAACGGGCGCGAAAGACCGCGCCCTTGTGGTTTTCTGCTACTCAGGGTTCTAGAGGATAGAAGGCCTGGCGAAGTTCATCCTGTCTGAATCCGCCGTTTATCCGGACAGCAAATTCAGCTTGGCTATTGAAACTCGGGTATATGCCCACATTGCATGAAACAGGCTTTCAGCATTCGGCAGGTTTTGGCTCATGACAAAGGCCTGCACACCATTGGAGAAGCAGGCTTATGAAACCACTGTCCGACGTTAAGTTTTCCACCCTCGACCTGGTCCCCGTGCGCGAGGACGGCAGCCCGGCGCAATCGCTGCGTAATTCCCTGGACCTGGCCCGCCATGTAGAGAAGTTCGGCTACACCCGCTTCTGGGTCGCCGAGCACCACAACATGGACGGTATCGCCAGCTCCGCGACCTCGGTGCTGCTGGGTTATCTGGCCGGCGGCACCTCGAGCATTCGCGTCGGTTCCGGTGGCGTGATGCTGCCCAACCATGCGCCGCTGGTAATCGCCGAGCAGTTCGGCACCCTGGAAAGCCTGTACCCGGGGCGCATCGACCTGGGCCTGGGCCGCGCGCCGGGGTCGGACCAGATGACCGCCCGCGCCCTGCGCCGCGAACGTTCCGGCAGCGCCGACGATTTCCCTGAAGACGTGGCCGAGCTGATGGCCTACCTCGGTCCACGCACCCCGGAACAGCGGGTGATCGCGGTACCAGGGACCGGTACCCAGGTGCCGGTGTGGCTGCTGGGTTCCAGCCTGTTCAGTGCGCAACTGGCCGGTGAGCGCGGCTTGCCTTACGCCTTCGCCTCGCATTTCGCGCCGCGCTACATGCACGAGGCGATTCGCGTGTACCGCAATCACTTCAAGCCCTCGGCCGTGCTCGACAAGCCTTATGTGATGCTCGGCGTGCCGCTGGTGGCGGCCGATACCGACGAACAGGCCGACTACCTGGCGACCTCGGTGTACCAGCGGATCCTCGCGCTGATGCGCGGCCAGAGCCTGGTGCAGCGCAAACCGGTGAAGAGCATGGACGGCCTATGGCTGCCCCATGAAAAAGAGGCGGTGGGCAGCTTCCTCGGCCTGGCCATGATCGGCAGCCCGGCGAAGATCCGCGCCAAGCTCGAAGTGCTGATCGAACAGACCGGCGCCGATGAACTGATCTTCACCTGCGACCTGTACGAACACGCCGACCGCCTGCATTCCTACGAATTGCTGGCGCAGGTCATGAAAGGTTGAGTGCAATCGGGCCAAAGGATTCTGTGATCCTGAGGCCTTGCGCGCCCTTCGGCCGCGATCGCAGCCTGCGGCAGGGGCCCGCCTGGCCTGGGTAATCGCCGGGCACAAAAAAAGCCGACGTATTGCGTCGGCTTTGTTCATTTCTACGAGGGCTCAGCCGCGCTTGTAGACGATTTCCTTGGTACCGCCTTCGCAGGTACCGACCACTTTGCCGTCAGTCGCGCTGCCTTTGTCGACAATTTCCAGCGAATAACCCGACACGCCTTTGGCATCGATCTTCGCGGCGATTTCGCTTTTCAGCTCTTCGCATGATTTGCCGGCAGCAAGGGCTGTTCCCGCGACACTCAACAACGCTAAAGCCATTACCAGTTTTTTCATCGGTCACATTCCCTGGTCGAATCAAAAATAAGCGTCAAGCCCCGGCCTGTTCGGCATCGAGGCAGATATAGCGCTTTGCCATTCCCTATGGCAATCGGCCAGCGCCCAAGTTCAACAGCCTAGTCCAGGTTCAGCTGTTGGCAATGCGGAAACCGACCTTGAGCGTGACCTGGAAATGCGCGGCCTTGCCATCAAGGATGTGCCCGCGGGTTTCCGTGACCTCGAACCACTCCAGGTGCTTGATGCTTTTGCTGGCTTCGGCCAGCGCATTGTTGATGGCGTCTTCGATGCTGCTAGGGGACGAACCGACCAGTTCGACTTTCTTGTAGGTGTGATGATCAGACATGGCGCTCTCTCCTTATGAGGTAGATCAAAGCCTAGCAGCGATTACCAGCAACACTGGAATAAGCCCCGGGCCCATCGTCATGCAGATTTAATGCACTTTCGCCAGGCCGCGCAGTCGGACCCTACAGACCCCTCAATCAACAATGCAGGAGAGCCACCATGGCCAACACTTCGCTACGCAAAGCCTCATTGGAAAGCATGGAAGCCGAGATCGAAAGTCTGCTCAAGTCCCTGGAAAGCCTCAAGGACGATGCTTCGGACGAGTCGCGCAAAACCCTCAAGGCACTGAAAAGCAACGCCGAGAGCGCGCTGAGACATTCTCGCAGCCTGCTCGGCGATGCCTATGAAGAAGTCAAAGTGAAAACCCGTGAAACCGGGATCGCCACCCGCGACTACGCCCAGCAACACCCCTGGACCACCGCCGGCGTCGCCGTGGGCGCGCTGGGCCTGCTGGCCGCTTACCTGCTGTGCAAACGCGGCAATTAAGGAGTCTGGCGCAGCTCATTACTGAGCCACTGCGCCAGCTGCCGGGCGCGCCCATCCGCGGCGCGCTTGGGTAGCCACAACGCCAGTTGCCCCGGGGTTTCACAGAAACCCCACGGGGCAACCAGGCGCCCGGCACGCAGGTCCTCGGCCACCAGCGGCTGCGGCGCGATCGCCACGCCCAGCCCGGCCACCGCGGCCTCCAGCAAATAATACAAATGCTCGAAACCCTGGCCGAACTTCAGCGCCCCGGCGTCGATGCCGTTCTGGCGGGCCCAGCTGGGCCAAGCCTGCGGGCGCGAGGTGGTCTGTAGCAATGCCTCGTTCAACAGCGCACTGGCCGGCGCCTCGCGCAGTTGTTCGTAACGGCTGTAGCGCGGGCCGAGCACCGGGCCGATGCGCTCGCTGGCCAGTTCAAAGACCTGCATGTCCGCCGGCCACGGCGGCTCGGCGAATACCAGCAAGGCATCCAGCCCCGGCCGGCGCGGGTCGAGATCGCCTTCGCCGGCCGACAGGTGCAGGCGCAGGTCCGGCAGGTCGGCATTCAACCGCCCCAGGCGCGGGATGAACCAGCGCGCCAGCAGGCTGCCGGAACAACCGAGCACGAAGGGCGCATCGGCGGTGCTCTGGCTCAACTCGGCGCAGACCGTGCGCAGGCGCTCGAAGGCATCGCTGCTGGCATCGCGCAGGCGCACCCCGGCATCTGTGAGTTTCAGGCCGCGTCCTTCCTTGACGAACAGGCTCACCCCGAGATGTTCTTCAAGCACCTTCAACTGGCGGCTGACCGCGCCATGGGTGACGTGCAGCTGTTCGGCCGCCTGACTGACGCTGTTCAGGCGGGCGGTGGCTTCGAAGGCCCGGAGGGCGTTCAGCGGAGGCAGGTCGTGGCTCATGGGATATGTGAGTTTTCCTGACAGGTTGTGGCGATCTTATCGGTTTTCAGCCTGGGGTGTCAGGGGTAGAGTGAACGCCATTGCCTGTCCATGCATTCACCCTTTTGACGAATCACCGGGAGCGCCCCCATGACCCAGACCAACCTGCGCAACGGCCCTGATGCCAACGGCCTGTTCGGCGCGTTCGGCGGCCGTTACGTCGCCGAAACCCTGATGCCGCTGATCCTCGACCTGGCCCGCGAATACGAAGCGGCCAAGGAAGATCCGGAGTTCCTCAAGGAACTGGCCTATTTCCAGCGCGACTACGTCGGCCGTCCAAGCCCGCTGTACTTCGCCGAGCGCCTGACCGAGCACTGCGGCGGCGCCAAGATCTACCTCAAGCGCGAAGAGCTGAACCACACCGGCGCGCACAAGATCAACAACTGCATCGGCCAGATCCTCCTGGCGCGGCGCATGGGCAAGAAACGCATCATCGCCGAGACCGGCGCCGGCATGCACGGCGTGGCCACTGCCACCGTGGCGGCGCGTTTCGGCCTGGACTGCGTGATCTACATGGGCACCACCGACATCGAGCGCCAGCAGGCCAACGTGTTCCGCATGAAGCTGCTGGGCGCCGAAGTGATCCCGGTGGTCGCCGGCACCGGCACCCTGAAGGACGCGATGAACGAAGCCCTGCGTGACTGGGTGACCAACGTCGACAGCACCTTCTACCTGATCGGCACCGTGGCCGGTCCGCACCCTTATCCCGCCATGGTCCGCGACTTCCAGGCGGTGATCGGCAAGGAAACCCGCGAACAGCTGCAAGCCCAGGAAGGCCGCCTGCCGGACAGCCTGGTGGCGTGCATCGGCGGCGGTTCCAACGCCATGGGCCTGTTCCATCCGTTCCTCGACGACAAGAGCGTGCAGATCATCGGCGTCGAAGCCGCCGGCTACGGCATCGAGACCGGCAAGCACGCGGCCAGCCTGAATGGCGGCCTGCCAGGCGTGCTGCACGGCAACCGCACCTTCCTGCTGCAGGACGAGGATGGCCAGATCATCGACGCCCACTCGATTTCCGCCGGCCTCGACTACCCGGGCATCGGCCCTGAACACGCCTGGTTGCACAATATCGGCCGTGTCGAATACACCTCGGTGACCGACGATGAAGCCCTGGCCGCCTTCCACCAGTGCTGCCGCCTGGAAGGCATCATCCCGGCCCTGGAAAGCGCCCACGCCCTGGCCGAAGTGTTCAAGCGCGCGCCGAACCTGCCCAAGGATCACCTGATGGTGGTCAACCTCTCGGGCCGCGGCGACAAAGACATGCAAACCGTGATGCACCACATGGAACACTCTCAACAAGAGCACTCCCAGCAGGAGAAACACTGATGAGCCGCCTGCAAACGCGCTTTGCCGAGCTTAAGCAACAGAACCGCGCCGCCCTGGTGACCTTCGTCACCGCCGGCGACCCGGGCTATGACGCTTCCCTGGCGATCCTCAAGGGCTTGCCGGCAGCCGGCGCCGACGTGATCGAGCTGGGCATGCCCTTCACCGACCCGATGGCCGACGGCCCGGCGATCCAGCTGGCCAACATCCGCGCCCTGACGGCCAAGCAGAACCTGGCGAAAACCCTGCAAATGGTTCGCGAATTCCGCGCCGGCAACAACGACACACCGCTGGTACTGATGGGGTACTTCAACCCGATCCACCACTACGGCGTGCCGCGCTTTATCGCTGAAGCCAAGGAGGCCGGCGTCGACGGCCTGATCGTGGTCGACATGCCGCCCGAGCACAACGCCGAGCTGTGCGACCCGTCCCAGGCCGCCGGTATCGACTTCATCCGCCTGACCACGCCGACCACCGACGACGTGCGCCTGCCGAAGGTGCTGAACGGCAGCTCGGGCTTCGTCTACTACGTCTCAGTGGCCGGTGTGACCGGTGCCGGTTCCGCCACCCTGGAGCATGTGGAAGAGGCGGTGACCCGCCTGCGTCGCCACACCGACCTGCCGATCAGCATCGGTTTCGGCATCCGCACCCCGGAGCAGGCCGCGGCCATCGCCCGCCTGGCCGACGGTGTGGTGGTGGGTTCGGCGCTGATCGACCAGATCGCCAATGCCACCAGCTCCGAACAGGCCGTGGACGGCGTGCTGAGCCTGTGCGCCTCCCTCGCCGAAGGGGTGCGTCAAGCCCGTGTCAGCTGAGGGTAAAGTTCCTGATACAGAGGAATTAGCCTCGGGATCCACAGACTAAACCGGCAAGACCAAGGGGTTCAGGACCAGGTTCTGAACCCCTTTTTGTTGTTCGTGCTCTGAGGAAGACCCGATGAAAATGCCCAAACGCCTGATTGCCGGTCTCGGTGTGCTGATGCTCAGCGCCAGCCCGCTGTTGCACGCGGTCGCGGACCCACGTGACGACCACGATCGCGGAGGCCCGCAACAGGGTCGCTACGACAATCGAGGAGACAATCGCGCGGACAATCGGGGCGATGAGCATCGTGGCCCGCAGGCCGATCGGCGTGGCGGCCCGCCCCGGGATTTCGGCCCGGTGCGCGAAACCATTCGCGACAATCACGTCTACTTCGTACGCGGCGCACCACCGCCCCACGGCATCCACCTGGTACGCGGCCAGCCGCTGCCTCGCGGCTACTACGGCGAACGCCTGGACAACCGCGCCCTGGCGCACCTGCCGTACTACCCGGGTTATGAATGGCGGCGCATGGGCGCCGATATCGTGCTGATCGCGGTGGGCAGCGGGATCGTCTACGAGATTCTCGACGGCGTGCTGTATTGATCGGGGATTGATAGCGTTTGAGAGGACGTCATCGCGAGCAAGCTCGCTCCTACAGAAAACGCCTGACCTTGTAGGAGCGAGCTTGCTCGCGAAAAATCTCAAAAAATCGACAGATCCAGCGGCCTGATCGCCCCCATCCAGACCGCATGCTCGGTGTGATCCTTCAGGTCGTCCCCGGTATCCGGGTGCAGAAACACCACCAGCCCGTTGCGATTGAGCGCCAGCCACGGCAGCACCTCCCCCAGGTACTGCGGTTCGAACGCCAGCTGGCAGCTCCAGTCCGGATGCGGGCCGACCGGCCGTTCATGCACCCGGCCCATCTTCAATGGAAACAATTGCGCCGCCTGCTCACACAAGGCCCGCGCCTGGTCGATGGTGCTGGCGTCGAAATAGACGTGGGCGTGATAGCCCTTGATGCGTTGCATGGAACCTCTCATGACAAAGTCGAACCCTGGCGACAGCCCACAGGTCATAACCTTACTAGTGTAAAGAAACGAGCCGCGCCATGAAAAATGCCGAAACCCCGGTGGTCAAACTGGTGATCTACGGTGCCATGAGCAGCCTGGGCAGCGCGCTGATGGCGGAGTTCCTGCGGCGCCAGCATGAAGTCATCGCCATCCTCGACGACCTGACGGCCCTCGAGCCCCTTCCCGGCTTGCGCACCAAATGCGGTGACCTGTTCGATGCCGTGCGGGTCAGGCAAAGCGTGGCCGGAGGCGACGTGGTGGTCTGCCTGCTGAATGCCCCGGGGCTGCCCATGGGTCTCGAACAACAGGAAAACCTGCTGCTCGAACCCCGGGAACAAGTCCAGGCAGTCGAAGCGCTGATCGCCGGCATGCAGGCTGCCGGCGTCCGACGCCTGTTTCTGGTGGGGAATTTCGAGGTGCTGGACCAGCCGGAGATGGAGGGTTATCCACACCGTCAGACGGCCGAGACCATCCTCGACGCGCTGCAAGGCAGCAGCTTGCGCTGGACCCTGGTGAATGCGCCGCAAAGCGTACCCGGGCTGACCCTGGAACACTTCAGCCAGCCCGCCGGCAGCCTCCCGCCGAAGCTGGACGAGCCAGTGCGGCGACTGGCGCGGGTGGCTGCCGGCATCGCCGATGAACAGCAGCTGAACCTGCACGTGGGCGAGCATGTGAACTTCGTGTGTTGAATCCTTATCGCGAGCAAGCTCGCTCCTACAGAAGGTTATGCGATCCCATGTAGGAGCGAGCTTGCTCGCGATGGCTTGCCCGCCATCCCCAAACCTCAGATGGCAATCGAAGGCAACCCCAGCCCGGTCAGGGATTGCGCGCTGTCGGCCTGCTCGACCATCAGCCAGTCGAAAAACCGCTGGATCAGCGCCCCCCGGCGTTTGCGCTGGGGCAGGACCACGTAATAGCCGTAGCGGGAAATCAGCGTTTCGCTGATCGGCCGGCACAACAGACCTTGCGCCAGCAAGTTATCCACAAGGTGGCGCCAGCCAATGCCCACGCCCTGGCCACCGATCGCCGCCTGGATCAGCAGGGTGTAGTTGTCGAAACGCAACTGCCCCGGCGCTGGCGGGGTGGCGATCCCTAACTCACGAAACACGCCGCTCCAGTCGAACCAGTGGCTGCTGTTTTCGCCCTTCAGGTGCAGCAGCGGAAACTCCAGCAGCGAATGGGCGCCCAGCGGTAGCGGCCGCTCCTTGAGCAACAGCGGGCTGCACACCGGAAACACCTCTTCATTGAACAGCCAGTGGCTTTCCCCCTGCTTGAAACGGCCATCGCCAAACAGCACCGCCACGTCGATATCGCTGCGCAGCATGTTGTGGCTGCGTTCGCTGGTGACCAGGCTCACATCCACCTGCGGATTGGCGGCGTGGAAACGGTGCAGGCGCGGCATCAGCCAGTAGGCGGCAAAGGCGAAGTCGGTGGCCACCTGCAGCACCTCATGCTGATGCTGGGCGGTGATGGCGCTCAGGCCGTTGTCGATGCTCTGCAAGCCGGCCTGCACCTGTTCGAACAACTGGCTGCCGGCCTCGGTCAGTTCGATGCCACGGTAGATGCGGTCGAACAGCCGGGTGCCGAGCTGTTCTTCCAGCCGCTTGATCTGCTGGCTGATGGCCGGTTGGGTGGTCCCCAGTTCCACCGCCGCGGCGGTAAAGCTGCGCTGGCGCGCCGCCGCCTCGAATACGCGGAACAGGTCCAGGGACAGGTCGCCAAGCGCTTCATACATAAGCTGTGCTTATCCTAGTCATTGCCGCACATGGGCTTTACCGCAAAAGCCGCAGGTTACATGCTCGATCGCAGCACTTTCGCATAACTGCCCACTATGGAATGCCGCGAATACATGAAGCGCAAGAACATTCTTTTCATCATGGCCGATCAGATGGCCGCGCCAATGTTGCCGTTCTACGGTCCATCGCCCATCAAGCTGCCGCACCTGAGCCGCCTCGCCGCGCAAGGCGTGGTGTTTGACGCCGCCTACTGCAACAGCCCACTGTGCGCGCCCTCGCGTTTCACCCTGGTCAGCGGCCAGTTGCCGAGCAAGATCGGCGCCTATGACAACGCCGCCGACTTCCCCGCCGACGTCCCGACCTACGCCCATTACCTGCGCCGCCTGGGCTACCGCACCGCGCTGTCGGGCAAGATGCATTTCTGCGGCCCGGACCAGCTGCACGGTTACGAAGAACGCCTGACCAGCGATATCTACCCGGCCGACTATGGCTGGGCAGTGAACTGGGACGAGCCGGACGTGCGCCCCAGCTGGTACCACAATATGTCCTCGGTACTGCAGGCCGGGCCATGCGTGCGCACCAACCAGCTGGATTTCGACGAAGAGGTGGTGTTCAAGGCCCGCCAGTACCTGTTCGATCACGTTCGCGAAGACGGCGACCAGCCGTTCTGCCTGACCGTGTCGATGACCCACCCGCACGACCCGTACACCATTCCCAAGGCCTTCTGGGACCTGTACCGCGACGAGGATATTCCGCTGCCGCAGACCCCGTCCCAGGACGCGCTTGACCCGCATTCCCAGCGCCTGCTCAAGGTCTACGACCTGTGGGACAAGCCGCTGCCTGTGGATAAGATTCGCGACGCGCGTCGCGCCTATTTCGGCGCATGCAGCTATATCGACAGCAACGTCGGCAAACTCCTGGAAACCCTGGAGGAAACCGGGCTGATCGACGACACCATCATCGTTTTCTCCGGCGACCACGGCGACATGCTCGGCGAGCGCGGCCTCTGGTACAAAATGCACTGGTTCGAAATGGCCGCGCGGGTGCCGCTGCTGGTCAGCGCGCCGGGGCAGTTCGCCGCCGGCCGAGTAGCCCAGGCGGTCTCGACCGCCGACCTGCTGCCGACCCTGGTGGAACTGGCCGGTGGCCAACTGCAACCGGGCCTGGCGCTGGATGGCCGTTCCCTGGTGCCGCACCTGCAAGGGCAGGGCGGGCATGACGAAGTCTTCGGCGAATACATGGCCGAAGGCACCATCAGCCCGCTGATGATGATTCGTCGCGGCCGCTACAAGTTCATCTACAGCGAAGACGACCCGTGCCTGCTGTTCGATGTGGCCAACGACCCGCGTGAACAGAAAGAACTCAGCCAATCGCCGCAATATCGCCCGCTATTCGAGGATTTTCTCCGCGAAGCGCGGGCCAAATGGGATATCCCGGCCATTCACCAACAGGTACTCGCCAGCCAGCGCCGCCGCCGCTTCGTCGCCGATGCGCTGAGCCTGGGCAAGCTGAAGAGCTGGGACCACCAGCCACTGGTCGACGCCAGTCAGCAATACATGCGCAACCACATCGACCTCGACGATCTGGAGCGCAAGGCTCGTTATCCACAACCCTGCCAAAACCAATAACGTAAGGGGAAGAGCATGCAAAGGTTATCCACAGCAGTGACGGCTGCGCTTCTGGCGCTGGGCAGTGCTTCGATCCCGGCCCTGGCCTGGGCCGAACAGGGGTGCGAGACGGTGAAGATGGCCGACCCGGGCTGGAGCGACATCGCCGCCACCAACGCCATCGCCGGTTTCCTGCTGGACGGCATGGGCTACAAGGCCAAGGTCGATACCCTGGCGGTGCCGATCACCTTCGGCGGGCTCAAGGACGGCCAGGTGGATGTGTTCCTGGGCAACTGGATGCCGGCGCAGCAGGGCTTCTACGACAAGTTCGTGGCCAATGGTGATGTCACCCAGCTGGCAAAGAACCTGGACGGCACCGAGTTCACCCTGGCGGTGCCGGATTACGTGTGGGACGCCGGCGTGCATGACTTCAGCGACCTGAACAAATACGCCGAGCTACACCCAAAAGAAGTCGACAAAAAGCTCTACGGCATCGGCTCCGGGGCCCCGGCCAACCTGTCGTTGCAGGAGATCATCAAGAAGAACGACTTCGACCTCGGCCAGTGGAAGCTGATCGAGTCCAGCGAGCAGGCGATGCTCGCCGAAGTCTCGCGGGCGGTGAAAAGGCAGAAGTTCGTCACCTTCCTCGGCTGGACCCCGCACCCAATGAATGTGCAGTTGAAAATGCGCTACCTCAAGGGTGGCGAGAAGTACTTCGGCGACACCGGCAGCGTCTACACCCTGACCCGCAAGGGTTATGCACAGGCCTGCCCGAACGTCGGCAAACTGCTGAGCAACCTGAGCTTCACCCAGGACATGGAGAACAGCATCATGGCCGAGGTGGCCAACAAGAAGGTCAGCAATCTGGATGCCGCCAAGGCCTGGATCAAGGCCAACCCGGCGGTGCTGGACAAGTGGCTGGACGGGGTGAAGACCCTCGACGGCAAGGATGCGCTGCCGGCGGTGCAGGCCAAACTCTAACGCCCGTCGTAGGAGCGAGGCTTGCCCGCGATGCGGGCGACACGGTCCTGCAGATGGACCCTGTGTGCAGGTTTTGGGGCTACTGCGTAGCCCATCGCGGGCAAGCTTCGCTCCTACAGGCAACCCTGGCGGAATGGGGCAAGCCTTCCGGCAATGCTTTACCCTGACGCCCCTGAACACCTTCACCCGCGAGGACCCATGGCCTGGCCCAATCGCCATTCACTCTTGCCCTTCCTGAGCTGGCTGCCCCGGCAGACCCGCGCCAGCGTCGGGCGCGACCTGCTGGTGGGCCTGAGCGGCGCCATCCTCGCCCTGCCGCAATCCATCGCCTATGCGCTGATCGCCGGCCTGCCACCGGAATACGGCCTGTATGCCGCCGTCGTCCCGGTGCTGATCGCCTGCCTCTGGGGTTCTTCCTGGCACCTGATCTGTGGCCCCACCGCGGCGATTTCCATCGTCCTCTACGCCAGCGTCAGCCCCCTGGCGGTGCCGGCATCCCAGGACTACATCACCCTGATCCTGTTGCTGACCCTGCTCGCCGGCCTGTTCCAGTGGCTATTGGGGTTGTTGCGCTTCGGCGCGCTGGTGAACTTCGTGTCCCACTCGGTAGTGCTCGGCTTCACCCTCGGCGCCGCGGTGGTGATCGCCCTGGGGCAGTTGCCCAACCTGCTGGGCCTGGACTTGCCGAGCGAAGCCACCGCGCTGAACAGCCTGACCTCGCTGTTCGCCCATCTCGATGCCGTGGATAACCCCTCGCTGATCCTCGGCCTGGGCACACTGATCGTCGGCCTGGCCCTGAAACTGCTGGTGCCGCGCTGGCCGGCGCTGCTGATCAGCCTGATCCTCAGCGCTCTGGTGGTATGGCTGTGGCCGGCGCTGTTCGGCCAGGTGAAGCTGGTCAGCGCCTTTACCGGGCGGCTGCCGCCGTTCAGCCCGCTGCCGCTGGACCTGGACATAATCCTGCGCCTGCTGCCCAGCGCCGTGGCGGTGGGCATGCTGGGGCTGGTGACCAGCCTGTCGATCGCCCGCTCGCTGTCGGCGCGCTCCGAGCAGTTGCTCGATGCCAACCAGGAAGTCCGCGCCCAGGGCCTGTCGAACATCGTCGGCGCGTTCTTCTCCGGCTATCTGTCTTCCGGTTCCTTTACCCGTTCCGGCCTGAGCTACGAAGCTGGTGCCTGTTCGCCGCTGGCGGGGGTGTTCTCGGCGTTGTGGGTGGCCTTGTTCGCCGTGGCCGGCGCGGCGCTGATCGCCCATATCCCGATCCCGGCCATGGCCGGGAGCATCCTGCTGATCTGCTGGGGATTGGTGGACCACCGCGGCATTCGCGCGCTGTTCCGGGTCAGCCGCGCCGAGTTCGCGGTGATGAGCCTGACCTGTGTCGCCACCTTGCTCCTGGAATTGCAGACGGCGATCTATGCCGGGGTCCTGGCGTCGCTGTTCTTCTACCTCAAGCGCACCTCGCAACCGCGCGTGCAGCATGGGCGCGAAGGCGACGAGGACATCCTGCGGGTCGGCGGCTCGATCTTTTTCGGCGCCAGCCATTACCTGCAAGTGCGCATGCAGCGCTGCCATGCGCCGCGCCTGGTGATCGACGCCCGGCAGATCAACTTCATCGACTATTCCGGGGTGGCCATGCTGCACCAGGAAGCCCGCCGCCTGCTGCGGCAGAACCGCAGCCTGACCCTGCGCCGCGCGCGGGCCTCGGTGATCGAAGAGTTGAGAAAGCTCGAAGGCGCGGAGAGATGCCCGATCCGGTTTGAGGATTGAACCCGGCTATGTAGGAGCGAGCTTGCTCGCGATGAACGTCGACGATAATACGGCGTGGCTGTCGCACCGCCGCTTCGCGGCTATCGCGAGCAAGCTCGCTCCTACAATAGAAAGAGGGGCGCGGGGTCAGAGCCCCAGCTGGCGCCGCAGCTCCGCCAGCACCGGCGCGGTGTCCGGACGCACGCCGCGCCACAGGAAGAAGGCTTCCGCCGCCTGTTCGGCGAGCATGCCCAGGCCATCCATGGAAATCGCCGCGCCGTATTGGCTGGCCCAGCGACAGAAGGCGGTCGGCTCCTTGCCATACATCATGTCATAGCACACCGTCTTGCCCGGCTCGATCAGGCTGGCGGCGATCGGCGGCACGTCGCCGGTGAGGCTGGCCGAGGTGGCGTTGATGATCAGGTCCACCGGCTCGCGCAACCAGTCGAAACCGCTGGCGGACACCGGCCCCAGGTCGCTGAACAGCTCGGCCAGCAGCTCGGCCTTTTCCACCGTGCGGTTGGCGATGATCACCGACGCCGGCTGCTCCGCCAGCAGCGGCTCCAGCGCGCCACGCACCGCGCCACCGGCCCCCAGCAGCAGAATGCGCTTGCCCTTGAGGCTGAAGCCGGCGTTGACCGTCAGGTCACGCACCAGGCCGGCGCCGTCGGTGTTGTCGCCCAACAGGCTGCCATCGGCGAGTTTGCTCAAGGTGTTCACCGCGCCGGCGCGCTGGGCGCGGGCGGTCAGGCTGTCGGCCAGGCGGTAGGCGTCTTCCTTGAACGGCACCGTGACGTTGGCGCCACGCCCGTCCACGAAGAACCCGCGGGCACAGCCGGCGAAATCGTCGAGGGGCGCCAGCAGAGTGGTGTAGACCAGCCGCTGCGCCGTCTGCTCGGCGAACAGCCGATGAATCAGCGGCGACTTGCTGTGGCCGATCGGGTTACCAAAAACGACGTACTGATCCATCCAATAAAACCCTCATGCACATCCCTGTAAGGAACCAGCTTGCTGGCGACAGGGACGCTGCGCTGTTCTGTTCAATCGCATTATCGTCCAGCGCCGGCCAGCCGGCTGCAACGCTTTACGCAGAGCCCGCCAGCCAGTCGCGGTCCTGCAGGAAATATTCGGTCAGGCGCGCTTCTTCGCTGCCCGGCTCGGCTTTCCAGTCGTAGCCCCAGCGCACCTGCGGCGGCAGGGACATGAGGATCGACTCGGTACGCCCGCCCGATTGCAGGCCGAACAGGGTGCCGCGGTCGTAGACCAGGTTGAACTCGACATAGCGGCCGCGACGGTACTCCTGGAACTCGCGCTGCTTCTCGGTATAGCCCAGGGCCTTGCGGCGCTGGACGATCGGCAGGTAGGCCTCGAGGTAGGCGTCGCCGATGGCGCGCATGAAGGCGAAGCTGGTGTCGAAGTCCCACTCGTTGAGGTCGTCGAAGAACAGGCCGCCGATGCCACGTGGTTCATTGCGATGCTTGATGTGGAAGTAGCTGTCGCACCAGGCCTTGTAGCGCGGGTAGACGTCCGGGCCGAACGGAGCACAGGCCTTTTCGGCGACGCGGTGCCAGTGCACACAGTCCTCTTCGTTGGCGTAGTAGGGGGTCAGGTCGAAACCGCCGCCGAACCACCAGACCGGCTCTTCGCCTGCTTTTTCGGCGATGAAGAACCTTACGTTGGCGTGGGAAGTCGGCACATGGGGGTTGTGCGGGTGGATCACCAGCGACACGCCCAGCGCCTCGAATCCACGGCCGGCCAGTTCGGGCCGGTGGGCGCTGGCGGACGGCGGCAAGCCGCTGCCGAACACGTGGGAAAAGTTGACGCCGCCTTTCTCGATCACCGTACCGTCGGCAATCACCCGGGTGCGCCCGCCACCGCCGGCCGGTCGGGTCCAGGCGTCTTCGACGAAGCGCGTACCGCCGTCTTCGGCTTCCAGGGCAGCGCAAATGCGGTCTTGCAGGTCGAGCAGGTAGGCTTTTACGGCCTCGGTGCGGGTAGTCATGGCATCACCTTGAATCGGGCAAAGCTACGCGGCGCCAGGGATACAGCAGGGGGCCTGCGCAAATGGGCGCGTAGCATAACACTGCGTGGGGGCCGGTCGCAGTTGACGGCGGTCAAGCATAGGAGTCCGATAAGGCACTTTCGCGACACGACCGAGGAGAGAGTGCAGATGGCCAAACGTATCCAGTTCCGGGCCCATGGCGGCCCGGAAGTACTCGAGTATGTGGATTACCAACCCGCAGAACCGGGCCCGCAACAGGTCCGCGTGAGCAACAAGGCCATCGGCCTGAACTTCATCGACACCTACTACCGCAGCGGTCTCTACGCGCCACCGGCCTTGCCATCGGGCCTGGGTGCCGAAGGGGCCGGGGTGGTCGAGGCGGTGGGCAGCGCCGTGACCCGCTTCAAGGTCGGCGATCGCGTGGCTTATGGCAGCGGTCCGCTGGGTGCCTACAGCGAGCTGCATGTACTGCCCGCGGACAATCTGGTGCACCTGCCGGACAGCATCAGCTTCGAACAGGCGGCCGGGGTGATGCTCAAGGGCCTGACCGTGCAGTACCTGCTGCGCCAGACCTACGAGCTCAAGGGCGGTGAAACCGTGCTGTTCCACGCGGCCGCCGGCGGTGTCGGGCTGCTCGCCTGCCAGTGGGCCAAGGCCCTGGGGGTGAAGCTGATCGGTACTGTCAGCTCGCCGGAAAAAGCCGCGCTGGCGAAATCCCTCGGCGCCTGGGAAACCATCGACTACAGCCATGAAGACGTGGCCAAGCGCGTACTGGAGCTGACCGACGGCAAGAAATGCCCGGTGGTCTACGACGGCGTGGGCAAGGACACCTGGCTGACCTCGCTGGACTGCCTGCAGCCACGGGGCCTGATGGTCAGCTTCGGCAACGCCTCGGGCGCGGTGGAGGGGGTCAACCTGGGCATCCTGGCGGCCAAGGGCTCGCTGTATGTCACCCGTCCGACCCTGGGCACCTACGCCAACAACGCCGAGAACCTGCAGGCCATGGCCGACGATCTGTTCGGCATGATTACCAGCGGCAAGCTGAAGATCGAGATCGGCCAGCGTTATCCACTGGCGGAAGCGGCGAAGGCACAGATCGAACTGGCGGCGCGGCGCACCACGGGTTCGACCATTCTGCTGCCTTGAAATGCATCGCGATCCGGCTTGCCCGCGATAAACGATGACGCGGTGTCAGGCCGGACGCACGATCTTGCCGGTCACCAGGTCGCGGATCAGGCTCGGGTTCTTGCGCCCACCCAGGCTGCCGCCCAGGACCATGTCCAGCTGCCCGCGGAAATACTGCTCGACGCGAATCCGCGTGCGGGCGGCCGGGCGCCCCTGGGGATTGGCCGAGGTGGAAATCAGCGGCCCCACCAGCGCACATAACTCGCGCACCAGTGGATGATCGCTGACCCGCAAGGCCACGGTGTCGTGGACCCCAGTGACCCATTCCGGCAACAGATTCTGATGGGGCACCAGCCAGGTGTTCGGCCCCGGCCAGGTGCTGGCCATGCGATCGAGCCATTCCTGGGGG
The DNA here is from genome assembly GCF_028640875.1 of Pseudomonas sp. SBT1-2. NCBI lineage: Bacteria > Pseudomonadati > Pseudomonadota > Gammaproteobacteria > Pseudomonadales > Pseudomonadaceae > Pseudomonas > Pseudomonas sp. SBT1-2. Next base: position 19,832 of record NZ_JAQZAA010000085.1, on the reverse strand, counting down.
AAGTCCTCGAAGAGGAAATCGAACTGGCGGATGTTGTCGGCGATCAGGATCAGGCCCTTGTCCACGGAGCGCGACTTGATGGCCAGCAACCGGTCCACCGCCTCTTCGTTCCACGGGTCGCACCCCAACCCCCAGACTGCTTCGGTTGGGTAGGCAATCACCGCCCCTGCGCGAATTTCTCGTGCGGCTTGTTGCACACGCCAACTGCTGACCATTGCTGACTCTCCGGATTAAGGCTGTGCGCAGTTTACCGATCCTGCTTATAAAGCCTAGCCTTTTGCCCGGGCATACCAGCAGCCTGCTTCACATACCGCATGGCCCTCCAGCTCCAGCTCCGTAAGCGCCGCCAGCACCCTGGACAGGCTCCAGCCACTGGCCTGCACCAGGCCCTCGCTGGTCTGCGGCGCAGCATGCAACAGCGCCAGCAACGGGTGAGCGGGCGCGACTGGTGGCGGGGCTGGGGATAACGACAGCCGTTGCCAGCCACGCAGGGCTTCGAGGATATGTTCGATGGTTTCCACCAGCACCGCGCCATCGCGAATCAGCTGATGACAGCCCCGGGCCCCGGGGTGATGGATCGACCCGGGTATCGCATACACCTCGCGGCCTTGCTCGGCGGCGAGCCGGGCGGTGATCAGCGAACCGCTGGCGACGCTGGCCTCCACCACCAGCACGCCAAGGGACAGGCCGCTGATAATCCGGTTGCGCCGGGGAAAGTGGCTGGCGTGGGGGCCGGTCTCCAGCGGGAACTCGGAAACCAGCGCGCTGCCCTGGGCGATCATGGCGTCGGCCAGGCGTCGATTGCGCTGTGGATAAAATTTTTCCAGGCCGGTGCCGAGCACGCCGACGGTCTGCCCGCCGACCTCCAGGGCGGCCTGGTGCGCCGCGCCATCGATCCCCAGCGCCAGGCCGCTGGTGATGACAAAACCGGCCGCGGCCAGGCTACGGGAAAAGGCCGCGGCGGTGTCCATTCCTGGCCTCGAAGCGCGACGACTGCCAACCACCGCCAACTGCGGTTTTTCCAGGATCCGCGGATCGCCAGCGACAAACAGCAGCGGCGGCGCATCGGCAATTTCATTCAGCAGCGGCGGGTAGTCAGGCTGGTCCCACATCAGTAAATGCTGGCCCGGACGCTCCAGCCAGGCCAATGCACGGCTGGCGCCATCACGCACTTCGGCGTTGCGCCGAGCCTCGGCCGCACTCGCCGGCAGGCCCAGCGCACGCCAGGCGCTGGCCGGCGCGCTGATGGCCTTGGAGGCCGAACCGAAGGCTTCGAACAACAGCTGAAAACGCTTCGGGCCAAGGTCCGGCAAGCGATGCAAACGTAGACGGGCTTCCAGTTCCGCGGGGGAAACCGGAGCCTGGGCAGGCAGTGACATAGGATCATCCTTGATCGTTATAAGCCCGGCTGAAGCAGGAATAAGCTGTGGATAACTCTGTTGGTAACTTGTTGAGGGTTTACGGGTTACGCACCTTGTCCATGATCGCCAGGGAGCGGGAAGCATTGAGCACCAGGCCGTAGCTGAGTTTGTCGTAGGTGCGGAAAACCATCAGCAGACCGGCCCGCTCATCCGGCATCTTCACCTGGCCGCCGGCCACCCGATCGCGCACGGTTTCACCGGTCTTCAGCACCGCCAGCACATTGCCTTCAGCCAGGCCATCGCGCCGCCCCTTGTTCAGCGTCACCACGTCCAGCGCGCCGATCTGGGTGACGCCCCGTGGCACGTCGATGATCAGGCCCTCGACCGCCCGGCTCGGCGGGCTGGGGACAAAGGTCGAGTTGATGACCCGCGGCTCGCCGCTGAACAAACGGTCGCCCAGGCGCACTTCCTGGATGGTGCGCTGCAATTGCAGGGTGGCGATATCGCCCTCGACCGCGACCACCTCGCCGCCGCCGATCTCGTCGGCGTTGATCCCCAGCACTTCGCCGCTCTGCGGGTCGGTGTAGGTCTTGCCCTGGCGGAAGATGCCGTAGGCCGATTGTTCCGGGTCGAAGCGGCCGCGCGCGAAGATCCGGTCGCCGGTGCCGCTGAGCACCCGTTCGGCATCGCCGGCGACTATGTAGGGCGCACTGTCGAAGGTCTCGGCCCGGTCGAGGATGCGGTTGCTCAGCAGAAAGCTGTCGATGGCCTGCAGTGGAATGGTCGGGATCGCCTCGGCCAGCGGCGTGCGGCGCACCTGAGGCGACAGTTTGACCGTACCCCGGGAAGCGCCGCGCTCCAGGGTCAGGCGTGGTTCGCCATTGACCTGTACCAGCGCCAGGGAGTCGCCGGGGTAGATCAGATCGGGGTCGGCGAGGCTGGAATTGGCCTGCCAGAGCGCCGGCCATTGCCAGGGATCGCGCAGAAAGCGGTTGGCGATGCTCCACAAGGTATCGCCCGCCACCACGGTGTAGCGCTGTGGGTAACCCTCCCGGAGCGGCACCTGCGCCTGGCCGAAACCGGCCCAGCCCACGAGCAGCAAGGCGAGTAGTGATTTCCTCATGCGGTGAATCCCTTTATTATGTGTACTCGCGTGAAACGCCAGCGCCTGTGCGCTCCCTGCTCCTGATCGAGCACGTTTTACAACGGTTGCCCTTCCAGACCCCGCAAGGCCTCCGACTCCGAACTTACTTCACACGTGTAGCAATTACGCTTATGGCCATTTTAAACATCCTCGAATTCCCCGACTCGCGCCTGCGCACTATCGCCAAACCAGTGGCCGTAGTGGACGACGAAGTGCGTCAGTTGGTCGACGACATGTTTGAAACAATGTATGAGGCGCCCGGCATCGGCCTGGCCGCTACCCAGGTCAACGTGCACAAGCGCATCGTGGTCATGGACCTGTCCGAAGACCGCAGCGAGCCACGGGTGTTCATCAACCCAGAGTTCGAAGCGCTCACCGACGAAATGGGCCAGTATCAGGAAGGCTGCCTGTCGGTACCGGGCTTCTACGAGAACGTCGATCGTCCGCAACGCGTGAAAATCAAGGCCCTGGACCGTGACGGCCAGCCTTACGAACTGATCGCCGAAGGCCTGCTCGCGGTGTGCATCCAGCACGAATGCGACCACCTCAACGGCAAATTGTTCGTCGATTACCTGTCCACGCTCAAACGCGACCGGATCAAGAAGAAGCTGGAAAAGCAGCATCGTCAGCAGGCTTGATCCCCTTCTTCCAAAGGCTTGCAGCGGCAAGCCTTTTTCTTTTCTGCGTATTTATTAGCGAGAATTCCCATGACTGAGCCACTGCGCATCGTCTTTGCCGGTACCCCGGAATTTGCCGCCGAACACCTCAAGGCCCTGCTCGACAGCCCCTACGAGATCGTCGCGGTCTACACCCAGCCGGACCGGCCGGCCGGACGCGGGCAAAAGCTGATGCCGAGCCCGGTCAAGCAACTGGCGCTGGAGCACGATATCCCCGTGCTGCAGCCGCCAACCCTGCGCAACGCGGAGGCCCAGGCCGAACTGGCGGCCCTCGCGCCGGACCTGATGGTGGTGGTCGCCTACGGCCTGATCCTGCCGCAGGCGGTGCTGGATATTCCGCGCCTGGGCTGCATCAACAGCCACGCTTCGCTGCTGCCACGCTGGCGCGGGGCGGCGCCGATCCAGCGCGCCGTGGAAGCCGGCGACGCCGAGAGCGGCGTGACCGTGATGCGCATGGAAGCCGGCCTGGACACCGGGCCGATGCTGCTCAAGGTCCGCACCCCGATCAGCGCCACCGACACCGGCGGCAGCCTGCATGACCGTCTCGCCGAAATGGGCCCGCCGGCCGTGGTGCAGGCCATCGCCGGCCTCGCTGCCGGAACCCTGCAAGGCGAAGTGCAGGACGACAGCCTGGCCACCTACGCCCACAAGCTGAACAAGGACGAAGCACGGATCGACTGGAGCCGCCCGGCGCTGGAACTGGAGCGCCTGGTACGGGCCTTCAACCCCTGGCCGATCTGCCACAGCACGCTCAATGGCGAAGCCCTGAAAGTGCTGGCCGCCAGTCTCGCCGAAGGCAAGGGCGCCCCGGGAACCATCCTCGGCGCCAGCAAGGACGGCCTGCTCGTCGCCTGCGGCGAGCAGGCGCTGTGCCTGACTCGCCTGCAATTGCCCGGCGGCAAGGCGCTGAACTTCAGCGACCTGTTCAACAGCCGGCGTGAGAAATTCGCCACCGGCACCGTGCTCGGACAAGCGGTGGACGCCCAATGAACCCGCGTCTGGCCGCCGCCAAGGCCCTGACCTCGGTTCTCAATGGCAAGGCCTCGCTCAACAGCTCGCTGCCAACCCTGCTGGACAAGGTCGAAGTGCGCGATCGCGGCTTCACCCAGGACCTGGCGTTCGGCACCGCGCGCTGGCAGCCACGGCTGGCGGCGCTGGCGGCCAAGCTGTTGCAGAAGCCGTTCAAGGCGGCCGATGCCGATGTCGAGGCGCTGCTGCTGGTGGGCCTTTATCAATTGCTCTACACCCGCGTCCCGGCGCATGCCGCCATCGGCGAAACCGTGGGCTGCGCCGACAAACTGAAAAAGCCCTGGGCCAAGGCGCTGATCAATGCCGTGCTGCGCCGCGCCCAACGTGAGAGCGAAGCGCTGTTCGCCGAGCTGGAGCGCGACCCGGTGGTGCGTACCGCCCATCCGCGCTGGCTGCAAAAATCCCTCAAGGCGTTCTGGCCCGAGCAGTGGGAAGCCATCTGCGCCGCCAACAACGCCCACCCGCCGATGATCCTGCGGGTCAACCGTCGCCATAAATCCCGCACGGCCTACCTCCAGCTGCTGAGCGAAGCCGGTGTCGCCGCCAAGCCTTGCGTCTACAGCCAGGACGGCATCGTCCTCGATGAAGCCGCCGACGTGCGCAGCCTGCCGGGCTTCGCCGAAGGCTGGATCAGCGTGCAGGACGAGGCCGCGCAACTGGCCGCCGAGCTGCTGGAGCTGGCGCCGGGACAACGGGTGCTGGACGCCTGCTGCGCGCCTGGCGGCAAGACCTGCCACATCCTCGAAGTCGAGCCCGCGCTGGCCGGCGTGGTCGCGGTGGACCTGGAAGCCAAGCGCCTGGTGCGTGTCCAGGAGAACCTCGACCGCCTGGGGCTGAACGCCGAGCTGATCGCCGCCGACGGCCGCGACACCGCCGCCTGGTGGGACGGCAAGCCGTTCCAGCGCATCCTGCTGGACGCGCCGTGTTCGGCCACCGGGGTGATCCGTCGCCACCCGGATATCAAGCTCACCCGTCAGGCCGACGACATCGCCGCCCTGGCCACCTTGCAAGGCGAACTGCTGGACACCATGTGGTCGACCCTGGAAGTCGGCGGCATCCTGCTGTACGCCACCTGCTCGACCTTGCCGACCGAAAACACCGAGGTGATCGAGGCGTTCCTGGCCCGGACCCCGGGCGCTCGCGAACTGGACATCGGCGGGCAACTGGGCCAGCCTCCGGCCGGCCTGAAGCAGCCCCACGGTCGCCAGTTGCTGGCGCAAGAGGGCGGCCATGACGGGTTCTACTACGCCAAGCTGATCAAGATTGCCGCCGCGCGCGGTTAAGAAAGGTTCTAAGGGAGTGACTGGATGAAGATCATCATCCTCGGAGCAGGGCAGGTGGGCGGCACGCTGGCAGAGCATCTGGCCAGCGAAGCCAACGACATTACAGTGGTCGACACCGATGGCGAACGCCTGCGCGATCTCGGCGACCGCCTGGACATCCGCACCGTACAGGGCCGCGGTTCGTTCCCGACGGTGCTGCGCCAGGCCGGCGCCGACGATGCCGACATGCTGGTCGCGGTGACCAACAGCGACGAAACCAACATGGTCGCCTGCCAGGTCGCCCACACCTTGTTCCACACCCCGACCAAGATCGCCCGGGTCCGCGAGGCGGCCTACCTGACCCGCGCCGGCCTGTTCGACAACGAGGCGATTCCGGTCGACGTGCTGATCAGCCCGGAACAGGTGGTGACCAACTACATCAAGCGCCTGATCGAACACCCCGGCGCCCTGCAGGTGATCGACTTCGCCGAAGGCAAGGCCCAGCTGGTGGCGGTCCGGGCCTATTACGGCGGGCCGCTGGTGGGGCAGCAACTGCGCCAGCTGCGCGAGCACATGCCCAACGTCGACACCCGCGTCGCGGCGATCTTCCGCCGTGACCGGCCGATCCTGCCCCAGGGCGATACGGTGATCGAGGCCGACGACGAAGTGTTCTTCATCGCCGCCAAGGCCAACATCCGCGCGGTGATGAGCGAGATGCGCCGCCTCGACGAGTCCTACAAGCGCATCGTCATCGCCGGCGGCGGGCAGATCGGCGAACGCCTGGCCGAAGCCATCGAAAGCCGTTACCAGGTGAAGATCATCGAGATGAACCCGGCGCGTTGCCGCTACCTCTCGGACAACCTCGACAGCACCGTGGTCCTGCAAGGCAGCGCCTCGGACCGCGACCTGCTGATGGAAGAGAACATCGCCGACGCCGATATCTTCCTGGCCCTGACCAACGACGACGAGGCCAACATCATGTCCTCGCTCCTGGCCAAGCGCCTGGGAGCGAAGAAGGTGATGACCATCATCAACAACCCGGCCTATGTCGACCTGATCCAGGGCGGCGATATCGACATCGCCATCAGCCCGCAGCTGGCGACCATCGGCACCCTGCTGGCCCACGTGCGCCGTGGCGATATCGTCAGCGTGCACTCGCTGCGCCGTGGCGCGGCGGAAGCCATCGAGGCGATCGCCCATGGCGATGCCAAATCGAGCAAGGTGATCGGCCGCGCCATCGAGGACATCGCGCTGCCTCCAGGCACCACCATCGGCGCGATCATCCGCGACGAGGAAGTGCTGATCGCCCATGACGACACGGTGATCGAGGCCGGCGACCATGTGATTCTGTTCCTTGTGGATAAAAAACATATCCGCGATGTGGAGAAGCTGTTCCACGTGGGGTTGAGCTTCTTCTGATCCGGGACCTGCGCTGTCAGGACCGGTCAATCGCGAGCAAGCTCGCTCCTACAATGGAAGGCGTACATCCCTGTAGGAACGAGCTTGCTCGCGATAGCTGTCTCGAATACGCCACCTAACCGTCGAAGGAGCCCTCCCATGCTCGAATCCCTGGAAAAAATGCTCGCCAAGGGTATGGATAACTCGCTGCTGCGCTTCGGCCTGGGCAAGGGTTATCTGGATCTGCACGAATACGCCAAGGCCGCCGAGCACTTGCAACGCTGCGTCGGTTTCGACCCCAAGTATTCGGCGGCGTGGAAGCTGCTGGGCAAGGCCTATCAAGGCCTGGAGGATTATCCGGCGGCGCGCCAGGCCTGGGAGCAGGGCCTGGAAGCGGCCCGCGGGCATGGCGACAAGCAGGCGGAAAAGGAAATGACGGTATTTCTCAAGAAACTCGAGCGCCAGACCAAAGGCTGACTGTAGCCGCTGCCGAGTGAGCGAGGCTGCGATCGACCGCGAAGCGGTCGTAGAACCAGGCGCCGCGATCTGCCAGACACTCCTGCTGCGCAGGTTTAGCGAGGACTGCGTCCTCGTACGCAGCCTCGCAAGTTCGTCAGCGGCTACAGGCGATGTCCGAACGCTTCAGAGATAACGCAGGCCGATGCCCTCGGCGTCCACCAGCACCACTTCCATCTTCACCCGCGGAGCGTTCATCGGCAGGCCTTGCACCTGGCCGTAGACCACCGCGCCCTTGGGTAGCGCCGCCAACGCCGGGTGCTTGACGTAGACCCCGCTGGCAGACAGGTTGCGCGTCTGGCCCAGGCATTCGCCGAAGCTTTCGTGCTGGATCTTGATCCTCAGGGATTTGCGCGAATCGGGCATATGCTGTGCTCTGCTTCAACCTTTGTGGATAACCTTGGCCGAAAGGTTATCCACAGATCGTGCCAGGCGGTCAGTACCAGCGTTCTTCGCCGGCCGGACGTTTCTTGAAACGCTTCATGCTCCACATGTACTGGCTCGGATAAGCCCGCACATAGCGCTCGACTACCTGGCTCATCGCCGCGCAGGAGGTTTCGGTATCGGTGCTGTACATCGCATCCGGCGCGGCTTCGAGGATTACCTTGTAGCCGGAACCGTCGGGCAGGCGCAGCGCATGCAGGAACACCCCGACCGCCTTGCCGCCGGCCAGCATGTTCGGCACGAACTTGCTGGTCAGCGCCTTGGTGGCGAAGAAGGGCACGAAGATCCCGGCGGATTCGGCCGGTTCCGGGTCGGCGGGAATGCCCACCGCACCACCTTTGCGCACTTCCTTGATGACGCTGAGGATGCCTTCCTTGGTCGAGGCCGCCACGCGGTTGCCCAGCTGGACCCGCTGCTTGCGCAGCAGTTCGTCCACCGCCTTGAGCTTCGGCGGACGGTAGAAAATGATCGGTTTGCACTGGCTGCAATAGAAGTGGTTGAGCACTTCCCAGTTGCCCAGGTGGCTGGTGATGCCGACCACGCCCTTGCCCGACGCCAGCGCCTCTTGCAGCACCTCGAGGCCCTCGACTTCACGCACCAGGGCGATCGAGCGCTCGGCCGGCCAGATCCAGGCACAGGCGCTTTCGGTCAGGGACTTGCCGATGTCTTTCAGGCTCTGTCCCACCAGACGCTCGCGCTCGGCGGCGTCCATCTGCGGAAAGCACTTGGCCAGGTTGATCCGCACCACATCGCGGGAACGGTTGGGGGTCTTCCACATGATCCAGCCGATGGCCGAACCGACCGCCTGCACCGCGCGCCAGGGCAGCAGGGCAAACAATCGCAGAGCGCCCACCAGCAGGGCGCCTTTAAACTTATCCACAGGTGACTCCTGATATCCGGGTCATGAACCTTGTCGCAAGCCGGTTATTCTAACCGCCCGTTTGCCAGGATGGCGTAGCGATCGCAGTCGCGGGTGTGATCCATCACCATGCCCGAAGCCTGCATCAGCGCATAACAGATGGTCGGCCCGACAAAGGTGAAGCCGGCCTTTTTCAGACCCTTGCTCATCGCCTCGGCCTCTGGGGTCACCGCCGGGACCTCGCTGCGATCCTTGAAATGATTGACCCTGGGCACCCCGCCGACGAACGACCAGAGGAATGCCACCGGGTCCTCCAGCGCCATCCAGGCCTGGGCGTTGCGCCGGGCGGCAGCGAGTTTCAGGCGGTTGCGGATGATCCCGGGATCGAGCATCAACTCGTCGATTTGTGCATCGCTCATCTGTGCCACGCGCTGCACATCGAAGCCGAACAGCACCTGGCGATAGCGCTCGCGCTTCTTCAGGACGGTGATCCAGGACAGGCCGGCCTGGAACCCTTCGAGCAATAACAACTCGAACAAACGCTGCGCATCGCGTAGCGGCACGCCCCACTCCTGATCGTGGTACGCCATGTACAGGGGATCTTCGTTGCACCAAAAGCAGCGTGGCATAAGGCTCCAGTGGGCGTGCGCACAACTGAATCGGGTATACTCCCGCTCTTTAAATCGCAGCCCAAGTAACAGGTGAATTTCGTGAGCCAGCCTACGCCAGCCGTGCGTACCTTCCAAGACTTGATCCTCGCCCTCCAGCAATACTGGGCCGAGCAAGGTTGTGTGGTACTTCAGCCCTACGATATGGAAGTAGGCGCCGGCACTTTCCATACCGCCACGTTCCTGCGCGCCATCGGCCCGGAAACCTGGAACGCCGCTTATGTGCAGCCCAGTCGTCGCCCGACTGACGGCCGCTACGGCGAAAACCCGAACCGTCTGCAGCACTACTACCAGTTCCAGGTGGTCTTGAAGCCGAACCCGGAAAACTTCCAGGAGCTGTACCTGGGCTCGCTCAAGCACGTCGGGCTCGACCCGCTGGTGCACGACATCCGTTTCGTCGAAGACAACTGGGAATCGCCGACCCTCGGCGCCTGGGGCCTGGGCTGGGAAGTCTGGCTCAACGGCATGGAAGTGACCCAGTTCACCTACTTCCAGCAAGCCGGTGGCATCGAGTGCTACCCGGTGACCGGCGAGATCACCTACGGCCTGGAACGCCTGGCCATGTACCTGCAGGGCGTGGATTCGGTCTATGACCTGGTCTGGGCCGACGGCCCGTTCGGCAAGGTGACCTACGGCGACGTGTTCCACCAGAACGAAGTGGAGCAGTCGACCTACAACTTCGAACACGCCAACGTCGAGAAGCTGTTCGAACTGTTCGATTTCTACGAAAGCGAAGCCAAGCGCCTGATCGAGCTGGACCAGCCGCTGCCGCTGCCGAGCTATGAAATGGTCCTCAAGGCCTCGCACACCTTCAACCTGCTGGATGCCCGTCGCGCGATCTCCGTGACCGCGCGTCAGCAGTACATCCTGCGTGTGCGCACCCTGGCGCGTTCCGTTGCGCAAGCCTACCTGCTGGCCCGCGCCAAGCTGGGCTTCCCGATGGCAACCCCGGACCTGCGTGATGAAGTGTTGGCTAAGTTGGAGGCGGCACAATGAGTGCGCAAGATTTTCTGGTTGAACTGGGCACTGAAGAACTGCCACCCAAAGCCCTGAACACCCTGGCCGAAGCCTTCCTGGGCGGTATCGAAAAAGGCCTGCAGGCCGCCGGCCTGAACTTCGAGACCAAGCACGTCTACGCCGCACCACGCCGCCTGGCGGTGCTGATCAGCGGCCTGGCCACCCAGCAGCCGGATCGCAGCATCAACCTCGACGGCCCGCCGCGTCAGGCCGCCTTCGACGCCGAAGGCAACCCGACCCAGGCTGCCCTGGGCTTCGCCAAGAAATGTGGCGTGGACCTGAGCGAAATCGACCAGAGCGGGCCGAAGCTGCGCTACAGCCAGAGCATCAAGGGCAAACCGACCACCAGCCTGCTGCCGACCATCGTCGAAGACTCGCTGAACGACCTGCCGATTCCAAAACGCATGCGTTGGGCTGCGCGCAAGGAAGAGTTCGTGCGTCCGACCCAATGGCTGGTGATGCTGCTCGGTGACCAGGTCATCGACTGCACCATCCTCGCCCAGAAAGCCGGTCGCGACTCCCGCGGTCACCGCTTCCATCATCCGCAAAGCGTGCGCATCACCTCGCCGGCCAACTACCTGGACGACCTGCGTGCCGCCTACGTGCTGGCCGACGCCAACGAGCGTCGCGAGCTGATCAGCAAGCGCACCGAAGAACTGGCGCGCCTGCAGGAAGGTACTGCCATCGTTCCAGCCGATCTGCTGGACGAAGTGACCGCCCTGGTGGAATGGCCGGTGCCGCTGGTGTGCTCGTTCGAGGAACGTTTCCTCGAAGTGCCGCAGGAAGCCCTGATCACCACCATGCAGGACAACCAGAAGTACTTCTGCCTGCTGGACGTCGACGGCAAGCTGCTGCCGCGCTTCATCACCGTGGCCAACATCGAAAGCAAGGACCCGCGCCAGATCATCGAGGGCAACGAGAAAGTCGTTCGCCCACGCCTGACCGACGCCGAGTTCTTCTTCAAGCAGGATAAGAAACAGAAGCTCGAAGACTTCAACCAGCGCCTGCAGAACGTGGTGTTCCAGGAGAAGCTGGGCAGTGTTTACGACAAGGCCGAGCGCGTCTCGAAACTGGCCGCGTTCATCGCCCCGCGCATCGGCGGCGACGCCCAGCGCGCCGCGCGCGCGGGCCTGCTGTCGAAGTGCGACCTGGCCACCGAAATGGTCGGCGAGTTCCCGGAAATGCAAGGCATCGCCGGTTACTACTACGCCCTCAATGACGGCGAGCCGGAAGACGTCGCCCTGGCGCTGAACGAGCAGTACATGCCGCGTGGCGCCGGCGCCGAGCTGCCAAGCACCGTCACCGGTGCCGCCGTGGCCATCGCCGACAAGCTCGACACCCTGGTCGGCATCTTCGGCATCGGCATGCTGCCAACCGGCAGCAAGGACCCGTACGCGCTGCGTCGTGCCGCGCTGGGCGTGCTGCGCATCCTGATCGACAAGAAGCTCGACCTGGACCTGACCGAAGCCGTGGCGTTCGCCGTCAGCGCGTTCGGCAGCAAGGTCAAGAGCGCCGGCCTGGCCGATCAGGTCCTGGAGTTCATCTTCGACCGTCTGCGTGCCCGTTACGAAGACGAAGGCGTGGATGTCGCCACCTACCTGTCGGTCCGTGCCCTGAAGCCGGGTTCGGCCCTGGACTTCGACCAGCGCGTGCAGGCCGTGCAGGCCTTCCGCAAGCTGCCGGAAGCCGCTGCGCTGGCCGCGGTGAACAAGCGCGTCTCGAACCTGCTGAGCAAGGTCGAAGGCAGCGTGCCGACCACCGTGGAAGCCAAGTACTTCGACAACGCCAACGAGTTCTCCCTGTACTCGGCGATCCAGCAAGCGGACCAGGCTGTGCAGCCAATGGCCGCGGCGCGTCAGTACAGCGAGACCCTGGCCCGCCTGGCCGCCCTGCGCGAGCCGGTCGACGCCTTCTTCGAGAAGGTCATGGTCAACGCCGAAGACGCCAACGTGCGGGCCAACCGCTACGCGCTGCTGGCACGTCTGCGGGGTCTGTTCCTCGGTGTCGCCGACATCTCGTTGCTGGGGTAAGGCGTACGTGAAACTGCTGATTCTCGATCGGGACGGAGTGATCAATTACGACTCCGACGCTTACATCAAATCGGTGGAGGAGTGGATTCCGCTCCCCGGCTCGGTCGAAGCCATTGCGCAGTTGAGCAAGGCCGGCTGGACGGTAGCGGTCGCTACCAACCAGTCGGGCATCGCTCGCGGTTACTACGATGTCGCCACCCTCGACGCCATGCACGAGCGCCTGCGCGCCCTGGTGGCCGAGCAGGGCGGCGAACTCGGCCTCATCGTGTACTGCCCCCATGGCCCGGACGAAGGTTGCGCCTGCCGCAAACCCAAGCCCGGCATGTTGCAGACCATTGCCCGGCACTACGAAGTGGATCTGGCTGGTCTATGGTTTGTGGGCGACAGTCTCGGTGACCTGGAAGCCGCAAAAGCCGTCGACTCTCAGCCAGTTTTGGTAAAGACCGGGAAAGGCGAAAAGACCCTGGGGAAAACCCTACCGGTAGGCACCTTGATTTTTGACGACCTGGCGGCAGTTGCCGCTGAACTTATCCACAATTAGAGAGTTCTTCTGACATCCTGGCCAAGGACTGTTCGGGAGTGCGCTTTTTTAGAGGCGGGCAATGCCCGCAACGGTAAACGCCGCTATGTCGATCCTGCAGGCAATCAGAACCTTCTTCTTTTACCTGCTGCTGGGCACCAGTTCGTTGCTGTGGTGCTCCCTGAGCTTTTTTATCGCGCCCTTCCTGCCGTTCAAGGCGCGCTATCGCTTTATCAACGTCTATTGGTGCCGCTGCGCGTTGTGGCTGGCCAAGGTGTTTCTCAAGATCAACGTGGAAGTGAAGGGCGCGGAAAACGTCCCCGAGCGTCCATGCGTGATTGTCTCGAACCACCAGAGCACCTGGGAGACGTTCTTTCTCTCGGCCTATTTCGAACCGCTGAGCCAGGTGCTCAAGCGTGAACTGCTGTACGTGCCGTTCTTCGGCTGGGCCATGGCCATGCTGCGTCCGATCGCCATCGATCGCGACAACCCCAAGGCCGCGCTCAAGCAGGTCGCCAGCAAGGGCGACGAGCTGCTCAAGGACAATGTCTGGGTACTGATCTTCCCGGAAGGTACCCGGGTGCCTTACGGCCAGATGGGCAAGTTCTCCCGCAGCGGCAGCGCCCTGGCGGTCAACGCCGACTTGCCGGTGCTGCCGATCGCGCACAATGCCGGCAAATACTGGCCGAAGACCGGCTGGGTCAGGCACCCCGGCACCATCACCGTGGTGATCGGTGCGCCGATGTACGCCGAAGGCTCCGGACCACGGGCCATCGCCGAGCTCAACGACCGGGTCGCAGCCTGGAATGAGCAGGCGCAGCGGGACATGGGTTCGCTGCCTCCGGTAGCCGCGGCGCCGGACAAGATGGCCATCTGAGTTTCTGTGGATAACCTGTGTACCGTTTTATGGATAATCGCTATATAAAATTCGTAAGCAGATGATTTATATACATATTTCATAAACCCATAAAACTCCGGAAAACGTGCATAAGTTTTCTGGATACGAAAAAAACCGGCCCTGGAGCCGGTTTTTTTTTCGCCTGTCGATATTCAGTCCGTGAGCAGGGGTAATTGCAGGCTGAAGGTTGTCCCCTGGCCGACCACACTACGGCAGACAATCCGCCCTTCATGCCGGTCGACCACCGCCTTGACCATCGACAACCCCAGCCCCAGGCCTTCGCTGCCCTGGGCCGAGGCGAAGCGCTGGTACTGCACGAACAGCTGCGGCAGCTCATCGGCCGCAATGCCTTTGCCCTGGTCGGTGATATCGCAGGTCAGCCAGCCTTCTGTGCAAGCGACTTGCACCCGGACGGTCGAGCCCGACGGGCTGTACTTAATGGCGTTTTCCAGCAGATTGAACAAGGCCCGGGTCAGCAGGGATTGATCGGCCAGCACCATGCCTTCGGCGTCGTCGTCGAGGTCATGCACCAGCTGGATGTTTTTCAGCTGGGCGATGGTCATGGCCTGGTCGAATGCATCCAGCACCAGCATGGCGAACATGCTCGGCTGGAACTGATAGGCCTCGGACTCGGCCTTCGCCAGTTGCACAAAGGCTTCGGTGAGCCCCAGGGCGCGACGCACCTGCAGTTCGATCTGGCTGTAGATCCGTGTATCGCCCGAGCCCTGGTGCCGCTGCACATCGAGCAAGGCCAGGATCGCCGAATGGGGCGCGCGCAGGTCATGGGACAGGAAGCGCAACAGGGTGGCCCGCTGCTGCTCGGCATCCCGCTCGAGGCTCAGGTCGGTGAGGCTCAGCAGCCAGCCGATCGGCGTATCGCTGTCGATCGGCAGCAAGGGCGCCAGGTCCACGCGCAGGCTGCGCTGTTCGATATCCCGAAATTCCAATGGCTGCAGTTGCGACAGGGCAGGGCGTTGCCCGTCCTGCAAACCGGGATAACCCAGGCCGGCCAACTGGTGGACCAGGTCCTCGCCGATCAGCGCGTTGCCAAACACTTCACGGGCGTTGCGGTTGGCCAGCAACACGCGGCCGTCCGGATCGCTGATCAGGGTGGCCACCGGCAGGTATTCCAGGCCGTCGGCAATGAACCGGCGGGTGTCGCGGGTGCGGCTCAAGGCCTGCTCCAGGGCCACGATCTGCCCCTGCAGCACATCCCCGGCGGGGGTCTGGGTGCGCCGGCGTTCGGGCAGTACCTTGGGTTCGCTGTCCAGGCGCGCCAGCTCCCAGCCAAAGTAGGCCAGGATCACGCTCAGGCGACGCCAGTTCCAGATCAGGTAAGCCAGCAGCATCCCCAGCAGACTGGCCACCGGCGGCCACCACAGTCCCAGGCGCAGCAGCCCGGCCGAACCGAGTAGGGCCGCCGCCATGCAGGCCAGGGTCAACCACAACGCATGCCGCGGCCGTACCAGCAGCAATCCCAGCAGGGCCGCCACCAGCAGCACCGACAGCGCCGCGGCCGGCCATTGCCCCAGGGCAACGATGGTGCGCTGCTGCAACAAGCCATTGAGCAGGTTGGCCTGGATCTCGATGCCTGGGGTGGTGCCGACGCTGGCCGACTGCGGGGTGACGTAACGGTCGCCCAGGCCGGGAGCGGTGGTGCCGATCAGGATCAGCTTGTCACGCAACAACTCCGGTGGGACTTCACCGCGCAATACGCTGACATAGGGAACACTGGGGAACCCGGCCTGGGTGCTGATGAAGGGGATGCGTATTTCGTTGCTGCGCAGCCAGCCCTGGGTGATCTGCGCGGTGTCCGAGCCAGGCATCGACAGGGCAGTGCCCACCGGGTGCGCCTGTTGATAAAGCAGCCAGGCCAATTGTGCCTTCGGCGCCTGCGGTGGGCCTTCGCGCAGATAGACGCTGCGGACCGTGCCGTCGGTATCGGCCTCGGCATTGATATGGCCGACCGCCTTGGCGCACTGACTCAACGGGGCCACAGGTTCGATCTCACCCAGCGGCTGGCCATAGCGGGCCACGCTCTCGCGCAGCAGGGGCAGGAATACCTGGCCTTCGCGGCAGATCGCCTGGGCCAGGTGCTGATCGTTCTCGGGGACGCTGTCGGGTTCGCTGAAGATCACGTCGAACAGCACGCCCTGGACCTTGGCCGCCGTCAGCCGATCCAGCAGGTCGGCGTGCAGGGTGCGCGGCCAGGGCCACTGGCCCAGCTGCTGCAGGCTGTAGTCGTCGATGGTGATCATCAGCAGGCGTGAATCGACCGGCAACGGGCTGAGCCGTCGCAGGTTGTCATACAGCAGGTTATTCAGCGCCAATCCGTGGCTCAGCGACAACAGGGCGGTCAAGGGCAGCAGGATCAGGCTGACCCATGCCCATTCCCGCACCAGACCGCCAAACAGTCGCTGGGCTTGCGTCGGCTCCCGGCCCTCGGGTCGGCGCCAGCGCCTCACCGACAAACCGCCGCGCACTTACTGAACACGCGTGGTCCTGGGGTAATAGAAGATGTCATAGACCCCCGTCTCTCCTTCGAGTCCGTGCTCATCGAAAGCAGAAAGGCGGACATGATAAAAAAAGGCTTCCAGGCCGCTGAAGTTGACTTCCGGCGTGCTGGAGAACTGTTCCTGCTTGATATTGAGGAAGCTTTTGTCGGTCGCCACCTGGGCCCGGTAACGCTTGGCGCCCGGCAAGGGCTTCATGATCAGCTGCCAGACCGGCAGATCGCCCGTCTGGCCCGCCTGGCCCATCAGCTGCGGCGCAGGTAATAGATCGACTGGCTTCAACGGGCCTTCTTTCTGGATACGCAAACCTTGGCGAGCCATGACCTGCACTTCACCGGGAACCGGCCCGACCGGTTTATCCACAGGGCGTTTCTTGCCCTTGGTCTGTTTCGGCGCTTCGTCGTCTTCGCGGTTGACCGCTACCTGGCCGTTGAGCACTTCCACCAGCGACTGCTGATCGTCGTTACGCACCCGGAAGTGCGTACCGCGTACACCCAGCACGCCGATCGGCGTGACGATCTGGAAACGGTCGTAATCGCTCGGGCGCTTGATGACATAGGACTCGATCTGCCCCTGTTCGAGCGCGACCTGGGGGATCGCATGTTCTTCGTTCAGGTGCAGGGTGATCTGGGAACTGGAGGGCAGCACCACCAGCGAGCCATCGCCCAGGGACAGGCTGACGAATGCCGAAGGCGAGGTCTTTACCCCTTCGAGTTCATCGACGCTCATGCCTTCTTCCAGGGGTACCTGGTTGCCCTTGGCATCCAGCTTCCAGGCTTCGCCCGTGAGATGCTCGACCGTCGCCGGCAGCGGCTGGCCACGGCATTGCTGGTTTTCATCGATATAGGGAGGGCGCTTGGGCGCGGCGACGGCAGCCTGCGGCATGGAAAAGGCCAGTGTGCTGCCGAGCAGAAATGAAACGAGCATGGCCCGGTGGCGGATGTGCAAGGAGGTCATGGGTTCATGGGTCCGTAGTCGCGCTCTTCTGAAGTCCGTGCCATTAGAACTGCATTGTTAGCGTTCTGACCATACCTCTTGAACCAAGGCCGGCCAGGGTCATTCCATTACGGGACAAACAGCACAACCGCTAAAGAGCGGCTGCGCTGTTTGGCTCCATGCCGGCCGGATGCGAATCAGCGCATCCGACCCGCTCAGGTCAGTCCCGCTCGATGGAGATCAACCGATAGGCCAGGGCTCCCAGCCCTGCGCCCAACAGCGGTGCTACCCAGAACAGCCACAGCTGGGACACTGCCCACTCGCCGGCGAAGAAGGCGACCGCGGTGCTGCGAGCAGGGTTGACCGAGGTATTGGTGACCGGAATGCTGATCAGGTGGATCAGGGTCAGCGTCAGGCCAATGGCAATCGGGGCAAAACCGGCTGGCGCGCGCTTGGCGGTGGCGCCCAGGATGATCAGGAGGAACATCGCGGTGAGCACGACTTCGGTCAACAGCGCAGCGAACATCGAGTAGCCGCCAGGGGAGTGTTCACCGTAACCGTTGGCTGCGAAGCCCGCCGAAGCGTCGAACCCGACCTTGCCGGAGGCGATCAGGAACAGTACGCCACCTGCGGCGAGTCCACCGAGCACCTGGGCGACGATATAAGGCAGCAGTCGGCTACCCGGAAAACGCCCGCTCAACCACAGGCCAACCGAGACCGCGGGGTTGAGGTGAGCCCCGGAAATCGGACCCAATGCGTAAGCCATAGTCAGGACGCTCAGGCCAAAGGCCAGGGCTACCCCCAGATAACCGATCCCGAATTGCGGAACGCCGGCCGCCAGCACGGCGCTCCCGCACCCGCCCAGGACCAACCAGAACGTACCGAAAAACTCAGCGCCGAATGTCTTCATCAGAGGCCTTCACAGATAAAAAATGAGGAATTGTTTGTTGGCTGGCGGCGCCGTGGGGCCGCGCGGGAGAGGAGGGATGACACATCCCTGTGTCGGAGCATTACGTCCTGAGGAGGCACTCCCTGTATTCCCCTGTACTGCAAACCGAAGACAAGCCCCGGCCTGACGTCCGCCAATCCGGCGGTTGACACTCCCTGTGTCGGAGCACTTCCGATTGCCCCTGTGTGCCACTCAGCGACTACGAATTTACCGGCATGCCGTGGAGGCCGGGCCGGTTTGCAATATTTGTTCAGAATTGTCTGATCTAGAACACCCAACGCTGCTGCTCCTGATAGACCATAGGCTGCGCCGTCTGTGTCTGTGGCGCGCTGATCGGGGCGAAGCCCTGGGAGTCGCTGAACCCGATAGTGGTTACGGACGGGCTGAAATAACGCTGCACCGGCAAGGCATAGTCCGAAGACGGCAGCGCAGGCTGCTCCGCGGTCGACCCCAGGCTCAGGCAAGCCGCGAGCATCAGAGTGGTAAATCGAGCCAGGTCCGCTGCCTGCGCAATGCCTGCGTAGAGCAACCGCCCCTTCCCCAGGATGTTCCCCATAGTTCTTTTCCTTGCACGTTCGAGCCGGTATCGTTCTGCAACGAATGCAGGCCGGATGGACAGTGCTCCTGTCGGCTACCGGCTATATGACATCAGCGTACCGAGCAAAGGTGTGAACCAGAGCAATTCGCCACAATTGTTCAGATTCGTCTGATCAGCCTAAACTCAGCGCCAGGAAAGGCCTCAAATAAAGCCATCAGCATTCTCTCGCGATAAAAGGAACTGCCCCGCATGCGTGTCGCAATACTGGATGACGAGCCCGCCGAACTGGCGCGGGTGGAACAGACACTGCGACAGATCCCCGGCCCCGGGGAACAACCATGGACGCTGCACAGCTTCGAGCGTGGCGAGGACCTGCTGCGGCAGCTGCGGCGCGAAACCTTCGACCTGCTGATTCTCGACTGGCAGCTGCCGGACCTCAGCGGACTCTCGTTGCTGCGCTGGACCCGCGAGCACATGGAGGCGCCACCGGCGGCCATCATGCTCACCAGCCGCGATGCCGAGAGCGATATCGTCCAGGCCCTGAATACCGGGGCCGACGACTATGTGAGCAAACCTTTCCGCCCCAACGAACTCAAGGCACGGGTGACCGCTGTCCTGCGTCGCCACGGCTTGCAGCGCTCGGCGGCCGTCGAGGTACAGACCTTCAACGACCTGGCCTTCGACGACGCCGAGCTGACCGTGACCCGCGCCGGCAACCCGATCAGCCTCACCGAACGCGAATACCGCCTGGCCCGCTGCCTGTTCGCCAACCTGGGTCGGCCGCTATCCCGGGAATACCTTTATGAGCGTTTCTGGACCCATGAGGAAATCGTCTCCTCCCGCCCCCTGGACACCCACATCTACCGCCTGCGCAACAAGCTGGGGCTGACCGCGGATCGTGGCTGGCAGCTGCTGACCATCTATGGTTATGGCTATCGCCTGGAAAGTGTTTCGGCGGCCGAGTAGGGCCCCTTTTAGCCGGGCAATAAAAAAGGTTCTTCACGGATTACCGGGAAAGACGCTCTTGATCTTCATGAAAAAGAATTCGCTATCCCGGTAACCGTACGCCATTC